>JBIOWC010000052.1:0-8708 GCA_044868105.1 Blastocatellia bacterium
CTGACGAATTCATCACGGGAATAATCCATCACCGTCGCGCGACTGCCACTGTTACGAATGGCGCTGATTTCATAACTTACATCGGGCGTCATCGAGCGTTCGCGGATCTCTTCAAAGGCCAGATGCTGACGCAAATTTTTTAAATCCAGGGCAATATCTTTGGCCGTTTGATAACGCTCTTCGCGGTCCTTGCGTAATGCTTTGGTGACAATGCGCTCCAATTCGCTCGGCACATCTCTTGAATAACGCGCCAAAAGCGGCGGCTCTTTGTAGAGAATCGAAGCGATGATTTCGCCCGGCGTCGAACCGTCGAAGGGCGTGCGTCCGGTGACCACTTCGTACAACATCGAACCGAGGCTGAAAATATCGGCGCGCGCATCAATATTTAAGCCGCGCGCCTGTTCCGGCGACATATAATGCGGCGTCCCCATGACGATACTGGGATCGGTGCTGAGAATTTTGGTCTCCGATTCATCATCGTATTCGCCCGAGGTCGGCAAAATTTCCGTGAGCTTTACCAGTCCAAAATCAACGACCTTCACATAACCATCGGGACGCACCATCACGTTTTCCGGTTTGATGTCGCGATGGACGATGCCTGCCGCATGGGCCGCCGATAGCGCGTTCGCCACTTGAATGGCGATCTTCAACGCATCGCGCAGACTGAGCCGCCCGCTCATCATGCGTTGACGGAGCGTATGCCCTTCGATAAATTCGGTGACAATGTAATTGGTGTCGCCGGTGCGCCCGACTTCGAAAATCGTAATGATGTTGGGGTGATTGAGCGCCGATGCGGCGCGCGCCTCTTGTTCAAAACGGCGCAAGCGGTCAGCTTCTTGAGTAAAGTGCGACGGTAAAATTTTGAGCGCGACTTTACGACCTAAACGGGTATCTTCAGCAAGGTAGACTTCGCCCATGCCGCCCGAACCGAGTCTGGACATGATGCGGTAATGCGAAAAACTTGTACCGGCTGCGAAAGACATCTTCTGCATAGATACTTTTTAGTTTATTTGCAAATCCAAATATGTTTGGCGCTCCACTGAATCCGTTTACCAACCTGAGTTAAGCAACAAGAGTATATCAGCATATAGGGAAATCCGTCGCTACTTGCAGTTTATTCCTTAACCCAGAGAGAATCACCAAAGCTAACGCTCGCGGCTGCCCGGGTAATCTTTGTCAGACCCCTTCTTGATAAGTTAAGACTTAGGATTTCAATGAGAGTTTCTCATTAAAAGAACCCGGATTATTCTTCACCTGACGCGCCGCAATTATGGAGCGCGGCCAACAAGCCAGTTAACGCCGGGGTTCGCTGAGTCCGACGCGTCGAGCCAGCTCCGCAAACCGCGGGTCGTCGCGTAAACTGTCCAACTCCGGTTCGACATTCATATAAGCTAAGAGTCCATAGCGCTCTTCGTAAGCCATATCTAAAAATTTAAAGGCGCGGTCTTTGTCGCCCAGCCCAATGAAAATTCTGGCGAAGAAATAGGCCGGCACATATTGATGGCACGACAGGTCGGCGAGTTCTTCAAGCATGTGGGTCGCTTCATCGGGTTTGCCGGAAAGCCCGTAGAAATAGGCTTGCGAGGCGAGCGTTTCAAGGTCTTCACCGGCAATCGCCAGCGCCTTTTCAAATTCAGCGGCGGACTCTTCGTACATTCCTTTGATGGCATAAACCTGCCACAGACGACGACGCGCCAAAAGATAATTCGGCTCAATCTCCAGGGTCTTTTGCAATTGAATAATCGCCCCGTCGTAATCGCGCCCCATATATAACAACCAACCGAGATTGGCTTTGATGGGCAACGACAGCGGGTCAAGGGCTTCGGCTTTCCGCATTTCGGCGAGCGCTTCTTCGTGGCGTTGCATGGCAACCAGGAAGAGCGCGTACCAGAGGTGCGCCGTTGCATAACCGGGATTGAGCGCCAGCGCCGTGCGAAATTCGCGTTCAGCGGCTCGCCAATCCCAATCGTAACCGAGATTCACAAACGCCAGTGAGGTATGCGCCTCGGCAAGCGCTTCATCCAAAACCAGGGCGCGGGTGGCGGCCGAGCGGGCTTTCGGGAAGGCCTCGCTGGGCGGCGAGGAGCTGTAACTGGCAATAATGTTGTAAGCATCGGCAAGCCCTGCATAAGCCAGCGCATAATTCGGGTCTATATCAATCGCTTTATTGAAATATTCAATACTCTTTTGTAAGCCTTCGCGGGTGCGTTTGCTCCAATGAAATCGCCCTTTCAAATATTCCTGATAGGCATCTGTGCTATTCGTATGTCGTTTGCTGAGACGCTTCTTCTGTTCGCCGCTCAGCTTCAAACGAAGCTTTTCGGAAATCTCTTTGGAAATCTCTTCTTCAATGGCAAAGATATCGGCCATCGGGCGATTGAATTGTTCGCCCCACAGTTGCGTTCCATCGCTCGCATCAACCATTTCGGTTTTAATAACCAGCATATCGCCGCGCGATAAAACTCGGCCGGTCAAAATCGCGCGCACCCCGAGTTCACTGGCGACGGCCAGCGGGTCAAGCCCTTTGCCTTTGTAACGAAAGACGGTTGAACGCGCCATGACTTTAAGCTTCGGCAGTTGCGAAAGATTATTGATAATGCTTTCGGTAATGCCATCGCTTAAAAATTCGGCATCCGCATCCTGTCCGGCATTTTCAAAAGGTAAAATGGCGAGCGAATCAATGGCTTTTCGCGACCGTTTACGGAGGGCGCCGGTTGATGTGGGCGCCGTCATGGAGTCGGTCTTTTTAGGGGTCGCCGTTTGAATTTGTTGTAAATCGTTTAACAGGTCGCGCGCCGCTTGATAACGATTTTCCCGCGCTTTCTCTAAACATTTTTTGACGATGCGTTCAATCTCGGCTGAAACCTGTTGATTGATTGAAGCCATCGGGGGCGGCTCTTTGAAGGCGATGTTTTGAATGAGTTCGGCTTGCGTGCTCCCCGAAAATGGCAATTTGCCGGTCAGCATTTCATACATCACAATGCCGAGGCTGAATAAATCTGTGCGCAGGTCGAGCCCCAGCCCGAACCCCTGTTCGGGTGACATATAAGGCACGGTGCCCATCAATAGTCCCAGGGTGGTTTCCTGACCGAGCGAGGGCGGTTTTTTCTCTTCACTGGTGGTCGGCGCATAGACCGTTTTGTAAGCGTCGGCTGGTGAATGCTGATTGAAGGCCGCGCTCGATTGGTGGTCTTCATCAAGCAGAGCGGTCTGTTGATTCGGATCATCAAGGGCTAGGGTAGGACTGGTTGAATAATCGAGCCCATCGGTTGCCGTTGGGCTTTCCTCAAGCGCGGCGGTTGCTGACTCGTAAGGCACTAGCGCCACGGTTGGGTAGGTCGAAAGATTATCCGGCTCTGCGTCATCGAGCGGCGAGGTTTCGTAACGCTTCGCGTCTTCGTTAAGTCTGCCGGTCACCCTGGCGAGTCCAAAGTCGAGCAACTTCGCGAGTCCGCGCGGAGTAAGCATGATGTTCGAGCTTTTAATGTCGCGATGAATAATCTTCAGCGAATGAGCTTCATCTAAGGCTTCGGCAACTTGCGAGACGATATCAATCACTAAGTTTTCGGCTAACGCGACGCCACCAATCTTCTGCGAAAGCAATTCGCCTTCGACATATTCCATCACGATAAAGCTTAGGCCCTGGTGTTCGCCGATGTCATAAATGGCGGCGGTGTGCGGCGAACGAAGCGCTGATGCGGCACGGGCTTCTTTCAGAAAGCGCGAACGACGTTCAGGGTCATATTGATAAGAGGCGGGTAAAATTTTCAGCGCCACCTGACGAAACAGACGGGTGTCCTCGGCCAGATAAACTTCGCCCATTCCGCCAGCGCCGAGTTTTTTGATAATTTTGTAATGAGAAATTTGTTCAGCGAGCAATCAGTTTTTACCTCGAAACCAACTTGCTAACCCGCGCGCCCGGAGATGTGGAAAGTATAGACTAGAAACCAGCGTGGGCGCATCACGGGTTGGCCGGTCACGCCCTATTTACGAGCCTTCCGTAGATTTCAGTTTTTCTTCTTCAAGTTCTTCTTCAATAACTTTCTCTTCGACTTTGCGCTCGAATTTGCCGATGGCGTAAAACAACAGGACGATGCCCACGATAATCAACAGGATGATTTGAATGCGTTTTAAATCCCCGGTCAGCTTTTCAATGCCGGTGGCAAAAGTAAAACCGATACCGGCCAGAATGCCCACCCAGGCGGCACAACTGAGCAAGGTCAAAACTAAAAAGCGCACTCGGCCAAAATGCGCCAAGCCCCAGAACATGGCGCTTGCCGTGCGCAGTCCGTAAACATATTTAACAATAAAGACCGAAAGCACGCCGAAATGTCGCATTAACATCTCAATGCGCGGTTTGGCGCGCACGAAAAACTTCAAGGATTGAGCTTTGCCACGAAAGCGCGAGCCGATCCAATAGGTGATGGAATCGCCGACAAAGCCTCCGGCGGTGCCGACTAAAAAAGCATCCCGAAAAGAAAATAGTCCGGTTTTCGCCAGTACGCCGGCAAAGAGAAGCGTTAAATCGCCCTCTATCATGGTTCCGAAAAAGACTGCCCACAACCCGTATTGTCTGATGATTTCTTCCATCTTTAACTATGAACTGCTTTGCCCATGCTGTACCTCGCCATCAATTATCCAACCCGATAAATAGCCTAGATGATTGCTGGTCTGATTGAAGCGGCGTGAGATTTTAGCCTAACGGCACGAAAATTGACATCCATTTTAAGCCTTTGTTATTCTCAGGTTTCCGACAAAATAATGAATGCCTGAATCGGTTTGTCAGATGAACCGGATATTTATTGTAGTATTCCGGTGACAAAAATCTTGCAGCCCCCTTTCGTAAATTAAAATGCTGGCATCTAACGCGTGGTATCTGACGTATACGTTCTGACACTGACTTTCTAAGGATTGCTTCTATGACTAGCCAAAATAATCAAGTTTTTATCGGTATAGACCTCGGCGGGACAACCATCAAAGGCGCCCTCGTGAATAACGACGGCGGGATTTTGTATGAGACTCGCGTGGACACCGAAAAAGTAGAATCCGAAAAACTCCTCGCACAAATTATTACTTTTGCCCAGGCCTTACAAAAACAGGCCGAGGGCAATGCGGTCTCCATCGGCATCGGCGTGCCCGGTCTGGTCAACATTAAAACCAACCGTATCGAAACTCTGCCGAACCTTCCGGAACTCGGGGATATTGACATTCCGGCGAGGCTCACAGAAGCCACCGGTTTACCCATCGTCATAGATAACGACGCCAATGTCGCGGCTTATGCAGAGTTGAAAGCGGGAGCGGCAAAAGGTAAGCAGGATGTTTTCTTTGTGACCCTGGGCACAGGCGTCGGCGCGGGCTTAGTAATGGACGGGGAAATTTATCGCGGCGCCACCGGTTTCGCCGGTGAATTCGGGCATATGACGATTGACCCCGAAGGTATCGAATGCGTCTGTGGCAATATCGGTTGCCTTGAAACCATTGCCTCGGGTCCGAACATCGTGCGGCGTATGCGCGCTCGACTCCAACGCGACCGCACCAGTTCATTGTCGCTCTTGGCGATTCCGCGTGACCGCGAGATGACCGCCGAAGACATCGGCGTTGCCGCAAAAAACGGCGACGAAATGGCGCAACTAATTATGGAGCGCACCGGCATGTTTTTAGGCATCGCGATTGCCGCCGTGGTCAATTTATTGAATGTTGAAATGGTGGTGATGGGTGGCGGGGTGATGGCCGCAGGTAATTTGATTTTGAAACCGACGGTTAATGAAACCCGTCGTCGCGCCTTCCCGCCGTCGTTTAATAATTGCGAAATCGTTCTTGCCGAACTCGGCGCCTCGGCCGGGGTCATCGGCGCGGCCCTCATCGGTCGCGATTACGCAAAGTAAATTCTCACCTGCGCCCAACGATTCAACGGTTAAATCGTTGGGCGGTCTCTTAACTTATGCTGCACTAATTAGCCTGGTGTTTGGCTAACAGTTTAGAAAAGGAGCAGCAGTGAAAAAAGGTCTTCTCAGTTTTATCCCGATCCTTGCTTTTCTGGTTCTGGTGGCGCCGGATGGCCTCGCGCAAGAAATTGGTGACCCGATACGTCCTCTAGGGCTTATTCCCTGCGGGCCGCTCTTTTTCCGTCTGAATAGGCCCACGGTTGGCGAAGAACACGCCGCCTGTTTGGATGAAGCGGCAAACAGAATGGTTCAAGATAAAAATTGGCTCATCGTATTAGACGGTCATCGAGAGACAAGAGAGCGAAAAGGGATGTCAATCACGCGCATCAATTTTGACCGTCGCTATTTGATTGAAGAGAAAAAAATTGATGCCTCTCGCATCATCACGCGCAACTTCAGCGATCGTTGCCCCTATACGAAAAACGGCGCCGCGTTCAACCGAAGAGTGGAAATTTGGTTCGTCCAGAAAGGGGCTGATGTGGATATCGCACTACGCGTCAAGCGGTGTGGGAATGACATAAACCCTGAGGTTGTAACCCAAGAAAAACCCGCCCCCTGGAATTGGAGAAAAAAAGGCTGGACAGATTGGGAAGAATAATTTTCGACAGCCATCCTCGAGATCAAACTCAAAACGCGAACCCGCGAAGGTTACCCAGCCAAATTAGGGCGGTGTCCTAAAGTTGTGGTGCTCTTTCATAAGCCCGCTTCGCGGTCTAGCGTTCATAACGACACAGATACCCAGCACTGACGTACTGGGCTTTATGCGTTCACCCGCTTCGCCGGTTCTCACACTTCATCACATTTTTAGGATACTACCCAATAAGAGATTCTGGTCTCTGGTTTCCCGTTAGGTTATGATTTGAAGTTCGTGTAAACTAAAAACTCGAAACTGTAACTAGAAACGATTAAAGATGTCCGAATTATCACATATTAGAAATTTTTCCATCATTGCTCATATTGATCATGGCAAGAGTACGCTGGCTGACCGCTTGCTCGAAGTAACCGGCGCTTTATCGCACCGCGAGATGAGTGAACAGGTGCTTGATGCTATGGATCTCGAACGCGAGCGCGGCATCACCATCAAGGCGCACGCCGTGCGTCTCTATTACAAAGCCAAAGATGGGCGCGATTACATTCTCAATCTGATTGACACACCCGGCCACGTCGATTTCTCTTACGAAGTCTCGCGCTCGCTTTCAGCGTGCGAAGGAGCCCTGCTCGTGGTTGACGCTTCGCAAGGCGTCGAGGCGCAGACGCTGGCCAACACTTATCTGGCGCTGGACCACAATCTGCATTTAATTCCGGTCATCAACAAGATTGATTTGCCGGGCGCCGAACCCGACCGCGTGCGCGAAGAGATTGAACACACCATCGGGCTGGAAACCGATAATGTAGTGAATATCTCCGCAAAGATGGGGATTGGCATTGATGAAGTGCTGGAGAGCATCGTCCGTGAGGTGCCGCCGCCCGCGGGCAGCACGGATGAACCGCTCAAGGCGTTGATTTTCGATTCGTGGTTCGACAGCTATCGTGGCGTCGTGGTGCTCATGCGCGTGGTTGACGGAGTAATAAAAAAAGGCATGCGCGTGCGCTTTATGGACACCCAGAAAGATTATCTGGTTGATGCGCTCGGCGTTTTGACGCCGAAGCCCATAGAGATTGACCAACTGAGCGCCGGCGAAGTTGGATTTTTTACGGCTGCGATTAAGACCGTCGCCGACGTTGAAATCGGCGACACGGTTACTGAAGCGGCGCGACAAACCCTGACCCCGTTTCCGGGTTTCAAACGCATCAAGCCCATGGTCTTCGCAGGGCTTTACCCGGTCGAATCGAACAAATACGAAGAATTGCGTGACGCGCTCGATAAACTCCGGCTCAACGATTCGTCGTTCTTTTACGAGCCTGAAGCGTCGGTGGCCTTGGGCTTTGGGTTTCGCTGTGGCTTTTTAGGTCTGTTGCACATGGAGATTGTGCAGGAGCGTTTGGAACGCGAATTTGATTTGGAATTGATTACCACGGCGCCGACCGTGCGTTTTCGTGTGACTACGACTTCGGGCGAAGTGTTAGAGATTGATAGCCCGTCGCGGCTTCCCGACCCTGGCAAGATTTCCATGATTGAAGAGCCGTACATTCGCGCCATGATTATGTGCAACGATGAATTCATCGGGCAGTTGTTTACGTTGCTCGAAGAAAAACGTGGCGTGCAAATCAGCTTCGAATATCCCGCGCCCAAGCGTGTGCTGCTGACTTATGAAATACCGCTCGCCGAAATCATGCTCGATTTTTATGACCGCTTGAAGACCGTGTCGCGCGGTTATGCGTCGTTTGATTACGAACTTATCGGTTATCGCGAAGGCGATATGGTGAAGCTTGATGTGCTGGTTGCGGGTGAACCGGTTGATGCCCTGTCACTGATTGTTCATACCGATTTTGCTTATTCGCGAGGGCGAGTACTGGTCGAAAAGATGCGCAAGCTCATCCCGCGACAACTTTTTGAAGTGCCGATTCAAGCCGCCATCGGCAATAAAGTCATTGCCCGCGAAACCGTCAAAGCGATGGGCAAAAATGTCTTGGCGAAATGTTACGGCGGCGACATCACCCGCAAACGCAAACTGCTCGAAAAACAGAAAGAAGGCAAGAAGCGCATGAAGCGCGTCGGCAAAGTCGAAATCCCACAGGAAGCTTTTCTCGCCGTACTCAAAGTTAATGATTAAGCTACAAAAGATATGAAGTCAGAACGCTGAATGATGAATAAAGAGAGTG
>JBIOWC010000053.1:0-16401 GCA_044868105.1 Blastocatellia bacterium
GCATAGAGTTGTGGCAGCGGGCTGGAAGATTGGTCTGTCATATTTCCTTATCCAATAAATTGCCGATGAGGCATTGGCAATTTAATTTGCCAACGCCTCAGGTGCCTAGGGGCACCGGCTGTGCAAAGATGGTTTACAGCCGGTTTCGGGTTATCTGAGGTTACGCGGGGGAACGATCGTGCTGGACTCGCCCTTAATGCCATCAATCTCCAACAGGAAATCGGTGGCGCCGCCTTTGACCTGGTCTGTGGTGGTTTCGTTCAAGGTCAAATCTTCAATGACCGTTGATGAGTTTGTTGATTGATTGTTTTCGTTATTCATTTAGAATCCTTTGGTAAATTGATTTTCTTGGTTACGATGCCGGTTTACCGACAAAGCAGGTTTTTGCCGATCGGTGGCTGGGCTCCTTGATTACACCTTTTGCACGGCAGGCAACAAGAGAGCCATGATAACGCCACCTTTGACCTTCTCTGCTGAAACTTCGTTCAGCAATAGATCTTCGACTCGGTCGGACGTTTCTATTCCGGGTTGCTCTATATTTTCTGTGTTCATTCAATCTCCTTTATTTAAGGGTTGGTTGTTCTGATTTTTATTAAACGCTTGTTAATCACTTGAGCGCCTTTCTGGCGCTCATTTGTTCAGGCGCATGAGCGGAGGGAAAACTATCACGACGGCTCAATTTTTTTCTTCGCTGGCAATCAGGCGAGATGACGTTTCGAAAATCATCGGTTTCTGAGCCAAGTCACCAGTTTGTAGGGCCAGGGTCGTCATCGCGAGCTTTAACTCACGCCGTTAACTCTTGCCCAAGCCAGCACGCTCACGCCGTGACACAGCCCCTCGCCCGCTTTCGTAGTTTCCGCTTGCTCGTCAGGCAAGCTCAGGTCTTCAAGTTGGATTGCCTCTTCGATGGCAATCAAGTTCTGTGGATTATGGTTCACTTTCATTGTGGTTTTCTCCTCATTAATAGGATTGGTTAAATTAAGTTGCCGCGTTTGAGCAAGTACATCCGGTTAAAACGCTTATCGAAGGCCCATCCGGCAGCCCGCGAAAAAGCGACCCAGGGTAGTCAAACGCCGATGGAAAAAGTTATTCATCAGGTGAAGCTTTACAATTTCCCCTGGTTATTGGCGACCGCTATCCTGAGCCGTACGGTTGAGCCGTTGAACTGCTCTCCGCCTTTTATCTGAGTTCCCTCTTTCAGGGCCGGATCAAGGATGAGGTCATCGAGAACGTAAAGCTCATTTTCGGAAAAAGCTGGAAAGCTCCAGGCTTCATTGAGGGTATTTATATTCTGTTGTTGGGTGCTGAGTCTCACAATTATTTTTTCTCCTACGGGTTGCATCGGACGAAGCAAAATCTGAACGGTTAGACGCAAACGGGCTCAACCCATTTCTTCATCCAGCAGCCGGTCCGTCCTTTATCGTTATGACGAGCTGTCGGCCGTCAGGGGTAAATCCGCCTTTGACTCGGTTCACTTCCTCATCCATCGGCCCCAAGTCGTCGAGTTCAATCTCCTGCTCTTGTGCGCTTCTCGCGCGGTGATTTTGTTGATGCTTCAGGCGCATCCTTTATTTCTCCTAGCGAAAACTTAGTTACATTGAGCTGCGGCCTTAGACCGCAACTTTCAGGCGCAAGTTTTTGTGCCCGTTAGCTCAGGCGCATCCGTGCGACAAAAACTATCATCTGCGAAAAATTATTAGACGCCGTCTGGCTCTGTTGACATCCTAAGTTTTTCAGTCACACGATACCTTTAGAGGTGATCGAGATGGCTGAAGTCGGTTTGGTATTGTTTGCTCGCACGGCAATGAAAGTGCTGCAAGACGTTCTGCCTGCTTACAGCCGTAAGTTCTCCAAGCATACTTTCACTCAGCCGCAACTGATGACGATTTTGTGTTTGATGCGCTTCGAGGACTGGACCTTCCGCGAAGCCGAAGTTCGACTCGCCGAGCATTCTGAGTTGCGTGCGGCGCTTGGCCTTGAGCGAGTCCCCGATCATACGACGCTCTATCGCTTTATGCGCCGCGTCACTGACGAGATGCTCGACACCGTGCTCTTGGCTATCGTCAACCGTTTGCCATATCAGGGCCGAGGGCGCAAACCGAAGAAAGCCACCGTGGCCGTTGACGCCACGGGGCTGGCGCCGGGTTCGATCAGCACCTTCTTTGTCAACCGCCAGCGCGACCGTGGTGAAGGGCTTCAGTGGCGGCATTGGTGTAAATGGACGGTGGTTGTCGATGTGCTGCGCCGTTGCGTGTTGTCGCAGGCCGCCCGTCCAGGTCCTTATAACGACTGCGCGACCTTGCGACCCTTGGTTGACGCTGCGCAGCAGGCGACGCCGATGGGTCTGGTGTTGGCCGATGCGGAATTTGATGCGGAACGCAATCATCAACACATCCGCCAGGTGCTGGGAGCCAAGAGCCTTATCCCGGCCAAGCGCGGCAAAGCGGAGTGGAAGATTAAGGGAGTGCGGGCGCAGATGCGCAAGCGTTTCCCGCACAAGCAGTATGCGCAGCGAGCCCAAGTCGAGAGCGTGTTTTCTGTGGTGAAGCGCAAACTGAGTGCGAAAGCGCCGGGACGGAGTGAGGAGACGCAACGGCGGCAAGCCCTGTTGCTGGGAGTTGCCTACAATCTTTATCGGTTGTAGCCGTGTCTGCATTCGTTTTCCCTTAATAAGAGGATTTCAACAGAGCCAGATGGTCTCTAATAATTGTATATTTCATTGACCTAAAACAGCTGCCTCTAATCGAATTCAACTCAGACGTCTCCCGGTGCTAGCCCTCATAAGTAGTCGCGGTCAACTATGGGCCAGTAAGCCCGGTATTCACAAAAACGTCTGAAACCACATCATTATGGTGCACAATGATGACCATCCATTCCTCCATGACATATAGATATGGTGTTTCATGTTTACGACAGCTAAGAAAGTCTTCGTTGTAATGGCTGACATTTCCTCTCCCTAACCCTTTAGGATCTTCCCATCGTTTTTCGGTAAAGCTGCCATTTTTATACATTTCACAACCAAAGCAATTCTCTTCCAGGGTGTGTTTGGCGTCATAAATCGAACTGCCGATAGGCACTTGCTTTAAGATTTCTTCTTTCATGGATTTTGCATCGAAGTCCATTCTTATCGCTTTTTTTATGACCTTTGTATCTTCGTACATCTGTAACTTTTTATTTTGCTCTTCATCGAGAAATAACAAACTGATTGCCAGGAGGCTCAATGTCACAAACGATAGGGTTTTCATTTGCTGCTCCTTCTCAACCTATTATAAGTGAAATTTAAAAATGCAAGATTAGGGCCATTAAGTAAATCACTGCGATTTTTTTTCCATGATAGTTTTCGCCGCGCCTTTTCGCCTGAACCAATTGAGAGGTGAAAATGGAAGCTGGCAACAATGAATGTCCGATTTTTACCGTTGCAGACGACGCATTTGGCTGGCAAGAGATTGTGCTCGCGGCACAGGCCTGGGGAGAGTGGCAAGCGTTTTTTGAAGAGACGCGCGAGTCACTGGCTTGTTTGCGCGCCGCTGCCCAGGCTGACCAATTGCCTGCGGCCACAGACCTGCGCGCCGCTGCGAACGCCTTTCGTTATGCGCACAATCTGGTCAGCGCCGAAGACGCCAACGGCTGGCTAGCCCGTTGGCAGATAACGGTCGAGGATTGGATGAATTATTTACGCGGACAACTATTGCGCGCCCGCCTGGCCAATCAACTCGGCGACATCGTCGCGGCCAATCCGATTCGCGATGAATCGGTAACCGAGGTCATAAAGCTTCATGCCGTGTGCGCCGATAAACTGCGCGACTGGGCTGTTCGGTTGGCCGGGCGAGCCGCCGTTGTCCTGGGCGCGGATGCCGTCAAGCGCCCGACAACGGCTTCACCCGTTGAGCGAATCGCCCACCTTGAAAGCGCCTTTGAACGGCAACGCCAAGAGGTGGTCACCGCCCGGCGGATTGAAACGAAAATTACCGATCATCGCCTGGAATGGATGCGCTTCGATTGCCGTTACCTGTGGTTTGCTGAAGAGCGTGTGGCGCGCGAAGCCGCCTGGTGCGTGAGCGAAGACGGGTTGACGCTTGATGAAATCGCCAGCAACGCCCACGGCAAGCTGGGCGAGTGGAAATTTTATGCAGATGAAATTGAGCTGAATATTCGCCCCTATTTTCTGGCGGCGCGCCAAGGCGAGGTGCTGGGGCCGGTGAAAATTTGGCAAGGCTTCCCGCTCTTTTCGCTTCTCAATAAACGCTTGCCGGCGGCTGATGACCCGCAAATCCGCGCCCGCGCCGAACGGGCAATTATCGCCAGTTTTACGGAGCAAGCGATGAACGAACAAGTGCGATGGATGGTTTGATGAAGAGTGAAAGAAAGCCCTACGCCGAAGCGCGTCGAGATAAGCAAATTCCTGAGTAGCCTATTTACGTTTCTTGGAAAAAACCTATGGATGACAAACGAATTGCCTTACAAGAGTTGCCGATGATGATGTTTCTGCCGGCGGAGTTGAAAAAGTTGGTGATGGATTGTTTCGTGCCAGCCCATTTCAGTTTCGGCGGTGACATCATTAGCGAAGGTGAAGCCACGGATGCCGTTTATGTGTTGACTGAAGGTCGGGCGCGGATGGTCAAACGCGGCGCCGGCGGGGAAGAGATTCCGCTCAATGTTTTAAAACCTGGCGAAACCTTTGGCGCAACCGGTTTGCTCGACCCGCTGAGGATTGGCAAACGCACCACCACCGTCCGCGCCAGTAGCGACGTGCAGGCCTACAAGCTAGATCCGGCGCTGTTTCAAGCGCTGCTCGCCAATCATCCTGAAATTAAGCACTACATTGAACAGGAACACCGTCCGCGCCGCCTGGTTCATTTCATCAAACTCTATACGGTGCTTGCCAAACTGCCGGCCGAGGCCTTGAAACTTTTGGCCCTCGAAGCTGAAACGTTCACCGTCGAAGCCAGTCAGGTAATCATCCGTCAAGGCGACCGAAGCGGCGCGATGTTCATCGTTGAAGAAGGCCGCTTGCGGATGTGGGAAGAGCGCGGCGAAGGCCAGCGCAATCTGGCATTCTTGCGCAAAGGCGATTTGTTCGGCGAACTTTCCATTGCCAGAAACCAACCGCGCCGCGCCACCGTCGAAGCCTTAACCGAATGTCGTTTGATTCAGCTTAATGAAACCACCTTTGGCAAACTGTACGCCAGATTTCCCGAATTCAGGAAGCTGATTGAAGCGCGCGTCATCCAGCATGATTATCAGAAGACGGCGCGGTTGCCGCTGGATTTCGCTGAAGAGATTTTGCCGGCAGGCGCCGTAGCGACCGAACAGGTCAGCCCTCGCCAACTCGACGAGCGCCAAACGGCTGCGCACCTGGGTTTGTTTGCCACCGAAGACGGACACTTTGTCAAAAGCCACAAACGTATCGGCCGGTTTCCGCATGTCAAACAGATTGATGAAATGGATTGCGGCGCCGCCAGTCTGGCTATGGTCTGTCGTCACTTTGGTCGGAAAGTTTCCCTGACGCGTATTCGGCAGGTCGTTCATACCTCAACTGACGGGACCAGTTTGCGCGGCTTGTGTCAGGGAGCCGAAGCCCTCGGTTTGGCAGCGCGTTCCGTCAAAGCCTCGAAAACCAACGTCGCGCACATGCCGCTTCCGGCAATCATTCACTGGGAAAATTATCATTGGGTGGTGCTCTTTCATATCACCGACAAATATGCCTGGATTGCCGACCCGGCAAGCGGTATTCGCCGCATCACGCGCTCGGAACTCGACGAAAAATGGAATGGCTATGCGGCGCTGTTTGATTACACAGAGGCCTTTGAACAAGCGCCGGAATCGCGCGCCGGATTCGGTTGGTTGATGCCGTTTTTGAAACCCTTCGCGCGTATCTTTGCCAAGGCTTTCGGGCTCGCCGCCATTGTCAGCGCCTTGCAAATGCTGCTGCCGGTGTTTACCCAGGTCATCGTTGATAGCGTGCTGGTAGAGCGCGACAGCTCCTTGCTGTTGATGATGATTGGCGCCATGCTGGTGGTGCTCGCCTTGATGACGGTGGCGATGCTTGTGCAACGCTACCTGCTCAGCTTTGTAGCCGTGCGCGTGGATTCCTCGTCGCTCGATTTCATCACCCGGCGCTTGTTGGCTTTGCCGATCAGTTTCTTTGCGGCGCGCAAGACCGGCGACATTCAGCGACGCATTCTCGGCGTCCGCCAGGTGCGCGAATTTTTGGTGCAAAACGGCGTCAATGGACTAACGGCTATTGCCCAGATTGGCGGCGCGCTGACCTTGATGTTTTTGTATAGCCCGCTGCTTGCCGGGGTCTTTCTTGCCGTCGCCCCGCTCTATGCAGGGTTGATGAAATTTTCGAGCAAGCGATTGCGCCCGATGTTCGACGAGTTGGAAGCCGCTTATGGCAAATATGCATCGCATCAGATTGACGCGATTAAAGGCATCGAAACCGTCAAAGCGTTGGGCGCGGAAAGCGCCCTGCGCGAAAAGATGCTCGATGAATTTCATGCGCTGGCCAATCAACAATTCAAATCGAATTTTCTGCTGATGAGTTATGAAGGGGCTGTACAAACGGTGGGCTTTCTTTCACTGGCGCTTTTTCTATTTGTTGGCGCCACCCAGGTGATGAACGGGCAGATGACCATTGGCGCGATGGTGGCCTTCAATTCATTGGTGGCGATGGCCAACGCGCCTATTCTGACCTTGCTCTCCATGTGGGATAACTGGCAACTGGCGGCCGTGCTGCTCGACCGCATGAATGACATCTTCGAATCGGAACCGGAACAGGGGTTTGACCACTCGCAATTAAAATCCGTGCGGACGCTTGAAGGGCGCGTCCAACTCGAACACCTCAGCTTTCAATATGGCGGTCCCGATTCAGCGAAGATTCTCGAAGACATTTCGATTGATATTCCGGCAGGCAAAACCATTGCCATTGTCGGACGCAGCGGTTCGGGCAAAACCACCCTGGTCAAAGTCCTGGCCGGCATGTTGGAACCGACAGCAGGCGCCATCTACTTTGACGGCGTTGAACAAAAGCGACTGCGTTATCGCGACCTGCGCCACCACATCGGATTTGTGTTGCAGGAAAATTATCTGTTTGATGACACCATCGCGCGCAATATCGCCTTTGGCGACGAAGAACCGGATTTGGAGCGCGTCATGTGGGCCGCGAAAGTTGCCAGCGCCCGCGACTTCATCGAACGACTCCCGCTCGGTTATGAAACGCGTATTGGGGAAACCGGCATCGCGCTGTCGGGGGGTCAACGCCAGCGCATTGCCATTGCGCGAGCCGTTTACAACCGCCCGCCGATTCTGATTTTCGACGAAGCCACCAGCGCCCTGGATACGGAGTCAGAGAAAGCCGTTAAAGAGAATCTTGAGCAATTGCTCAAAGGGCAAACTTCATTCGTCATCGCCCATCGCTTGAGCACGATTCGCGATGCGGATTTGATTCTGGTTATCGAAAAGGGCAAGCTCGTCGAGCAAGGGACGCACGAAGAGTTGATGGAACGCCAGGGACTTTATTACTACCTCAGCAGTCAGCAACTCGGCCTGTAAATAGGCTCTAAAAGTTGAGCTAATCGAGAGGCCATCCGGCCGGGTCTGAGCCCAGGTCATGGCCTAGAGTTTTTGAGGATGGGCTTACCCGGTAAAAAAGATTTCCTGGGGATAATAAGCCGGTTCAGGTGGGCGCTAGGAATAGCAAGAATTCCGTACAATGCTTTGCATTTAAGTAAAACACCCTAGTCCGAATCCCTTCTCTCAACTGCCTATTATCCCTCGGATATTAAAATTTCGACGGGCAAAGCGGGCTCGCCATTCTCGGTCATCTCTTCCATGATTGAAGCGGTTCAATTGAACCGGCTCTAGAAGGTGTAGCTTGCCGAAAGTCCGTAAGACGCAGACCTCCCATGACGGCCGGGCTGAAAATTCGGTGCGATGTCCAAATGCCTTACTTTATCGCTAGCAATCGCCGCGTCGTGGTGTCGGCGATAGACAAAACGACCGATGGTATAGCCCATCATACTGCCAGCCACGATATCCGAAAAGAAATGATTGTGCCCGGTAAACCGCGACAAGCTGACTAATGACGCAAACGCGTAGGCGCCGATTTGCACAGCTTTTTTGTTGTGGTATTCATTGGCGATAACCGTTGCTAAGGCCCAGGCGCTGGTCGAATGCCCGGAGGGAAAGGATGAACCGCCTTTAAAAAATCGGCCCTTGCCGTTGCCTTCCAGGGGTCGCTCGCGCTGGGCAATGGCTTTTAGAGCCTCACCCACAATGAAGCCGTTAATCACAGCTTCAGCGCCCAGTATGCCGGTCTCGCGGGCTTTGGCGTGATGGGTTAAGCGACCGGCCAGGTAAAAGCTTCCGGCAATTCCCATAGTCGTATATTCAACACCCATGCGGCTGACCCAGCGGCTGATAGAAAGTCTGGTCACGTTGTTGCCGATGTGCTCTCCGGTTTCCCGATCGGTAGCGATGAGCGCAGCGATGCCTAGACCGGCAGGAATAACCCATTTGGCGTCATCTTTATGAAGATGAAATGGCGATGTCCAAATGGCTTTCTGGTCTCGCAGGATATTTTTAAAAAATTGTTTTTCTAAAGAAGACTCAGAAGCAGATTGAGTTTTACTTGTTGCGGCAGACGATGAAGAGTCATTCGAGGTTTCCGTCGAGGTTGACTGAGCCGCCACATTCCCTGTCACCAACAGAATAAAGGTTGCAAGAATTAAAAAGCGTTGTTGTTCCCTGGCTCGTATAATTAACATACATTTAACCTCCTCTTTTTTATTCATTCTTGACACTAGTCAAATGTTGTGCCGAGAGTTTTGAGGCTAAACACTGTCTCATTCAAATTCACAATTACCTCTACACACCCTTGTCTATGGCCGCTTGAGTAGAAAAATTGAGGCGCAGGTCTATTAATCAGTACGCAAGGGAGTCAGGGCACCGAGGTAGCGGTCTATGAGCGGTTATTTCGTATGGAGTTTTGGGCAAAAAGTAATGATGACCAATTCAGGTTATTCATCCATCGGCAGATGGACGCCATGAGTGATAAAGAGCAAGCTTCACCTTATCCGTTTAATCTTTGAGCGCGTCTTTCGGGTAGATTGCGGCACAATCTTCCTTAGTCAGGTGCCACAACAGCCCCGCATCTTCAAAGCGCATGTCATCGCTACCCGCGACTCGACGAAGGGGGATTCGTCGCCAGCAATAATCAGGCTGATGACCATCGCTCTCCTTTTTGCAAAGCCCCATACCGCCTTCAGGCGGCATGTAGCGCAGGACTGTCCAACTGCTGGCGTCTTTCGTCACTTCAACGAGGACATACTCATAGGTAATGTATCGGGTCAAGCCCAGAAAATACGCCTTGTTGCCATCAATATTGAGCAGATGTACGAGCGTCACATCGAAGACCGGCGAACTCGACCCCTTGGTGAAATCAAACGCCAGTTTCTTAGGCATCTTGGCGATGGCCGAACACCAGTCAGCGCCTGCGTATTTGCAAATCAAGTTCTCCGGTTGCTCGCAAATGGGTTGCGAGGTTGGCAGATTCATACTGAGCTTTGGCGCATCTTCGTCTTTAAGATTTTTTGCTTCATACATGACAGAGGGCCAGCCGGAGGCGCCGGGACTGATGACTTTCGGAATGACCACGCCGGCCTTGATGAAGGCCTTGGTTAAATCCTGCTTCTCTTCCAAACTCAGCCGGTCGTCATCGGCGATGAAACGCAGGGGATAAAGAAACCGCGTGAGTGGGTAACGCGTTAAGAATAAATTCTGATACGCATGCGGGCTGGCGCCGCGCTCGAGCAGCACTTTGATGGCGGGAATATTGGCTGCCCGCATGGCTTCAAGCAATAAGCCTTCGCGTTCATAATAATCGCTCGGCACCGTGAGATTGGGGTTGACCCCGGCGGCGAGCGCCGCCGCGAACCATTTCATGGCTTCCGAGGATTTAGTGGAGTTCTCAAAAAACCGGCGGGCGACGCTCGCCTGATCTCCGGCTTTCTGGCGCAAGGCTTCTTCGATTACGGTCGCCGGAAGCGATGCGGCTGTGAGAAGTTTCAACACCTCAACGTCAACGGCTATCAGCGCGTTTTTAACGCTGGTGACATCTATGCTGAGGCCACGCTCACGAAGCTCACTTCGGGCGTCCGTCGCGCCGCCATGGTCTTCAGAAGGCGTTACGTCCAACACCTTGGCCGCGCTCCCCGCCAAGGCAAAAATAAAATCTCCCTGGTTCAACTTCGCATCAGCAATCTTGCCCAGCATGGGTGTCTGTGGCGTCTGGCTGAGCCGCGAATCTTCCGTCACTTTCCTTTTGAGATACTCTCCAAGTTCGGTGCCCGTCACCAAGTCATCACCATTGGCGTCGGCATACCCTTCCAAAGCTTTTACGAAATAGTCACAGAAGAGGCTCTTGTCGGGCACCGTCTGGTTGGCCGTTCCGGCGGTAATAAATTGGCGAACCGGTTTGATTAACTCTCCTACAGGCGGCTCGCCACGCCGGCTGCGCAACTCTTCAAATAATTTGCCCGAAAAACAGCTATCAAATACGAATAAGGCATGCTTGGAATGAATATCTTTGGCGTACTGTTCCATCCATCGGATGGGCGCGGCTTTCTGTATGAAATTGGTTTTATCCGGCTCGCTCAAAGCGGGCGTGTCACGCATAACCAGATAGCCTTCCTCGCGATTGTCCGGGGTTTTTAAGGTTACGCCGTGCCCGGCAAAATAGACGACGACGCGATTTTCAAAATCCAAACCGTGCTCGCTGATGAAATCATCAATGGTGGTTTTCAGTTCCTGGCGCGTGGGATTGAGTAGAGAGCGAACCGTAAAGCCCTGCTTTTCCAAAGCGGTCTTTACTCGCTCAACATCTTTTTTTACCCCCGGCAATTCCATCCATTGTTCATAATGACTGACGCCAATCACCAGCGCCCAGCTTTCTTTGTATAGATAGGTCTCGCTCTCTTTGCCATTTTCTTTAAGCCTGATCCTGGGTCCGCGAGTGTTTGTCTGACCTTGAGCCAAAGAGCTAGCCATCATCAAGGCTGTCATAAATAGAATGATGCGAAGGCTCCTGCAATTTTGTCTGGCGCTTATTCTCATCGGACGTTCTCCTTCAGAGAGTAGGAATAGGGATGGGTGAGCGGCCGCGAAAAATCAACTCATCGTCGCCTCGTTTAAGCTCAGCTTCGCTTGCCTGAGCAATGCCAATCGGAGCTTAAAAAAGCCTGAAAATCCTATATTTTTAATCTGCGTTTTTCAACGGGTTTTTGGTCATCCCTTTTCCGAATTATTTCCAGATTAAAAGGATACATTTCCCGCGTTCTGTTTTCACGACTTGGCCAGCCATTTTCAAACAAAGTTTTTCATAGTTTGTCACGAAACTGTGACCCAACTGTGACCCAATGAAAAGGTTCAATTTTGATTGAGCAAGGGTAAGCATGAGCAGATTTCCAGCAATCATAGAGCGTAGTCAAAACCTTGATTCAAGCCTCGCTTTACATTTTGCTGAGAAGGAATTCGGGGTTCGTTCGCTCCTGATCAATGTCATTGGTGAGATTGAAAGGATTGAACTCATCATTTCGCAACAGTTCCATAGCCTTGAAGCCGTTGAACAATCCATCAGTGATATTGAGCTTGAAACGCTCGAAACTATTTTTAACGAGACCGCCACCGGTGCAAAGCAAAAGACCGTTGCGCGCTTCACCAATGACCATCAGCGCCGTTATGAGCAGCGTTCAAGACTTCGGCGCAATTCCAATTACGGCGCACTCCAAGAAAGCCGTAGAGCGATGGCGCGCGAGAAAGCCAAGCTTTCGGCTCGGTTGCACAAACTTAAAGCCTATAGAGCGATGCTGATTGCTGATCTGAGGTTCAATAATGAATAAAACTTTAACCTTTAATTATTAATCCAAAGGAGGAATAGACAATGGCAAAATGGATTGAAGAACACCCTGAATACTCGCGCAACATTTTGATGGAGCTTGCCCAAAGTCGTGGTGACTGGGGCTTGCGGCAAAGGAAGGCGACTTGCACCTTCATAAAGGCCCGGCGTGACCCTCTCTTAGAAGGCATACCGCGCGCCATCTCGGGTGGTGTCGGTGAAGTCTTCGGCACTCGCCTCGGCAATATGATCGGCATTCCCTGTGCGCCGGTGACTCTCTCAAGAGCGCGGCCGGGTGAAGAAGCTTTCATCACGCATCATGTGAAAGAAATACCTGGTGGGTGGTCCATGTCGGAGCGCATCAAGAAAGCTATTCCGCTCTACTTTTTATCTGGACAGGTTGACACCTGGCCGAAAGCTGGCGGTCTCGAACGGGTTTATCGAACTGCATTTGAACGGGTCTATAACAAGCGGTGCCCAATCGGACGCGACAGCTATGCGGATTTCCCCGACCAGGCACCTCGGGCGGCACTTGAAGCCGCAAGGTGGGATAGTCCGCAGCGGCTTTTGCAATATGCTTTTCGCCTGTTCCTTTACTGCTCTTTTCCTCACGCGAGCAATGCACTTGTCGATGTTGAGGGAAAACTCTACTTGATCGATTTCGACAAGATGTGTCTGGCGGGGTATGACGTGGCCAGCCTCGAGGACATCGAGCTTCTACATGAAATGCTCGCAGATTGTGAACCGGCGCTGGAGGCTTGCCGTCACGTGGCATCTATCACCCAAGCGCAGATTGTCGAGGCTCTGTCAGGCATCGAGGAAAACTTTTGGCAGCCGCGAAAACTTGCCCGGCGCACTGCGCCGCGGTTCAGTGACGAAAGAGCAGCTACAGAATATTTTCTCAAACGATTAACACGATGGAAAAAACATTTCGGTGAAAAGGAGATTGATCATGCCGAGTATTCACAAGAAGCGAAAGCAAGCAGCGCGGCGCGCCTATCTTAAAAGTGGACATGCCACAAGTGCGTTGCACGCAAGAATAAACGCGATGCAAGTTCACTTCGATGCTCTTATGGAGCAAGTGAGGTCAGACGTGGCTAGGTCCAAAGTTACGAATGATACGCAACTTGCGATAAGGGCCATTAAGCAAATGGCCGATGATATTACCGAATTCGGCACATGGTACGACGAACAAGACTTTATGAATTCAGACCCGTTGCCGGGTTTGGCGGCGATGGATTCAGACCGATATTAAAACGTCCATAATTTCAGGCATGGGGTGGAATCGGCTTCTCTGTGCTCATCTCATTTGGATATACGGAGGCAAGGCGATGGCAAAACAATTACAAGACTATAATGAAGCAACGGCATTTGACCTGGCGAATGATGTTTTTTGGTTGGTGAAAGGGTTTGCGCCGTCGCCCTCGGCGGCAGGAACCGACCACTGGATGAGCGGCGAAAGCCTGTTGCTGGCACTGACGAGCGATTTGAACGTGCAGACTTACGGTTCACTCGATAGTGCGCTTTCGGTCATCGGCACCAACAAAGCAAGGCTTTTGATACCAGTCTCCACGACAGTTTCAAACAATACGACCATTCCCGAAAATGTGACGACAGTCATCACCGGGCAGGGGCAATTCTCCATTAACGCGACCAAGACCTTGACGATTAACGGCCCCCTTGAAACGCCGCTTCGGCAAATCTTCACCGGCAGCGGGTCGGTCGTCATCGGCTCGCGAGTTGAAAAAGCCTTTCCGCAATGGTGGGGCGCAGCTGGTGACGCGCGCCATTTCGACACCGCATCAATCAATAGCAGTAGTAATACCTTGAACATTACGGGCGGCAATCTCACCAACGCCGACAACGGCAAGATGGTTGCCGTCAAAGGCGCCGGGGCCTCGGGCGCGACGCTCATCACGACAATTTCAACAGTTACCGGGGCAACCTCGGCAACCCTTGCGGCGGCGGCCAGCACAGCGGTTTCAAATACGCGCGCCATCATCGGCACCAATGACACGGCGGCGGTCGCGGCGGCGGCGACGGCGGCGGTCGGTAAAGAGTTGTACTTTGTCAGAGCGAAATACCTGATTCGCATGACTGCTACAGGCGGCGGCGCGGTCGTCTTCGGCAATAACTCGACCGCGAGCGGCGAAGGCAGCGGCAGTATCATCTACTGCGTTGGCTCGGACGCGCAGAACAACGGCGACATTGACCATAAAACCGCATTCTACATCCCGTCGAATGTTTCAAAGGTGACGATAAAGGATTTGCATTTTATCGGTGAAAATAATGCATCGTCCTTCATTGAGGCATATCAGAATCAGAGTAATATCATCGGCGGGTTTGGGACTGGCTCATCGGATGTGACGGTCACTCATTGCATTTTTGAAGAGACTTTTGGTTTCCCGATTCACGACTGGAACACGGTGCGATATTCAATCACCCACAATAGGTTTTTATACTGCGCCAACGGCATCAACGTGAACGGGGATTATTCCTATCAGTGTCATAACTTCCTGTACAAGACTGAGGGCATCGAGGCGAGCGGGTCGTATAGCAAAATCTGCTATAACACGCTGATACTTTGCGGGGTTTCACTATCGGGCAGTGGCATGTGCCTTTCTATCGGGGGACACACCTCGCCGGGTTCATCCATGCCGGGCGTGTTGGTGCAGGGCAACCAGATTATCAGCCCTTACAGCGGCGGGCTTGTCCTGGCTGATGCGGCTTATGATTGTCTCGTCTGTGACAACCTGATTATCGGCACTCAGAGCGCGAGCTATCCCGGTCTGCAACTGGTGTCGAGTGGTTATAACCCGGTTTTAAGAAACACCGTCCGAGGAAATAAAGTCATTGATTCCAATTTTCATGGGGTTCTCAACAGCAGTGACACGGAGCTTATATTTGAAAACAATCAGGTGTACACGACGGGCGGCACAACAGTCAGTTACGCTTTTATTGACTATGCGGGTGGCGCTCGCCTTATCAACAACACGCTGAAGGGTTCAACGAAAGACCTCGCACCAGGGAACGGCACCTACTTGCGAGGCAATAAATTTTCGTCGCCACCCGCGTTTGATTTTTCCATCCCTGGAAAGTTTACCCCGGATTCAGATGTAAAGGGGTCGGATGTGGCGAGCGCCGCAACCATCACCGCGACGGGTCGCCAGTTTCACGTCACCGGCACGACCGGCATTTCTGCGATATCAACAACGAATGTGCCACCAGGAACCGAAATCGAAATCATCTTCGACGGGGCATTGACTATCACTCACGGTTCGACGCTGAAGCTCGCCGGCTCAACCAACTTCACCACGACCGCAGACACGCGCATGAGGTTCAGCTATGACGGGGTTGCATGGCGCGAGGTCGGAAGGGTTCAACCTTGACCATTAAACCGGTCAATCGAAAGAAAGGGTGCAGGTATGCGAAAAGGAAAATTCACATCAACAACTGTTGGCCTCGATAACGGAGAGTTTATTGAATGCGAGTTCCATGACTGCAAATTGGTCTATAAGGGCGGGAAACTGCCGACATTTCAAAGGTGCGTATTTAACAATTGCCGATTCGCCTTTGATGAGGGCGCGTCCAACACTATCAACTTCATGACGGCGCTTTATGGAATTGGTTTCACCTCTTTAATTGAAGAAACCTTCAACAATATACGAGGTCGGCGCCCTGTCAGCGGTTTCAGAGGGTTTCTAAATTAATCAATTCAAGGTGGAATTGCTATGAGCAAAAAAACAAAAGAAGGTTTTGAACAATTAAAATCTGAGTCACCCAAAGCTTATGCGGCGGCCAGAATTTACTTCAAACTCGGTCCCGAACGCAGCATTGAAAAGGTAGTGCAAGAGTTGGGTAAAAGTGGGGCACTTTTAGAACGGTGGGCATCTCAATACGGTTGGGTCCGGAGGGCTCGTGCTTATGATGCCTGGCTATCGGAAACTGAGGACCGCGAAGCCGAGCGGCTTGAAGCCGAGCAAGCTAACACATGGGTGGAACGAAGAGCGGCGACCCGGGAAGAAGCCTATCGGGTCGCACGGGACCTCATCAACAAGGGCAAAGAGATGCTCTTGTTTCCGCTTGCCGAGCAAGAGAAAAAAGTCAGCAAAGACGGCAAAACGACAATCATCATTAAGCCGGTCGGTTGGCGCATGCGCGATGCTGCAACTTTCTTTAAGGTCGCAAATGAACTCGGTCGTCTGGCGTGTGAGATGGAAACCATAATTCAGAAGAATATCGAAGAGATTGATTATGAACAGGCCATCGAAGCGCACATTGACGCGATGCGGCTTGAAGGAATTGAACTGACAAGAGCAGAAGCGATTGCAGACCTGGCGAAGTTTCTTCCCGCACTTCGCAATAAATACGCGGTCGCTGTAGAGACTGAGTGATCACATAGTCGTTTTTATCTGTGTCGTCGAAGCGCCGGCACCCATAGACACTTCCAACTATCCTGCAGCCGCTTCCATTTGCGCAGAGTAGTTAAAAACCAAACCAGAAAG
>JBIOWC010000054.1:0-3118 GCA_044868105.1 Blastocatellia bacterium
TGGACGTAACCCAACAGGCGGGACTTGTAGAACCCCTCATCTATGGTGGCATTGAGAAAAAAAAATACATTATCGAAACCAACGGTTGCGGCGTGGCTTTTTTTGATTATGACAATGATGGCTGGATGGATGTGTTCTTGCTTAACGGCACACGCCTCGAAGGGTTTGCCAAAGGCAAAGAGCCGACCAGCAAACTCTATCGCAATAATCGCAACGGCAGGTATTCGGATGTGACAGCGAAATCGGGACTGGCGCGCACCGGCTATGCCTCAGGGGTTTGCGTTGGCGATTATGACAACGACGGCTTCGCGGATTTATTCACCACTTATTGGGGACAAAATATTCTTTTTCACAACAATGGCAACGGCACCTTCACAGATGTCACGCCGAAAGCCGGCCTCACCACCAAAGGCACGCGCTGGGGTTCAGGTTGCGCCTTTTTGGATTATGACCGCGATGGCGATCTGGATTTATTCGTCGCCAACTATTTAATTTTCGATTTGGCAAAAGTGCCTGAACCGGGCAAAGGCGCAAACTGTTTTTGGAAAGGCATCGCCATTAATTGCGGCCCGAAAGGGTTGCCCACCGATACCAATCTACTTTATCGCAACAACGGCGATGGCACCTTTACGGATGTCTCGGAAGCCACCGGGGTCAGCAAAGTTCAAAACCGTTATGCCATGACGGCAATTGTGACCGATTTTAACAGCGATGGTTGGGCCGACATTTATGTCGCTTGCGATTCAACAGCCAGCATTCTTTATCGCAACAATAAAGACGGCACCTTTACGGATGTCGCGCTGGAAACCGGTTCGGCTTACAGCGAAGACGGGCAAGCGCAAGCCGGAATGGGGGTCGGTGTAGGCGATTACAACAATGATGGATTGCCGGATATTTTCAAAACCCATTTCGCAGATGATTTGCCGTCGCTTTATAAAAATTCAGGGCGCGGATTTTTTGAAGACGCGTCGCGAGCCGCAGGCTTTGACCACACGCCTTACGTGCAATGGGGAACCGGCTTGGTTGATTTCGATAATGACGGCTGGGCGGACATTTTAACCGTGACCGGCAATGTCTACCCGGAAGTTGAAAAATTTTTCAAAGATTACCCGTATAAAAGCCCGCGACTTGTTTATCGCAATCTCGGTAATGGTCGTTTTCTGGAGGTGACCAAACAAAGCGGCGCGGCCATCAGCGAACCGCATTCAAGTCGCGGCGCGGCATTTGGCGATTTCGATAACGATGGCGACGTGGACGCGCTGGTGATGAATATGAACGAAGCGCCAACCTTGCTGCGCAATGAATACAATACGCCGACCAAAAAAGGCGCGAACCACTGGTTAAAGATAAAACTCATTGGCGCAAAATCGAATCGCTCGGCAATCGGCTCACAGGTTCGTGTGAAAATCGGCGAGCGCGTTCAACTCCAGGAAATCAGCAGTCAGGCCAGTTACTATTCCTGTAATGACGAGCGCTTGCATTTCGGTTTAGGCGCCAATACCAAAACCGAGCAAATCGAAATTCGTTGGGCAAGCGGGCAAACCGAAATCATCAAAAACATCGCGGCTGACCAGTTGATTACCGTTAAAGAAGGTAGCGGCCTCTCGAAGTAGCAAGTAGAAAATCGGAAGCCGCAAAAGTAAAACTTTCCTCCGACTTTCTACCTGCTGCTTACGCCTTGCTGTTTACTCAAGCGGTTTGATTTTGGGATTGAGTTGTTTGGCTTTTTGATAGGCGGCTTGGGCGGCTTCGCGCTGACCTTTTTGCAAGTAGGCTTTCGCCAGATGGTAATGCGCCTGGGCATCATCGGGATTCAAGCGAATCGCTTCATTCAACCGTTCAATCGCTTCATCGCTTTTACCTTCTTTAAGTCGCGCCACCCCGGTGTTGAAGGCAAACATAGCGGCTTGCATATCGGACTTCTTTTTATTGAGGCGGGCGGCTTCTTGAAATTGCGCGCGCGCCCCGTCCATATTGCCCTGTTGACGAAGCGCGGTTCCCAAGGCGTTATGAATTTCCGGCGCATTGGGAGCAAGCTTCAAAGCTTCGCCGAGGGCTTTGATGGCTTCATCGAGTTTGCCTTGTTGTTGCAACACGGTTCCCAACGCATATTGAGCTTCTGCGTAATCAGGCTTGGCTTTGAGCGCGGCTTTAAATTCCAGAGTCGCCTCATCAAGTTTGGCTTGCTGCAACAAAATCACGCCGAGCGTGTAGTGCGCCTCTTGCAAGGCCGGTTGCAAGGCAATCGCCCGTCTGAGTTCAAGCACGGCTTCAGCGAACTGGTCTTTGTTTTTTAACGCCAGTCCCAAATTGTAATGCGCCTCTGCGGCGTTCGGGTCAATTTCAACCAGCCGTCTATACTCGGCAATCGCGGCATTGTAATCGCTCTTTTGAATATAGGCCATGCCGAGATTCGAGCGGGCGATTAAATAATTGGGGTTTAATTTAATCGCCGTTGAAAAAGCTTCGATGGCGCCGTCCGGGTCGCGCTTGGCAACCAGCACCAGACCCAAATCATTGTAGGCCTGCACAAAGTCTGGTTTGAGTTTGATGACGGCGCGAAATTGTTCGGCAGCTTCGTCGAGGTCTTCATTCTCCTGCAGTATCTGTCCCATTGCCTGACGCGGCTCAATCATTTCAGGAGCCAGGCGCGCCGCGGTTGCCATCTCGCTCAGGGCGGCGGTTGTATCGCCGGTCTTTCTGAGCGCCATCCCTAAGTAATAATGCGCGTCCGCATGACCGGGCAACAGTTTCACAGCCATTCGCAGGGGGTAAATGGCGCCCGTGTTATCGCCGGAAAAGAGCCGCGCGGTGCCCAGATAATAATGTCCTTCACCAAAATCGGGTTTGAGTTTAACCACCATCTCAAAGGCGGAAATCGCTTCGGCAAACTGCTGTTTGACGGCAAGGGCATAACCCAGATAGTAATAGGCTTCAACCAGCTTGGGGTTTAATTTTGTCGCTTCGCGCAGTTCTGTGATGGATTCATCCACACGCTGTTTCTGTTGCAGCAGCAGTCCCAACATCAGCCGCGAATCGCTGTCTTTGGCTTCTAAAGCGACGGCTTTCTTGAGCGCTTCAATGGCCGCGTCAACTTCGCCGCGTTGTTGCAACGCCG
>JBIOWC010000055.1:0-6117 GCA_044868105.1 Blastocatellia bacterium
CGACCTCGGCGTCGTCGGCGCCGTGGGCGGGGGCGTGGTGGGGGGGTCAAGTCTATCTCAAGGGGCGTTATTACGTGACCACCAAACGCACCGAAGAATGGATAAAGAAAGGCATCGAATGTTTTCAACAGGCAATTGATTTAGACCCGAACTACGCGCTGGCTTACGTGGGACTGGCCGACGCTTACGCATTTCTGGCTTCATCAACCGGCGGTTGGGCGCCGCACGAAGCCTATCCGAAGGCAAAAGCGGCCGCCTTAAAAGCCTTGGAGATTGATGAAAGTTTAGGCGAAGCGCATTCATCACTCGGATTTTTCCGCTTGCTTTATGATTGGAATCTGCGCGAAGCCGAGCGTGAATTCAAACGCGCAATTCAACTGAGTCCCAACTATGCAAACGCCCACGACGGGCTGGCTTTTTATTTCAAAGCGCGCGGTCGTCACGCAGAGGCCATAAAAGAATGCGCGCTGGTTCAGCAACTCGACCCCCTGTCGCCATTCGCTTACGTCAGTTTAGGCTGGGCGCACTATTTTGCCGGTGATTACCATAAGACGATTGAGCAATGTCAGAAAGCCTTAGAGATGGACGGGCATTTCACCTTCGCTTATTGGAGTATGGGGTTGGCCTATTTACAGCAAGAAAAAATGCAGGAGGCGATTACCGCGCTCAGTAAAGCTTTTACTTTTTCAAGCGGTGGATTCGCCTTTGCGGCGCATCTCGGTTATGCCTATGCGCTTGCCGGAAAGCAGGCGGAAGCCCTTGAAGTGCTCAGCGAAATGGAAGAGTTGGCGCGCGAGCGCTATGTATCAGCGTACTATTTCGCCATTCTCTATTTAGGTTTCGGCGATAAAGAGCAGGGGTTTGAATGGCTCGATAAAGCTTGCGCAGAGCGTTCAGGTTTTTTGGTCTTTCTCGAAGTCGAACCCATATTCGCTGGTCTGCGTGAGGACCCGCGATTTTTGGATTTATTGAAGCGTATCGGCATCTCTTCTCAGAATCAATTTGACGCCCTACCCCTTAGTCGCCCGTCAACTTAAAACCTGATGGGCAACCCGAGGCTATGAATATTTCTATTCATAGCCTCAGCAGGTTATTGACTCACCATCCAAGCAGAGACTTAGTTCCGTCCCTGATTGCTGGCGCCGCGCTTGCCGCCCTGTTGTAAGCCTTCTCGATTTTCGCGGTCGGTAATCAAGCTCTGAACGCCGGAAACCTCTCGGCTCGGTTTGCCTTGTTGGTCATTCAATCCACTTTGTTCAGTGTTCACATTGTTTCGTACACGGTTGACTTCGCGTTTATTTTTGCTTGCCATATCAACTCTCCTTCTTGAATGAAAATCGTACCTACAAAAAGCGCTCTCCTGATTTTTCTGTAGGTTTGTATTTAAGTGGCAACTCATGTGCCGAAGTTTTTCGCGAAAGGCCCGCCAGCATGACCGTTTAGCGGGTTGTCCTCGGATGAAACGGAAAAAACGACTCCGTGCCATCCGTCTTTTCCGCCTCATCCGAAGTTAGCCTTGGTTCCTGGCCAGGCTTTCGCCTTTTCGGAAGCTGCTGGACTCGGCTCTCACTTTATGGTTTCTAAGGTGGGGCAGGAAAAATAATTTTGACCGCTTGAGGTTGGTTGTTTACAATGAGAGTTCTTTTTGGCGGGGCGTGGCTCAGCTTGGTAGAGCGCTCGGTTTGGGACCGAGAGGTCGGAGGTTCGAATCCTCTCGCCCCGATAAATAAAAAAGGGAGCAATCACGAGTTGCTCCCTTTTTTATTTGCTGATGAGCCTGGTAGGACTTGAACCTACAACCTACGCTTTAGGAGAGCGTCGCTCTATCCCTTGAGCTACAGGCCCTTCGTTAAGTATTCGGGATTATCGCAAACCGAAACTTGTAAAGGCAAGAAACGATTCTTTGCAAGAACGGCGGCTTTTCTCGACTACCGGTTAACGGCGCCGCAAAGCTATTCGTCGTATTGCAGCAGCGAGGCAATCTTGTAGCCCGCCAGTCGCTCGCGCCCATTCAAGAAATTCAATTCCACAACGAAAGCGAGTCCGGCAACCGTGCCCCCGAGTTTTTCGACTAAATCAATTACCGCTTTCGCAGTGCCGCCGGTCGCCAGTAAATCATCGGCGATTAACACGCGATGCCCGTTACCAATTGCATCTTTATGAATTTCCAAGGTGTCAGTGCCGTATTCAAGCGCGTAAGAAATTGATTCGGTTTCCGCAGGCAATTTGCGCGGTTTGCGCACCGGCACGAATCCGGCTTTGAGGCGATAGGCGAGCGCCGGAGCGAAAATAAATCCACGGGCTTCCATGCCGATGACCACATCAATTTGATCGTCGCCAATCAGTTCAACGAGTCGGTCTATGGTGGTCCTCAACCCGTAAGGATTTTTTAGCAGGGTGGTGATGTCATAAAACTGGATTCCGGGTTTCGGGAAATCGGGAACCGTACGAATCAATTCTTTTAAGCTGTCCACAAAATTTTCTCCTCTTATTATTTTAGGAATTTGAGAATTCAAGAAGCAGAATAGCCCCGGATGAACCGTAAACACCCGCACCGAAAACCCCTTCAGCGTTCATCGTTTCCGATATTCGAATTCCTGTATTCCTTAGTAAATAACTTCAAAACTCTTAAAGCGACCGGTCACCGGGTAGTCTTGTTCATCTACCGAAATGACGCGCGAGAAGGCCGGGCCGCGGTGAATTTCCAGTAAAAAAGCTGCAAGATTGCCAAGCGACCCTTCGGCTATGGCCTCGACCGCGCCATCCGGTAAATTCCTCACCGTGCCAACCACCCCGGCGCGCTCGGCCGCCTGCACCGTAAAATAACGAAAGCCGACGCCCTGCACCCGGCCTCTGATGATAAATCGTCTTGCTGGCATCTCGTAAAGCTAAGAAACCCAAGCCCTGCGACATTCTAGTGATGGAATCTCGGAAGACTTGGGTTGTTGCTGAAAATCGGGGCGATTGGATTTGAACCAACGACCTCTCGGTCCCGAACCGAGCGCTCTACCGGGCTGAGCCACGCCCCGTCAAAAGAAGCGATATGATAGCCGTCCCACGGTTTAATTGTCAAAGTAATTCATCAAACCAGAAGTCGTCTATCGAAGGTCATCGCTTTTCGCGGAGTTTTCTGATGGTCTCCTTCAACACCTCTGCGTCTTTCGTATTGGGTTCGGCTTTCAGAAAGGCTTCAATCTCGCGAGCCGCCGCTTCTTTGTTGCCACGCTCTTCATGAATTCTTGCCCGTTGCAAAAAGACCGCGTTCAGTCGTTTGTTGCTCAGTTCCCAGGCGCGGTTAAGTTCTTCGTCGGCCTCGGCAAGCGCGGTCTTGACGCGCCCGCTCTCTTTGGCGCGCAAAGCGACCTCTATCAAAGCGACCGCGTGATTAAATCGCGAAGCAACGTGATTGACGCTGAGTTCGGCGGCTTTGCCAAAGGCATACTCGGCAGCATTAAACTTCTGCTGCCTGACCATCACCATGCCAAATACATAATAGACGGCCGCCCCGCGTTCATTAATCAACCGGGCGCGCTCTAACTCTGCAATGGCTTCACTATCTTTTCCGAGCCGGTAAAATTCAAAGCCCAGCGCATAATGCGCGTCGAAATAATCGTTAAACGCCACAATCGCTTCGCGTAAAAAAACCACCCCTTCTTCCGACTTCCCTTCCTGAATCTTCGCTATCCCTTTAGCAAAAGCCTCACGCGCGGCAGTCGGAACATCCTGAACAAAGGTGGTATTGGGTGAACCATTCGACGGGTTGGCGCGCCGGTTCATTCTTATTTCTACACTGACGATTTCGCTGACCACGCCGTTGGCTTCCCGTGAATTGATCATCATGCTTTCGCGCAGTTGGACCATCTGCGTGACCGGCTCGTAACCTGAAAGCGTCACCGAAAGTTCATACTCTCCGCCGCGCAGTCCGGAAAAGACGAAATCGCCGTCATTGCGCGTAACCACTTGCCCGTTGACCACGCCAACCGCGCCGCGTAGTTCAACAATTGCGTTGTTGACCGTGGCGCCGTTATTTTCGCGTACTTTGCCGCGAATCATTCCATTCTGGGCAAATCCAGTAATCGGCAGGAACAAGAATAGGGTTAAGGCCAGCGTGGTTCGCTTGCTCATAGGCCAAGATATCTCCTTCCCGTGAATGCCAAGCATTATAGACCAAGAAGCCGGCGGGTCAAATTCGCAGGCGATTGCCGCGCCGCAGTAGAAACTCGATTAAGTAAGCCCCGGGCAAAACCTGATTTGACAGCCTGAGTCGCGGTTCGCTACTCTATGCGTTTACTTTTTTCATCTGGAGGATATCGAAGTGGCTAAGGTACAAGTCGGAGATAATGAGAATATCGAGAGCGCGATTCGCAGATTCAAACGCGCGGTTGCCCGCGAGGGAATTATTACAGACACCAAAAAACATTCGTTCTATTTGAAACCGGGCGAAAAGAAACGCCTGAAATCCCAAGTGGCTCGTCGTCGGGCCCGCAAGAGCATGAAAAAACGCCCGACCGAAGAGTAATTTTCAGTTTTCAGTTCCGGGTCTATGGATTCGTTAGGAAAAACTGAAAATTACCAACGCTGTTCATTTTGCTGCCGTCAACCGCTGTAATGCCTCCTTCATCTGTGAGCGCGTCTCTTCATCCTTTTCATTTGCGATTGCTTCCTGTAACGCCGTCTGGGCGCTCTTTTCGCCAATGTCGGCAAGTGAAAGCGCGGCGGCAACGCGCACCATTTTATACTCATCCTTGAGCAGTTGAATGAGCGGCTCAACGCCGCGTTTGACCTGCAAATTGCCGAGCGCCGCCGCCACCGCAGCGCGAACATCCGGCGCATCATCCCTGACCTTGAGCAGCAACTTATCAACCGCGCGGTCATCTTTGATGGAGCCCAGTCCCATGGCGGCGGCCCCGCGCACGCTGGAATTGCTATCCGTCAGCGCCGTCATCAAGGGTTCGACCGCTCGCCCGTCTTTGTATTGCCCTAATACTCGCGCCGCGGCGCTGCGCACAAAAGCAATCTCGTCTTTGAGTAACGCAATCAAAGGTTCAACCACGCGCCGGTCTTCATAAAAACTCAGGGCATTGATGGCCGCAGCGCGAACATCCGGCGAACTATCTTTGAGGGCGCCAAGCAGCGGGTCAATGACGCGCTTGTCCTCCAACAGTCCCAGTGCTTCAACCGCATCGCGCCGCTCTTCGGCGGATTGGCTTTTGAGCTTTTCGAGATGTTTGGCGAAGTTATCTTGAGGGCAAGCCGCGCACGGCAAGGCTTGCCAGGAGAAGGCAAAGATCAGCGCCAGAAGGATTGAACAGATAACGGACTTCATCTTTACATTAACTTGAAAACTTGACGACGACCGAAACCGCGAGGATTTCATCATGGTCTAAAAAGCTTTCAAGCGGCTGCGATGATAACCCATTGCCATCTTTGTCTCAACCCCTTATATAGGCTTTATCATTGACATCGTATTGTAAAATGGGTGAGAAAATCCAAATATCCGGAAAAAACCATGACAATCATCTTAGGGCAAAGACGAAAAGCAAAGGCGGCATTGGAGCGTATTGTTGCGACCATCACTCAGGCGCATAGCGTGGCGCTGGCGGGCAACTATCAAGGCGCCCTCTCGCTTTACGACGAAATTATTAAGACGCTGCAATCGGAAGCCTATATTCAATGGCGCGCCAATAACTATTTGCCGCAAAAAGAATGGACCGACCGGATGGCTTCGGCACTGCTCGGGCGCATAAAAATGTTTGCCGGCATGGATACCCGCCCGACCTTTTACGAACAGGCGGAAAAGATGATCTTCGATGTCTTTGCGCTCAAACCGAAATGGGCGGAAGCCAATGAATTTATGGCTGACCTGGCGCTGTCGCGCGGCCATAAAAAATCCGCAGCCTTTTACATCAAAGACCTACTCTCGCTGAACCCTAAACATCCGCACGCCCGCCTGATGCAAGCTTCGCTGGATTTCGCAGACGGCAAATACGAAGAGGTCATTCGCAACCTTTCCGAGATTAAAGACACCCCGAAATCGCTCACCTATCTCGCCCGTTGCTACCTGCGTACCGGTCACCCCCATACGGCAATCAAACTGCTTAATCAGGCTTTGCAGCA
>JBIOWC010000056.1:0-20470 GCA_044868105.1 Blastocatellia bacterium
AGTCAAAGCGTCGGCGAACCACAAATTCGCCGACGCTTTGACTGTTTGTTTTTGTCGAGAGGGTTCCTAGACTCTCGACATTTATACACAGGCTTCATTCAATATGACACAGCGAACGCACCCTGCCGCACCCGGTTACTGAATCTTCATGCGGCGCGCCTGAATCGTCCCGCTGAGGGTGACGATTTCATTCCCATCGAGGTCAAAAATCTGGATTGTATCCGCTGAGGTGAAGGTGTCAGCGCCGGTAAGCGTAATGTTTGAATGGGCGATGATCGAACCGTTAGTCGTGAAGATGTCGTCAAAGGTGAATTGTTTCCAGGTGACGGCAAAGGTGTTTCCGGTTTTCTCCCACACGCCCTGACCGGGATTGCCCAGACCGGGTATCGGAGGTCCTACGGAGGAGAACAGCGCGATACCGTCTGAAGTGAAGGTATAGAGACCTTGAAATGAAGGCGCGCCCGGCTCATCCGGTGTGATCGTGAGCAGCCAGGTGCCAACTAGGGTTTTGGCTTTGGCTTCCTGCGCCGATTCATCAACGCCTCGTAATCCCGACTGCGCGTAAGTAATCGCTGTCATCAAACCGATGACCAATAAAGTTGTGAGTGGTTTTTTCATATTCATAAACTTTGCTCCTTTAATTGATTGATAAAATTTGGTTCTAAGGTTTTTCAGGGTTTTGTCCCTTTCAGTTCTCTTTCAATAATGAGTTAAGGCACATAAAGACCGCGCCGCCCGAAGTTTCAACTAAATGCAGCTGTTTCAGGCTGACTTTTTGACAGATGGTCTCAATGCCGATTCCGGCTAAAGCGACTTCTTCGACTCTCAGCATTCCCGCCCGATTGCCGCATTGCTCGCACCACCTCTGGATGAGCGCGCCACCCGGGCGCATCATCAAAACTTCATGGGTTTCGACCCGGATTCGCGTTACTTTGTCGGCCATCTGCTTGTCCTCTATATTGGTTGTGACTCAGGTGGCGAGTGACAAATTGCTGATCTTGCTGTGCCCCCTGCCCTGCGCTAAAATCAGCGCGGTAGCAAGGTTTTCGTGTCAGCATCATCACTCGTTCACCACACGCCAGAGAGTAACCGGGAGGCTGAAAAAAAGTCCTTTGGAAAAGATTAGAAAATCCGTAGGAAAACCTTAGACCGTATTATGAGCTTGCAAACCAAGCACTTTTACGAATTCAGCGGTTTCCGTCTAGATGCGGTTGAGCGGGTCTTGCTGCGTGATGGGGAGCCTATTGCGCTGGCGCCAAAGGTTTTTGATACGCTGCTCGTTCTGGTCGAAAACCACGGACACATTGTCGGGCGCGAAGAGTTAATGAACAAAGTGTGGGCGGAAAGTTTTGTTGAAGAAGGCAATCTGACCTATACCATTTCAGTTCTGAGAAAGACGCTTGCCGAGAGTTCGGGTGATAACTCGTTTATCGAAACGGTGCCCAAACGCGGCTATCGTTTCAAAGCCATTCCGAGCGATCTCGAAGCGGCAACGACCAACCTCATTGTCGAGCGCCACACTATCGCCGACTTCATTATCGAAGAAAGCGAACCGGAGGCAGAAAAGCTTACCGCAAAATGCTTGACTTCGTCGGAAGAAAAAAATCTTCTGCCAGGCGCTCCACCGTCAATTAACGAAAAAAGTTTACAAGGTAAATTAATTTTGGCGACCTCGGTTTTAGGGTTACTCAGTGCCGTCATCTTTGGGTTTTGGATTTTTAATAACCCAAAATCTCCACCCGGCTTGTCTGTGAAATCAGTTGCCGTATTACCGTTCAAACCGCTTGGCGCGACGAGCGATGAATATCTTGAACTCGGAATGGCTGATGCGCTGATAACCAACCTGAGCAATGTGCGGCGAATTGTCGTGCGCCCGACCAGCGCCGTACGCCGCTTCGTTGACGAGTCGCAAACCGCTGTTGACGCAGGTCGTACCCTACAGGTGGACGCAGTGCTTGAAGGCAGTATACAAAAAGTTGACGACCGCATTCGCATCACCGTTCGACTGGTACAGGTCAAAGACGCACAGCCGTTGTGGGGCGCGAAATTCGACGAGAAATTTACCAGTATTTTTGCCTTGCAGGATTCGATTGCCGAGCAGGTGACGCGCGCGCTTCGGTTGCAACTGACGGGAGAAGAGAAGCGCTTGCTGGCCAAACGCTACACCGACAACGCCGAAGCCTATCAAGCCTATCTGAGAGGGCGATTTTATTGGAGCAAATGGACCAAAGAATCTTTAGGGAAAGCGATTGAATGTTTCGAGCAGGCCTTGGCGATAGATAAAGAATACGCGCTGGCTTATGCAGGAATTTCCGACAGCTACGGCATACTCGGTTATTTGAATTTCTTGCCACCGAAAGAAGCTTATCCGAAAAGCAAGGAAGCGGCCTTGAAAGCTTTGGAACTCGATAACACCATTGGCGAAGCCGACTCGGCGCTCGCTCAAACCAAACTCTTTTACGAACTGGATTTTGCAGCGGCCGAGAAAGATATGCGCCACGCTATTGAACTCAGCCCGAATTATGCCAATGGGCACGGACTCTACGGCGCTTACCTGACGGCGATGGGTAGATTTGACGAAGCCCTTAATGAGAGAAAACGCGCCTTTGAAATTGACCCGGTGAATCCGTTGACGATTAATTCGGTTGGTTGGGTTTATTATTACGAGCGCCAGTATGACCAAGCTATTGAGTGGTACAAGAAAGCTCTTGAGATAGACGCGAACTTCGCCGTCGCGCGCGCCAGCTTAGGCGATGCCTATTATCAAAAAGGCCTGTATGCTCAGGCTATAGACGAGTATCTGAAAAATAAGGCGCTTGTGGGCCTAAGTCCCAAAGAGGTAGAAGCGCTCAAACAAGCGTTCCTGACGTTGGGTATAAAAGGCTATTGGCAAAAGAGCCTTGAACAGGAAGAGGAACGCGCGAAAAAGGGGGCGTGGAATTTTTTTGCCAAGGCGAGAATTTATACGGAACTTGGAGATAAAGACCGAGCGATTGACCAGCTCGAAAAAGCCTTTGAGGAACGCAACAGTCTGGTGATCTTTCTCAAAGTGCTTCCACACTACGACACTCTGCATGCGGAAAAAAGATTCCAAAACCTGTTACAACGCATCGGACTTGTGCAGTGATGGTGATTATCCGAGAGAGATTAGGATGAGTACAACATCAGAAATGCTCGAAAAAGTTTGTCTTGTAACTGGCGCCAACGCTGGCATCGGCAAAGTGACTGCCCAAAAGCTCGCCGAAATGGGTGCGACCGTGGTGATGGTTTGTCGTGACAGACAAAAAGGCGAAGCGGCGCTTAACGAAATCAAACAGCAAAACGGCAACGCGAACCTGGAACTCCTGCTTGCCGATTTGTCTTCGCAAGCCGAGATTCGCCGCCTTGCCGATGAGTTCAAAGCTAAACATACACGCCTGGATGTGCTGGTGAATAACGCCGGGGTTTATATTCCTGAGCGCACGCTTACGGTTGACGGATACGAGACGACTTTTGCGGTCAATCATCTCGCCTATTTTCTGCTGACCAATCTCCTCCTTGATGTTTTGCAACACTCGGCGCCGTCGCGCATCGTCAGTGTTTCCAGTGAAGCACACAAATACGGCAAGGTTGAATTTGATAATCTACAAGGCGAGCGCGAGTACAAAGGCATCCCGGCGTATAGCAATTCCAAGCTTGAAAATGTTCTTTTCACGCGCGAACTGGCGCATAGGCTTACGGGCACCAAGGTCACCGCCAACTGTTTGCACCCGGGGGCTGTCGCGACCAGTATTTTTCGCAATACGCCGAAACCCATTGAATGGCTGATCAAACTGTTCACGATGAATCCTGAAAAAGGTGCGGAAACCTCTGTCTATCTTGCTTCATCGCCTGACCTTGAAGGGGTGACGGGAAAATATTTCGAGAAGAAAAAAGAGAAGCAACCTTCTTTGACGGCGCAGGATGATAATTTGGCGCGAAAGCTCTGGGAGGTCAGCCAACAGCTCAGCGGTTTGCCTACTTAAAGCCGACCCACCTCTACAACGCGACAATTTGCGGCCGACTCATTTCCGGTTATCTGCTTTGCGCCGCTTGAGCGATTAAAACCCGTTTCAAAACGCCTAACCTCTATCCGCTACGCTTCTATTCTTTTTGCGTATTTCGCAGTTTGGCGGTTAAATAGTTTTTGCTGCGGTCAAAAATTTACCGACCTAATTTCAAGGAGCCTTCTATGACCAAAAAAATTTTCCTCTCGATTTCAATACTGATTGCTCTCGTTGTTTCTGCCTATGCCGAGAAGCGAGGCTTTACGATTGAAGACCTCTATCGCATTAAAAATGTATCGAGCCTGCAAATTTCGCCGGATGGAAAATCTATTATTTATGTCGTGAGCACATCGGATTTACCCCGCGCGCGCCGCGCGAATCGCCTTTGGATGATGGATATTGATGGCAAAAATGCCAGAGAAATCACCACGCAAAATGCTTTCTCACCGCAATTTTTCCCCGATGGCAGCATCGCTTTTCAAGCCGTGAAAGACGGCAACGTTCAACTATTCTTCATGCCCGCAACAGGCGGCGAGTGGAAACAGCTCACCAATGTTTCAACCGGCGTTGCCGATTATCTTCTGTCGCCGGATGGTAAGTTCGTAGCCTTCACATCGGATGTTTATCCGGAATGCAAGGGTGACGACGCTTGCAATCAACGCATTGCCGAACGCTGGGAAAAGGGGCCGCTCAAAGCACACATGGCTGATGAACTCTTGTACCGCCACTGGACAGAATGGCGCGACGGCAAACGCACACACACCTTTTTACTCAACACTGAAACCGGCATGGCGCGCGACCTCACGCCGGGCAATTTCGATTCGCCGCCATTTGACGTATCGGGTTCAATTCGTTGCGCCTTTTCGCCCGACGGCAAAGAGTTGGCGTTTATGTCAAACCACGACAAAGACCAGGCCTCTTCGACGAACGGCGATGTGTGGTTGCTCTCACTGACGGATGCGAATGCCCAACCGCGCAACATCACCGAAGCCAACAAAGCTTATGACGGAACGCCGAAATATTCGCCCGATGGGAAGTTCATTGCCTACCGCCTGCAAAAGATTCCGCATTATGAGTCAGATTTATTTCGCCTGGCGATTTATGACCGAGCTAGCGGTAGAGCGGAAGTTTTAACAGAAGGCTATCGCGATTGGATTGATGAAATCGAATGGAGCGCAGATTCCAAAGCGATCTATTTTTCGGGACCCTTAAAGGGACAGGTGCCGGTTCATCGTCTGGATTTAGCGACCAGAAAGATTACCCAGGTCATCGCCGACAAATCCATTGATGCTTTCGCCTTCACGGATGACGAAAAGCGAATGGTGTACATCAAACGCGGCATTGCTGAACCTCAAGAGATTTTCACTGCCGATATAATCAATGGCAAAGCCGCGAATAGTCGTCAACTCAGCAATGTCAATACCGCGATGGCCAATGAAGTTGACATTCGCCCCGCCGAACAGATGTGGATAACCGGGGCTGGCGGCGCAAAGATTCATACCTTTGTGGTGAAGCCGCATAACTTCGACCCGAACAAAAAATATCCGCTGATTTTGAATGTCCATGGTGGACCGCAATCGCAATGGGCGGATGCGTTCAGAGGCGATTGGCAAGTCTACCCTGGCGCGGGCTACATCGTAGCCTTTTGCAATCCCCATGGCTCGACGGGGTACGGGCAGGCGTTTACGGCAGAGATTTCCGGCGATTGGAACGGCCTGGTCTTTCAGGATTTGATGCTGGTGACGAACGCCCTTGAAAAGCTTCCCTATGTTGATAAAACGCGGATGGGCGCGATGGGCTGGTCTTATGGCGGCTATATGATGGACTGGTTTGCCGGGCACACGACGCGCTTTAAAGCGCTTGCTTCAATGATGGGCTTGTATAACTTGAAAGCTTTTTATGGCGCAACCGAAGAGTTATGGTTTCCCGAATGGGATTTGAAAGGGCAGTCCTGGAACTCGCGTTTTTATGATTTGCATTCGCCATCAAATTACGTTCGCAACTTCAAAACCCCGACGCTGGTGATTACCGGCGAGCGAGATTACCGCGTGCCCTACACCCAATCATTGGAATTTTTCACCGCTCTGCAAAAGCGCGGCGTGCCATCGCGTTTAATTGTTTACCCGAACGCCGGACATTGGCCCAGTTGGTATGAAATGGCGTTGTATTACACGGCGCACCTGGAATGGTTCCAGAAATATCTGGGCGGCGGCGGTGCCCCCTGGACGACCGAAGCCTTCTTGCGCAACGCCGTATTTAACCGCGAAACCGGCAAGCGTTATGAAGACACGGAAACCGCCAAGCCGGATTCGAGCGCTAAATCGAACAACCGATAATTTAAGGATGAAAATCAAGATGAAGAATTTTCCGACGCCTTGGGCGGTCGCGCTGTGGTTGAGCCTTTCGACAACAGCGTGCGGCTCCAAGGCGCAAAATTTGGATGATGCAGTCCTCGCCCACCCACCATCGGAGCCGCCGGTTTATACTTACGAAATCGTCAAGGCTTTCCAGCATGATAATCAAGCCTTCACTCAAGGGCTGGTTTTTCACGACGGTTACTTTTACGAAAGCACCGGTCAGTACGGGCATTCCAGCTTACGCAAGGTCGCTTTGCCTGTCGGCAAGGTTGTGCAGAAAGTAGAGGTGCCGGCCGAGCACTTTGCCGAAGGCCTGACAATTCTAAACCGTAAGGTGTTCCAGTTGACCTGGACCGATAACCGAGGCTTTATTTACGACGTGAATTCATTGAACAAAATCGGCGAATTCAAGTATGCGGGCGAAGGTTGGGGGCTGACTAACGATGGCCGAAATTTGATTATGAGCGATGGCTCAAACGAGATTCGCTTTTTAGACCCGCAAACTTTTCAGGTGACGAAAAGCATTAAGGTTTTCGATAACGGAAGGCCGCTCGCGAGTTTGAATGAGCTGGAATATATTAAAGGTGAAATTTATGCCAACATCTGGCACTCGGATAAAATCGTACGCCTTGACCCGGAGTCGGGAAAGATCCTGGCCTGGATAGATTTATCGGGGCTGTTGCCCGACGCCAGGCAACAAAATTCGGAAGCCGTATTAAACGGCATCGCTTATGACCCGGCCAAAGACCGGTTATTTGTCACCGGTAAACTCTGGTCGAAGATTTTCGAGATCCGTCTGAAGAAAAAGTAACCCGCGGCAAAATCGTTAGAATGCGGGCGTGAAATTTTTAAGATGGTTTGTGCAAATGCTGTTGATTACGAGACCTCTTCTCGCAATCCACAGCATCATAAACAACAGCTATTGACCCGCCTGTTCTGATTTCTGCCCCCAGATATATTGGCTGAACCAATCGTAGTTTTGCTCCATCACCTGGCGTTGTTGCTTGGGTTTGTCTATGCCGTGACCGAAGCCTTTAAAGACCGACATCTTCACCGGCACGCCTTTATCTTTCAAAGCTTGATACAACTCATAAGCATTTGGAATGGGCACCCGGCGGTCTAATTCCCCGTGCTGAATGAGCGTAGGCGTTTGCGCCGCTTTCACGTAAGAGATTGGCGAAGTCTTGCGATAAATTTCCGGGTCATCCCAGGGCGTCGCTTTCAAATATTGTCGCGTGAACGGATGAATATCGGTGTTCACATAGTAAGTCATCCAATCGGAAATCCCTGCACCGACGGATACGGCTTTGAATCTATCGGATGAGGCGGTGATGAATGCTGAAATATAACCGCCCTGACTCCAGCCCATGGCGCCGACGCGGTCGCGGTCAACAAAGCCTTGCGCGATTAAATAATCGACGCCCGAAATGACATCCCAATAATCGCCGACGCCGAGATTGCGAACATTGAGCGAACGAAATTTTTCGCCGTAGCCGGCCGAGCCGCGATAATTCGGGCGCAAAATCACGGCGCCTTTTGCTGCGAACATTTCCATCGGATAGGTGCGGTCTGGATTTAGCGTCGGCGAATCAACGCCTGTCGGTCCACCATGAATGATGACCAGCAACGGATATTTTTTCGACGCATTGAAATTTGCCGGTTTAATTAACACGCCTTCGATTTCCGTGCCATCGGTTGATTTCCAGCGCACCACTTCACGGGTTGCCAGCTTAAAATCTTTGTACTGGTCGCTCATCGCCGTGAGGCGCTTGCCTTCAAGCGGCTTCACCTGCGACACGAAAATTTCAGCGAATTGATTGGCGCCCGCGCCAATGAAGGCCGCTTGTTTGAAATCTTTGGTGAAGCTGATGCCGCCGATGGTAAATTGCGGTTTGCTCACCTGCTCGATGGTTTTCGAAGTCGGGTTCAAACGAAAGAGCGAGGCGAATACTCTTTGTTGCGCGCCGAAATAGATTCCCTCGGGCGACCAGACCAACAGGCGCGGCAACTCATCGAAGCTCGCGGATAAAATCTGCGGGGCGCCGCCTTCGCTTGGCACAACCGCGATGAATGAATTTTGGTAATAAAAAAACTCCCGCGCATTGGCGGTTTCATAAGCAATCTGTTTGCCATCGGGCGACCAGGTGGGATTGTTGTCGGGACCCTGAGTTTCAACAAGCTTTTTGAATGATTTATCGGCGACATTTAACACATAAATATCGGCGGTGTAAGACGAACCTATATCGGCGTCTTTGGTTGCCGAAAAAGCGATGCGCGTAGAGTCGGGCGACCAGTTGAAGCCGCCGACGGTAAAGCTTGCGCCTTCGGTGAGTCGCCGGGGTTCCGGGATGGTTTTGAGGTCGTCCGCCACCTCAATCATCCACAAGTGCGTATATGAATAATCGCCTTCGACAATCTCGTACTCGCCATATTTTTCTTCGCGTTCTTTTCGCGCCTTCGATTTCGGGTCGGCCATGGTAAAGGCAATGCGACGACCATCGGGCGACCAGTTGAATCCACCGATGCCGGTTTCAACATTAGTAATTTGTAGCGCTTCACCGCCGGTTGGCGAAATCAAATAGAGTTGCCGTTTGTCGCTGCGGTCTGAGATAAATGCCAGCCGTTTGCCATCGGGCGACCATTGCGGAGCCGAACTCGATTTTTTTGCATTGGTGAGCTGAAAGGGCTCGCCAGTTGCCGTACTGGCCATCCAGATTTCGGTCTCCCAGGCATTATCCGTCCAATTGGTCTCCTGCACCTGATAAGCGACCCATCGTCCATCGGGCGAGATGCGCGGGTTCGACACATTTTTCATATTCAAGGATTGATCAATGGTTGGCGTTTGCGCAAAAACGTAAACTCCCGATACCAATACAAAACACAAAGCCACAGCGAACTTTTTCATGTTGGCACTCCTCTTTGAAGTTTAAGATTTTGGTGGAAGCGCAGTATAGCACACGCTTTCAATCACCGAGTAGGTGCAACCCGTGTCGCTTGGGTTGCTGAAAAATAGCGTGGCATATATTTTGCAGTTTATCTTGCTTGTATGGACTCGGTACGAAATGACCACATTCAAATGGTTCCCCAGTTGTTTTGCGAAGTGATAAGCATAAGTTGAAGGGAAAAAATTCAAAGCTTCTCAGCTCGTGATGCTTTGTTTATTAAACCTTCATCTTGTTGAGCGAAAGTTCAAGGTATAGTGCTGAAGGAGGAATTCATTTTGAATGATTTTTTCCGCAAATTTGCCAATAAAACTTCGGCCGTTGTTGGCTCGGCCTGGGCCTTCTTATTGGCGTTTTTGATTATCGTCGTCTGGGGGGTAACAGGTCCGGTGTTTAAGTTTTCCGACACCTGGCAGCTGATTATCAACACCGGAACGACCATTGTTACTTTTTTGATGGTCTTCCTCATTCAGAATACGCAAAACCGCGATGCCAAAGCCATTCACTTGAAACTTGATGAATTGATTCGCGCCGTAAAAGGCGCGCGGACAGGGCTGGTTGATCTTGAAGACCTTTCCGATGAAGAACTCGAAGAACTGCAAAAAGAGTTCATCCGATTACGCAAAAACCATGGGCGAGAGATGGAACCGGCAATCGAAGATGTTGATGAGGAGCTGGAAGAGCGGACGCGCAGCAACCCTCCGCAAAATAAAGATGCGTCTAAAGTAGAAGCCAGGAAGTAAAAGAGATGATAAGTAAAAAAATGATTCAGACTGAACACCTGGAAAACCAGAGTGAGATAAAAAGAGAGTTGCAACGGACAGGGATTGCTAAAGAAGAGAGTCGCGTGCCGGTTAAGGCGAAACATAAATTCTGGTTCGGCTCGTATCTGCTGGTTTTTCTCGGACTCGCGGCATTTTATTATCTGCTGCGGCTCAGATTCTTGGGCTTTGCTGCCCAGGTTACGCCGCTTTTGCAAAGATTTATCTTAGGCGCAATGGCGATTGTTTTAGTCCTGGCTATCGCTCAACTCATCAGCACCTATTTGATCGGGCGCGTCGAGGATGCGGTCTCGCAATTTAATCTCAAACGCATTTTGCGTCTGGTTTCAGCGCTGGTCATCGCGGTCATTGTTATCTCCATTCTATTTGCCAACTGGTACACCGCTTTTGTCTCCTTAGGGTTGGTCTCGCTGATTCTTGGGTTTGCCTTACAAACGCCCATCACCAGTTTTATCGGTTGGATATATATTCTCGTCCGCGAACCGTACCGCGTCGGCGACCGCATACGCATCGGTGAAGCGACGGGTGACGTGATTGATGTGAGCTATCTTGACACCACGCTCTGGGAATTCGGCGGGCAGTATCTTTCAACCGACCATCCGAGCGGCCGGGTGATTAAATTCCCGAACTCAAATGTCTTAAACACGGCGGTTTATAACTACTCGTGGCCCCTTTTTCCCTACATCTGGAATGAGATTGTTTTTCACATCGCTTACGAAAGTGATTTGGAATTTGTGGCAAAGACCATGCGCGAAATAGCCGAAGAAGAAGTTGGAGAGACGATGATGATGCAGGTGCGAACCTATCGCGAGTTACTGGCAAAAACACCAGTGAATGAATTGGAAGTAAGAGAACACCCGGCGGTTTTCTTTCGCGTCAATCAAAATACCTGGATCGAAGCGATTGTCCGCTACCTGGTGCAACCGAGAGAAGCCGGACGGGTGAAGACCAGATTGATTCAAAAGATGCTCAAGCAATTGAATGCCGAGCCGGAACGCGCGCTTTTTCCACATAGCAATTTGCGATGAACCGCTCGCCGCCGTTTTCGATTTAATGAAGGTTACCAATTGAGGGTGATTTTCAGTGGAGAGCGCTGATGCAGGGAGGCTACAACATGTCTATCGCTTCTTGAATCTCCTTGCGCGTTTTCTGGTCGCCCAGTCGGGTTGCGACTGCTAGTCCGCGTTGATAAATTTCGCGAGCCTCTGGCTCATTATGCTTTTCGTCCGCCTTCAATAATAAGCGCCCCAGATGGTAATACGCCGCGACATAATCTGCGTCGCGAACAATAACTTCATGAAGCTGCGCGATGGCTTCACCGAGATGCGAGGCTTTTTCAAGCTCCAGCGCCAGCGCATACCGCGAAAAAGAGTCATTCGGGTCAGCGGCTAAAAATTCTTCCAACATTTCCTTGCGAGATTGCATAGACACTTGATTAAACAAAAGGACACAGCGTGAATTCATCTGTGTCCTTTGATTTTTCTTCGCTGCTTCGACTTTTGAATAAACCGACAGCTAGTTCGCGCGCCTGAAAAAAATCGGCGAATGACCATCGCTTATTGTGAGTTGCGCTTCACTCAATAGCTTATTCTTCAGTCGCTGTGCCGGTTTCAGACGGTGCTTCGACCGCGCTAACCGGCTCGGCGGATTTGGCTCTGGCATTGGCTGCCGCCGCCGCTGCTTTGCCCTTCTGACCGCGAATATCGAGATCGCGAATACGCGCAGCTTTACCGCGAAGGTTGCGCAGGTAGTAAAGTTTGGCGCGACGCACGCGGCCGCGACGCACGACTTCAATCTTATCAACGACCGTTGCGTGAAGCGGGAAGATGCGTTCAACGCCAACGCCGAAGCTGGTCTTGCGAACCGTAATGCTTTCGCGCACGCCCGAATGTTTGCGCGCAATCACGACCCCTTCAAAAATCTGTATGCGCTCTTTATCGCCTTCTTTAATCCTAACGTGAACGCGGATGGTATCACCTGGTTTAAAATTGGGAAGATCATTGCGTAACTGTTTGTTCTCGATTGATTGTACAACTAGGTTCATCATTTTAGTTTCCTCGCTTTAGATAATCTCTTAAAAATGCCTGTTGCTTTGAATGAAATGCCTAAATTGGGAAAGCAACAAGGCTACTTTGTATCTCATTTGTCGTTGCCTGAATCCTCTTTTTCAAGCAAATCGGGGCGACACCGCCTGGTCTTTTCCAGCGCCTTTGCGTGTCGCCATTTTTCAATCTCTTTGTGATGCCCGCCAAGTAATATTTCCGGCACCTTCAAGCCGCGATATTCAGCCGGTCGCGTATAGTGCGGGTAATCGAGCAAGCCGCTTGAAAACGAATCTTGCGCGGCCGATTGTTCGCAACCCAGGGCGCCCGGCAGGAGGCGCGTGACGGCATCAACCACAACCATCGCCGGAATCTCGCCGCCCGAAAGCACGTAATCGCCAATCGAAAGCTCTTCATTAACGAGTTGTTCAACGACGCGTTCGTCAATACCTTCATAGCGCCCGCAAATCAGTAGCAGGCTTTCGCGTTTCGATAACTCTTCCGTCAGTTGTTGACTGAGGAGTCGCCCTTGCGGCGACAGCAAAACGACGTGCGTTTCCGGCGCCTGGTGCGTCAAGGCTTCAATGGCGCGAAACAGCGGTTCGGGCTTCATCACCATGCCTGCGCCGCCGCCAAAGGGACGATCATCAACCATGTGATGGCGGTCAAAGGTGAAATCGCGCAGGTCATGAATATGGATTTCCACAAGACCTGCTTCAAGCGCCCGGCGAACAATGCCAAATTCAAAGACCCCGCGAAAAATTTCAGGAAAAATCGTTATGATGTCAAACTTCATAACCGGAAGTCAGGAGTCAGGAGCCAGGTAAACTCATTATTTTAAAATTCTGACTTCTGACTTCTATAACTCTAATAAACCTTCAGGTGGATTGACCATAATGCGCTGGTTTTCCAGGTCAACCTCTGTACAGATATCATCAACGAAAGGAATCAGGATTTCGCGCTTCGCGTCGCCTTCGACGACCAACAAATCCGTTCCACCGGTTCTGAGCAACTTGATAACTCGTCCAAGGCGTTGACCGGCAATCGTTATGGCTTCAAGTCCGATGAGTTGGTATTCGTAAAACTCATCCTCTTCGAGTTCCAAGGCCGCGGTTTGGGAAATAACTAAACGACCACCTACTAGCCTTTCAGCTTCGGTCATCGTGTCTGTGCCACTGAATTTCAGAACCACACGGTTTTGATGAAACCAATGATGTTCAAGTTTCAGCACAAGCCGCAAGCTATTAGGCATCACAAGAGTTACTTGCTTATCTTCAAGAGCCTGAAAGCGTTCGGGGAAATCGGTCTCGATGTCACAAGCAACTTCTCCGCCGATTCCGCGAGCTTTGACGATGCGGGCAATCACCACATCGTCTTCGTTTAAGTTGTCAACGCTAGCTTTCAGCACTATTCCAGAATCTCAAGCACAAAACGCTTCTTTAATTTCATTCCCGCGCCGCGCAATATGGTTCGCATTGCGCGGGCGGTGCGTCCTTGCTTGCCGATGACTTTTCCCAAGTCCTGAGGCGAAACCCTTAGTTCAAGAACCACGGTGGCTTCGCCATCAATCTCTTTGACCGATACCTCGTCGGAATTGTCAACTAGAGCCTTCGCTATAGTCTCAATAACATCTCTCAATGAACCATCTGCCATAACAGCTCCTCCTTCAGGTTGTGGTTTCGAGAAGTCAAAGACCCGGATGCGCGACTAAAGAAAAGCTTTCAAACATCAGCTTGCGCGTGTCTTACACAGCAGCGCAACGGCGAATAGGACTTACGCGCTCGCTTCCGTACTGGCTGCTTTGGCTGTGCGCCTGATGATGCTTTGCACTGTCTCCGTCGGCTGTGCGCCGCACTTCAACCAATAGTTCACTCGCTCTAAGTCGAGCTTCACATCAGCCGGGTTGCGGCAAGGATCGTAATAACCGATAGACTCAACGAAACGACCGTCGCGCTTCGAGCGTTTCTCGGTTACGACGATTCGATAAAAGGGCTTCTTCTTTGCGCCCATCCTTGTCAATTTAATCGCTAACAAAATTGCACCTCCGTGTGATTACAAAAAACTTGTGATAAATGATTGAGTGAAATAATCGTCGCGCCAGAAGCGGGGCGATTATACCCTAAAAACTGGTTTTAACGCTTCTTTTTCTTTTTGCGGCGTTTGGTAGCTTTACGGCGCATTCCGCCACCGCCCAAGCCCCCTGCAAGCCCCCCGGCCAGTCCGCCTAAATTGCCCATGCCGCCGAGCATACTGCCCAGCCCGCCCGAAGTCATCATGCGCATCATCTTCCGCATCTCTTCATATTCGTTAATCATTTGATTAACGGCTTGAACCGAGGTGCCGCTACCACGAGCAATCCGTTTGCGACGCGAGGCATTGAGAATTTGATGGTCGGTACGCTCTTTCGGGGTCATCGAATTAATAATCGCATCCGTGACTTTGAGCTTGCCTTCCATTTCAGCATTTTGTTCAGGGGTCATCCGGAAGCCTCCGAACAAACCTGAGGGCAGCATATCGAGGAGCTTATCAAAAGAGCCGAGCCGACGAACCTGGCGAAGTTGATTGCGGAAATCTTCGAGCGTGAAGCGATCGCTCATCAACTTCTTCTGCATCTCCATGGCTTCTTTTTCGTCAATTTCCGATTGAACTTTTTCAATAAGCGACAGCACGTCACCCATGCCGAGGATTCTTTGCGCGATGCGGTCGGGGTAAAACTGTTCAATCGCGTCATACTTTTCGCCAACCCCGATGAATTTAATCGGTTGTCCGGTAACTTCTTTAATAGAAAGCGCCGCGCCGCCGCGCGTATCGCCATCCATCTTGGTGAGCACGACGCCGGTCAGGTTGATGCGTTCATGAAATTGCTGGGCAGAATTGACGGCGTCTTGCCCGGTCATCGAATCGGCGATGAAGAGAATTTCGTTCGGTTGCGTCTCTTGCTTGATGCGATCAAGCTCGCTCATCAACTCATCATCAATGTGCAGACGACCCGCGGTGTCTATCAGCAGGGTGTCATAACCGACAAGCTGACATTCGCGCATCGCTTGTTTGACGAGTTCAAGCGGGTCGGTGATTTCGGGAAGCCTTAAAACCGGTTGTTGGATGGCATCGGCGATAATGGCAAGTTGTTCACGCGCCGCAGGACGATAAACGTCAACCGATAAGAGCAACGGGCGGCGGCTTTGAGTTTCGGCTAAAAGCTTGGCGAGTTTTCCCGCGGTCGTGGTTTTGCCGGAGCCTTGCAAACCGACAATCATAATCACGTTGGGCGACCGTTTCGTGAAGATGATTTGTGTCGAAGTGCCGCCGAGCATCTCGACCATTTCGTCATAGACGATTTTGACGACCTGTTGTTCGGGCGAAAGCGAACCGAGAACATCCTGACCGATAGCTTTCTCTTTTACCCGGTCAATGAAATTCTTGACGACCTTATAATTCACGTCAGCTTCAAGCAAGGCAATGCGAATTTCGCGCATCGCCGCTTCAATATGTGCTTCGGTGAGCCGTCCCTGCCCGCGAAGGTCTTTAATAACTTTTCTTAATTTGTCCGAAAGCGCTTCAAACATGGTGCTACCTGCCTATAAAGACAAACAATTAGGGTATAGGTCACCTAACATTCTGTCAAGAAAAGATGTGACTTGACAATGATAATGCCGTTTTCGTATTCTGTCAGTTCGTTTTCTTAAAGGATAAATAGAGGATTCGCATCATGGCAACATACATACCGAGTGGAAAGAATCTTGAGCAAAATCGCAAATGGCATTTAATAGACGCGAGCGGTAAAACTGTCGGTCGTTTGGCTACCGAAGCGGCGAAGTTGCTTATGGGCAAACACAAACCGAGTTTCACCCCGTTCATTGATGTGGGCGACCACGTCGTGATTATCAATGCAGAGAAGGTCGTCTTCACGGGCAATAAGCTGCAGGACAAAGTTTATCGTCATCACACGGGCTGGCCGGGCGGACTTAAAGAGGTCACGGCCCAAAAGCAAATGCAGATTCACCCGGAGCGCGTCTTGGAATCAGCCATCCGGGGCATGTTGCCGAAAAATACGATTGGTCGTCACATGGGCAAAAAATTAAAGGTCTATGCCGGCGCAGACCATCCGCATCAAGCGCAACAGCCAGAGCCTTACAACGTCTAATACAGACTTCAGGGTTGAGCGACAACCTGTAGACACGGAATAGCCATTTAGGCGATTAAGATTTACGAGCAATAGTAGAAGAGACGCTATTCAATAGGAGATTTAATAGTGGCAGATACGATGTACAATTACGGAACCGGTCGTCGCAAGAGCGCGACGGCGCGGGTTTATATCAAGCCCGGAAGCGGTGACATCACCGTCAACAAGCGTAAGTTTGAAGAGTATTTTCCAAACGAGATGCATCGCATGATTATTCGTCAACCGTTGCACCTGACCGATAATGCCAACAAGTATGACATTCTCGTCAATGTTGATGGTGGCGGGATTTCCGGTCAAGCGGGCGCCGTACGTCATGGCATCACCCGCGCGTTGATGGATTTGAACCCGGAACTTCGCGGACGGTTGAAAAAAGCCGGATTCGTCACCCGCGACCCGCGCGGCAAAGAGCGTAAGAAGTACGGTCAAAAAGGTGCGCGCAAACGTTTCCAATTCTCGAAACGCTAAGGCGATTTTGGATTGCCGATTTTGGATTTTGGATTGCCGGCATTTAAGCTCGCGGCAATCTAAAATCCAAAATCTAAAATCCAAAATTGTTAATCCATTGCCAGCTTTTGTGATTGGTTGTTCCAATCGGAACGCAAGCTGGTGAGTACAAAAACCAATTTAGGAGGATAATTTTGGCTACTACAGTTACCATGAAAGAACTGCTTGAAGCGGGTGTTCATTTTGGGCATCAGGTCAGGCGGTGGAACCCGAAGATGAAAGAGTATATCTTCGGCGAACGCAATGGCATTTACATCATTGATCTTCAAAAGACGCAAAAGCTTTTTAAGGACGCCGTAAAATTCGTATCGCAAACCGCCATGGACGGCAAGGCCTTTATGTTTGTCGGCACCAAGCGGCAGGCTCAAGATGCGGTCGAGGAAGAGGCCAAGCGGTGCAGTCAATATTTCGTCAATCAACGCTGGCTCGGCGGGCTGCTGACCAATTTCCAGACCGTACAAAAGTCCATTCAAAAGATGAAGGACATCGAAGCCATGCGCGAAGACGGTCGTTACGAAGCGCTCACCAAAAAAGAACGTTTGCAGTACGATCGGGAACACGAATCGTTAAGTAAAAACCTTTCGGGTATTCGCGATATGAAACGTTTACCCGACGTGATTTTCATCATTGACTCAAATAAAGAGGAGATCGCCGTCGCCGAAGCCAACAAACTTGGCATTCCGGTGGTGGCAATCGTTGACACCAATTGTAACCCCGACGGCATCGATTATGTTGTGCCGGGCAATGACGATGCTTTGAGAGCCGTGCGGTTGTTTGCCTCGAAGATGGCCGATGCCATCATCGAAGGACAACAGATTGCCAAAGAAGGGGCGGCTGATGCGCAGGAAGATGAAGCGGCAGAAGCCGAAGCTTCGTCGCCAGGTGAAGCGCCGCGCCGCGATCGCAAGAACCGACGCAAGGGCGGAGTTCGCACAACCTATGTGCCGCCTGACGCGCCACCGATTCCTGATGTCGCTGTAGCGATTGATACGGCGGTGGCTCCCGCGGCGCCGGCGTCTACGGAAGCGCAAGCGGCAACCGCCTCAGCCGGGGATGCGCCGACAGCCGAAGCGGCTCCCGCCAGCGAGCCTGCGGCCGTCGAAACCGCCAGTGATGCGACTCCAAATCCCGAAGCCGTAGCATAATTTTTACATCGAAGGATGACCACAAAAGGCGGAAGATTCATCCTTCCGCCTTTCGTTTATAGCAACATAACCGGTTGCCTGGTCGAGGCTCAAGACCCTTATCAAACGAAAGATGCAACCGAGTATTTTTACAAGAGAGGCAGGTATCATAAATGTCAAATCCAATTTCACCAGCAGCGATTAAAGCCTTAAGAGAAAAGACCGGGGCCGGAATGATGGAATGCAAATCGGCGCTCACGGAAGCCGAAGGCAATGAAGAAAAGGCCATCGAAGTTTTGCGCAAACGCGGATTGGCAACGGCGAGCAAGAAATCTGGACGCGCCGCCGCCGAAGGTTTGGTGGACGCTTATATTCACGCGGGCGGCAAAATCGGCGTGCTCGTTGAAATCAATTGCGAAACCGATTTCGTCGCCCGCGGCGAAGAATTCCGCAACTTCGTGCACGATGTCGCCATGCATATCACGGCCTCCGAGCCGCGCTTTGTTTCCAAAGAAGAGGTGCCCGAAGAGGTGCTGGCGAAAGAGCGCGAAATCGCCCTTGCAGCGGCCAAGGCGGATCCCAAGAATGCCAATAAACCGGAACAGGTTTTCGAGAAGATTGTTGAAGGACGACTGAGCAAATTTTATCAAGAGGCTTGTTTAATGGAACAACCCTACGTTAAAGACCAGAACATCAGCGTTGCCGATTTGGTCAGGCAGATGGTGCAAAAGACCGGCGAAAATGTGAAGATTCGTCGCTTCGTGCGCTTCAAGATGGGCGAAGGTTTGGAAAAACGCTCCTCGGATTTGGGTGCCGAAGTTCAAGAACTCCTCGGCGGCAATTAGTCGTTTTCAAAAGCCTCTCACTCGGAGAGGCTTTTTTCTTTATAGGATAAAAGATGTCTGAAGAATCAATTGCAGGAAAGCCGATTTATAAAAGAATTCTCTTGAAACTTTCGGGCGAAGCCTTGATGGGCGAACGCGGCTACGGCATTGACCCTGAGATGATCACGCGCATTGCCGGTGAAATCCGCGAAGTTCATGCCCTGGGCGTTGAAGTCGCTATCGTGGTTGGGGGCGGCAATATCTTTCGCGGCGTCGCCCTTTCGGCAAAGGGAATGGACAGAGCCTCGGCCGATTATATGGGCATGCTGGCGACCGTGATGAACTCGCTGGCCTTGCAAGATGCGCTCGAAAAACAGAATGTCTTCACCCGCGTGATGACCGCCATAGAAATGCATCAGGTCGCCGAACCCTTTATTCGTCGTCGCGCCATTCGTCACGTCGAAAAAGGGCGCGTGGTCATCTTTGCGGCCGGCACCGGCAATCCTTATTTTACGACTGATTCGGCAGCGGCGCTGCGCGCGCTTGAAATTCGCGCCGATGCGATTTTGAAAGGCACCAAGGTTGACGGCATCTACACCGCTGACCCCACAAAAGACGCAACGGCAACCATGTTTGACCGGCTTACCTATATGGATGTGATTCAACGCGATTTGAAAGTCATGGACACCTCAGCGATCAGTTTATGTCGAGAACGCAATGTGCCGATTCATGTTTTCAATCTCTACAGAGCCGGAAATATTGCTCGCGTCGTCACCGGCGAAAAGATTGGCACCATTGTGAGCGCTTACGAATAGCTTCGGGGCGCTTGCAATATTGGCAACCAAAATCCAAAATCTAAATCCTAAAATTCAAATAGTTGGAGAGATAGATATGGAATCTAAAGACATCATAAATGATGCTCGTAAACGAATGGATAGCGCCGTTGAAGATGCGCGAAAAAAACTCACCGCCGTGCGCACCGGTCGCGCTTCGGTCAATCTGTTGGACAATGTAACGGTTGAATATTACGGCGCGACCATGCCGCTCAACCAGGTGGCCACCATTCACGCGCCTGAACCGACAATGCTGACCGTTGCGCCATTCGACCCGACGCAGTTGGGCGCGATTGAAAAAGCTTTGCGAGCCTCGGATTTGGGCGTCAATCCGTCCAATGACGGCAAGCTCATTCGCGTGCCGATTCCGCCGCTTACGGAAGAGCGCCGCAAACAGATGGTCAAAGTGGTTCACGAGGTCGCCGAAGAACATCGCACGGCGATTCGCAATGTTCGCCGCGATGCCAATGACCACCTGAAGAGATTGCTTAAAGATAAACTCATCTCCGAGGACAATGAAAAAGATGCCTTGGACGAGGTGCAAAAACTCACAGACCAACATATCAACAAACTCAACGAAGTCGCCACCCAAAAAGAGAAAGACATTATGACGGTTTAAGCCAACTGCGCTTCATAAAGGTTAAACAGCTTATCCAGCAGAGCGGCTTGATCAAGCCGCTCTGCTTTTTCATTTAGGATAAGGTTCATGCTCTGAGAACGCCGGCCGCTAGTCTTCCAGAGCCGGTCACTGGCCATTATGGGTCAGGGCTGGATCTGGCTGATCCGGGTGCCCCAGTTGGCCCAGTACGAGGCCGCGCCGTTCGGCAGCTGCGGCGGCACCCGCACCGCCCTGG
>JBIOWC010000057.1:0-11573 GCA_044868105.1 Blastocatellia bacterium
AGTGGTCAATGTGGTTGCCGGTGAAAGCGGCGTTGAAGTCAATACCCAGACCCAGGAATTGTCAACTGTGGTCTCTGGCAAACAAGTAACTGAGCTTCCAACGCTCACCCGTAACCCGTATGCCCTGGTGGCGCTATCGGGTAATGTTTCAGATGGTGATTCTAATCTAGCCATGCGCGGCGCCGGTTTTAATATCAACGGACAGCGCTCGGCTTCGACCAACATCCTGCTCGATGGCGGTGAAAACGTTGATACCTTTACCGCCGGGGTCGGGCAGAGCGTGCCGCTCGATTCCGTGCAGGAATTTCGCGTCATCACCAGCAATTTCTCGGCCGAATATGGGCGCGCCTCAGGTGGTATCGTCAACGTTGCGACCAAAGCCGGAACCAACGATTTTCACGGTACGCTGTTTGAGTTCAATCGAACCTCAAAGTTGGCCTCAAATGATTATGACACCAACGCTCAGGGGTTACCGAAAAGCGTCTTCACGCGCAATCAGTTCGGTTACTCAGTTGGTGGTCGAATTCTTAAAGACAAACTGTTCTTTTTTAACAGCACCGAGTGGATTCGTGTGCGCAGTTCAGCCAACGTAATTAACTGGGTTCCGACTCCGCAGTTTTTGGCAGCGGTTAATTCGCGAACCAGTGCAGCTATCGGGGCTTTCCCGACCGTTGCCCCAATTGGCGCAACGATCAGCCGAAGCGAAGTGTCAAGCCGGCTCAACATCGGTGCGGGGGCGTTCAATAATCTTCCCGCCGGCCTGCCGGTCTTTGGCCAAGTCAGCTATAACGTTCCCTCGGATGTTGGCGCCGGTTCGCCGCAGAACTCTTACCAGACGGTCGGTCGCATTGACTGGAACTGGAGCGACAAGACGCAGATTTACGGGCGCTATGCTCTGGAAGACCAGTTCTTTTTTGATGGCTCGAACGCCTTCAGCCCGTATGCTGGATTTAACACCGGCTCAGATGCGCTCAATAACAACTTCCTGCTCAATCTGACCCATACCTTTGCGCCGACCCTGGTGTCGCAGAGCAAACTGGTCTTTAATCGGCTAAACGGCAATCAACCACTCAACCCGAACCAGCCGCCAACCCCGAGCTTCTACTTCCGTGGCACGACGGTGCTCAACTTTGATGGTAATCTGGTGGCCCTTCCTGGCTATCTGCCGTTCAGTCCGGGCAGCGCCATTCCCTTTGGTGGTCCACAGAATTTCCTGCAGTTGTATGAAGATTTGAACTGGACCCGCGGCAACCATCAATTGCGTTTCGGCGGTGCCTACATTCACATCCGTGACAACCGCACCTTCGGCGCTTACCAGAACGCCGTGGCAAATTTCAGCAACCTGAACAATACCGAAGCCTTCAACAACTTCGTTTCAGGTAACATCAAGCAGTTTCAGGTCGCAATTAATCCGCAAGGCGCGTTACGTCCCGGTGCGCCGATTACGCTGCCCGTGAGCTTCCCAAATTTCAGTCGCTCAAATCGTTACCACGAGTGGGCAAGCTACTTTAATGATTCCTGGCGCCTCAAATCGGGATTAACCGTGAACCTCGGCGTGCGCTATGAATATTACGGCGTCCAGCACAATGCCGTACGCGAATTGGATTCGAATTTTTACTTCGGACAAGGTTCATCGCTGGCCGAACGCGTTAAAAACGGTTCGGTAATGCGCGCCATCGATAGCCCGGTCGGGGCGCTCTGGAACCCGGACAAGAATAACTTTGCTCCACGCGTCGGTTTCGCCTGGGATGTCACCGGCGATGGCAAAACCAGCGTCCGTGGGGGCTACGGCATGGCCTATGAACGAAACTTCGGAAATGTCACCTTCAACGTCATTCAAAATGCTCCGGCCTATGCTGTGGTGACGGTCACAGCGGGCGGCGCGGTAACCATTCCGGTTCCCAATAACAACTTTGGTCCGCTCGGCGGCTCCAGCGGAACGGTGGCACTGCCGGGGCGCATCAATGTTCGTCACGTGGATGAGAACATCAAGAATGCCTACGCGCATTTCTGGAGTGGTGCCTTTGAGCGCGAGATATTTTCACGCACCGTCGCGTCGGTTGAATACTCCGGCTCTGCGGGTCGGAAACTCTACAGTATCTCAAACCCGAATCGGGCTGGCGCCGATGCGATTTTGGGCAGCGGCGATGGTCTTGGCTGCGTTGGCTTAGGCGGAAGCTGCAACCCGGCTAATCCGTTAGGGCTGCTCAACCCGTCCTATTACCCCTTGAATACTCGGGGCAACCTGGGTCACTCGAACTACAATGCGCTGATCGTCAGCCTCGACAGCAGCAACCTGAGCGACTTGGGCTTGCAGTTCACTACCCGCTACACCTATGCAAAGACGCGCGATAATCTGAGCTCGTCCTTCAGTGAGTCGAATAATAACTTCAACCTCGGGCTGCTCGATCCGTACAATCCCGATCTTGATTATGGCTTTGCGGACTTCGACATCCGACACCGTTTCTCGGCGAGTTTCAACTACCAGATTGGTGGTGGGCATCCGATCGGCAGCGGCCTGATGAACCAGGTGCTCGGCGGTTGGACGCTAAACGGCGTTTTCACAGCCCGCTCCGGTGGACCGTTTACGGTCTTCGACTGCACCAACGCAGCCTTTGAAGTTTGCCCGCGTCTGGTGCCGACCGGCGGATTGGCTTTCCACACGCCGAGTGATCCGCAACCCGGTGACGCTCCGAACGTCTTCAAGTTGATTGACCTCTCGAACCAGACCCCCGGCAACTATGCCAATGATCTGCTTGGCATATCGGAATTCGGTCCGTTCCCGTCAAATATGCTCGCCCGCAATGCCTTTCGCGGTCCTGGACTCTGGAACCTTGACTTCGGTCTGTTCAAGAGTTTCAGAATCACTGAAGGCAAATCATTGCAGATACGCGGCGAGGCCTATAACCTGTTCAACCACGCGAACCTGTTCGTGCTCGGTAGTACAGCAGAAGTCAATGAAGGGTTTGTCTCTGGTCAGCGGGCTGGCCGTCGGCATATTCAGCTTGCAGCGAAATTCATTTTCTAACTTTCAGTTGCGGGAAAGTTAATTCCGGGGAGCCTCACAGGCTCCCCTTTCTTATCTGCAGGAATACCAAGGGCTCATGCAGAGGGTGAAAAGTGCGAACTTAATTGGGTCTGCGGTGATAGGCCACCGCCAGGGTAGGCAATCAATAGCGGGTTGATTGCGGCAAGCGATTATCGCGCTGATTGATTCATCAGAAAAAAGCTTGTAGGCTGTCACCACTTCACCACAATCAAGTTGATAATTGGGAGGTCTTATGAAGCGAAGCTATATTGCCGGCGCTTTAATCTCACTGCTTTTCTGTTCAATCGGTACACCGGCTTTTGATGAACCGCAAGCGCTGACGGCAAGCGAAATTGTCAATAAACATCTGGTCGCTGTGGGCGGCAAAGAGGCCCTGGCAAAAATTAAAACGCGGGTGGCGCTCGGCACGGCCAAGAAAGATAGTGATGCCGCCGTGCAGGTAGCAATCGCCTCGGAAGCCCCCAATCGCCTGGCGGCGGTTTACCAGTTTGAAGGATATAACTGGTATCTGGGCTATGATGGCAGCAAACCCTTCTTCCGCCCCGCGATCGCGCGCGCCCTGTCGGCGGTGATGCATAAGTACGAAGACATGCTTTCAACCGGTACGATGTTCAATGACATCTCGCTTTATAACACCCTGCTGGCGGGCGAAAGCGAAAGCTTGAAGTTTGAGGCCAAAGGCACAAAAAAGGTTAAAGGGCGCACCGCTTATGTTGTTGAGATGAAACGCAGCAAAGGGCAACTCCTGCGGCTTTATTTTGACGCTGAGAATTTTATGTGGCTGCGCACCGATTATGGCAATGTTCGCATCACCAAAGATATGGGCGCCTTTACCAATGATGTTACTTCAAAAGACGAAGATGTGACCTTTGATTTCTACGTCGAAACCACCGAATTCAAAGCCGTCGATGGTGTGAAGTTGCCGTTTAGGCTTGAGATGGTGGTCACCACGCCGATTTTGAAACAAAAAAATGTCGGTACCATAGTTACCATCATCAATGAGTACCGGCACAATATTCCGATTGATCCCAAAATGTTTCAATGACTGGGTTCCTCGTCGAGTTCGTCATCCTGGTAGGTTATGAAAATGAATCCGTATTCAACCTTTGCACTCGTGCTGATTGGCCTACTGCTAATGGGTTCATTTCCCCCGCGCCTGAAGGCGCAATTGCCGAAAAGCCAGGTCAGCTATATCCCTTATCAGGAGGCCCGGGCAATCTTAGAAACTTTGCGCGACGTCCTGCCGCCGGAGTTGCGCAACGCCAACTCGACTACCATGCCAGCCACCTGGCAACAATGGGTTGCGCGGCGTGACCGGGATATTCGCGCCCGGTTAATGCAAGGCGATGAAGATTCGGTGATTAACTTTCTGTTATTCGGCACCTCGTTTACCCGCCGACCGCGAATCACCCTCAAAGCGCTGGCGCAAGCCGGAAGAGATGCCCAGGCTCCGGAAGCGGAAGCCACCCTGGAGGCGATAAAATTACGCTCGGATGATCTGATCCAGGGGTTGTTGACGAGCGCGACCAATGAGCGATTGTTGTTTGCCAGGAAGGTTGTTGAAAGCAAAGGCTACGACCTCAAACTCCCGGCCACCAAAGCCCGACTCCGAGAGTATTTTTTTGATAATTTGCTACGCGTTCTCAACGAACAGGCGAGTTATGCAAAAATTCTGGAACGCGCGCGCTTGCTAGGCGATGTCAGCGAGGAATTTGCCGAACGGTCAAAACTTTATACCGGGCGCGGACTGTCATCTGACACCTCTTTATTGCCAAATTTTGCTGTAGAAAAAGCTTTGCAGGAAATCAAAACCCTAGGCCTGCTCGGCGCCGGCAGGGTGCGCCGCATTGCCATCATCGGACCAGGGCTGGATTTTACCGACAAACAGGATGGTTATGATTTCTATCCCCAACAAACCATACAACCCTTTGCCCTGATCGATACGCTGCTGCGTCTGGGACTGGCGCAGCCGGGTAATTTACAGGTAACCACTTTTGATTTAAGCCCGCGCATCAATGACCATCTGACGCGCGCCAAACTTTCAGCTCAACGCGGACAAGGTTACACCATTCAACTGCCACGCGATGAACCGGTGGTGTGGACTCCTGAAACTCTGGATTATTGGAAACGCTTTGGAGACCAGATCGGCGCGTCGGTGGCGCCGGTTGCCGTTCCTACGAGCACCAGCGGATTGAAAATTCGCGCGGTTAAAATTCGTCCGGCAATTGTCAACCTCATCACCCCGCAAGATTTGAATGTGGTGCTGCAACGGCTGGAAAGCCCCCTTGGGGAAGGCTTCGATTTGATTGTCGCGACCAATATCCTGGTCTATTACGATGTCTTCGAGCAAAGTCTGGCGCTCGCCAATATTGAACATATGTTAAGACCGGGAGGCTTTTTACTATCCAACAATGCGCTTCTCGAATTGCCCGCTTCAACGGTGCATTCGGTGAACTATACCACCGTGGTTTATTCGGAACGCGCCGATGATGGCGACCATATTGTGTGGTATCAACGAGCAGCAAAATAGTTGCCGGTCAGGTTAGAAAACCGGAATCTTCATATTTCCTGGCTTCCGGCTTTGTGCTATTATCCGGCCACTCGCACACACACTATCTAGCAGATTACCAATAAGAATCTTTGCATCAGGAGGCAGATGTTATGGTTTTCTCAGCTTATGAAGCCGGTCGTTCTATTCGGGTCAGAGGGGCGCGAAAATGGTTGTCGCTACTGTGTGCAGGATTATTTTTCACCCTCTATGCGCCACTGGCACAGGCGCAAATGGGCGGCATCGATTCCGACCCGGGCGACCTCGGCACCGGCGGTAGAAATCAGATCCAAGGCCGTATCTTTTATCCCGGTGGACGCCGCTTGGATGTGCGCGCCAAAGTGAAATTGCGCAGTGTCGTTGGCAGCGAACAATTTACCATGACCGATGATAATGGCGCGTTTACCTTTCGTCGCCTGAAAGGGGGCAGTTATACGGTCATCGTCGATGCCGGAAGCAATTTTGAAGTCGCCACGGAAACCGTAGATATTATCGAACCGGCGCGCCGCCGCAATGACCCCGGCCAGATTTTTACAGTACAGATCAATTTGCAGCCTAAGCAAACTGCGCCGAAAGCTGTAGGGACAGTTTCCGCCTTGCCAAACGCCATTCCTGAAGAAGCCGTGAAGTTCTATAACGCCGCCTTGGAATTCTCGAAAACCGGCGACCACAAAAAAGCTATTGAGCAACTCAACGCGGCGTTGAAAATTTTCCCAGACTATCTGGCGGCGTTAAATGAATCGGGGGTTCAACACATGCGTGAGAAAGAATTTCCCAAGGCCGAAGAGTTCTTCAAACAGGCGCTCAAAATCTCGCCCGATGCCTTTACGCCGAGACTCAATTACGGCGTCTTGCTGGTGCAGATGAAAAATTACCCGAAAGCCGTTGATGAACTCTACAAAGCTTTGCAAAAGAATGCCGCTTCGGCGACCGGACATCTCTATATTGGTCGCGCCCTGGTGAATCTCGGGAGTTATGATGATGCGGAAAAGTTTTTACAGTTAGCCGTCAAGTACGGCAATGACAAAGAAGAGATGGCCGAAACCCATCGCTATCTGGGCGCTGTTTATATTGAAAAGAAAGAAAACCAAAAGGCCGCCGCCGAGCTGGAAAAATATTTAACTCTGACGCCGAATGCTAAAGATGCTCCGAAAATCGGTGAAATCATCAAACAACTGCGCGCTTCGGGCAATTGAATCGGCGACGTTTAGATTGCAGCTTACACATTACTTGTAAAATCGAATAAAACCCAACTCACCTGATGACGAAACTCTAACCATCGAGTTTATATGCTTCAGTGAATTCTCAGCGACACTCGACGCTATCGGCAGTGATTTTAATGTTATCAATGAACCATCCCTTGTAACCGTCAAGGATGCCGGTCGCTTCATCAAAGGCTGCGACAAAACGTAGCTTAATGGTCTTACCGGCAAACTCATCCAGGTTGAGAACCACTTGACTGAAGACGCCCGCTTGTCCGCGCGAGGTCCAGGCGAAACGGTTGCCTAATGGATTGCTCGATGCGGCCGTTAACTTGCCGTCGTAACCGCCGCTTACCGCGCGCGAGCCGATGTCCTGCCAGGTCTCTCCGTCGTCCAGTGAAACTTCAATTACGCCGCCGTCATAGCCCGGCTCGAAATTGAATATGTGATAAAACGAGAGCCGCACATTTCCGGCATTTTCAGGAATGCGAACCACCTTCTTCATAAAGAGTAGCGCCAGCCGGCTGTCGCCCATGACTTTACCCGGGTCAACCGCGTAGTAAGATTGCGTGCCGCTAAATCCGACATTGGTTGCTGTCGCAAAGCCTTTTTTCTGTTTCCACTTTACCCGACCCGAATCCACATCATCATCGAGCAGGGTGAGTTGTGAAATTGCGCGACCGACTAAAACATTGAACGGTACGACCACCTCGCCGAATTGGGTGGTCAGTCGCAATTGCAACTGAGCCATTGCGCCACAACGCAAACTCGAAGGTATCGGCATCGAAAACGGCAGGTCATTGCGCGTCGTTTTGTTGGCCGCAATCAGCGGAAATTCAGTGGTTGAGCTGTTCGACGAACCTGCAACAGCCAGGGTCGCCGCAGAGATGGTCGCACTGGTAGCCGAAGTGTTGCGAACTCCTAAGGTGATCTCCGCTGTTTCGCCCGGAATGATGGCGCGGTCAACGCTGCCGCTCGTGTGGCGTATCTGGATGTCATCCAAATCTACGCTGCCAACGCGAGTCGTGGCGGCGCTCAGAACCGGCACCGGCGTTTCGCGTCCGTTGGTCGCGACCAGGGCGAAATCCTGATCAACCGAGATGCTGTTGAATGGCGCGCCGTCGCCGGCAATGATGGTCGGGATGACGCGAATCGTAAAACTGCCGGTCGTCCCGGCCGGCAGCCGAACGCCTTGCACGTTATTGAGAAAATCTTTCGCGCCGCCGGTCTTCGAGTATTGACCGGCGAAAACATTTCCGTAATAGGTCACGCCGCCAACCGTCACTTCAAGATTTAATTGATTGACATAAGGGGCATTGGATAGGGCCGTGCCGGCCGCGTCCGAGTAAGTCAGCATTACGCGGAACTCTTTGGTGGGGTCAGTGATGACACCGGAAATTTCAAAGGGTGGGCCGCCGCTTTGGGTAAACAGATAGGCGCCTTCTTCATGAATAATTCGGTCAATCGGTTCAAACATTCGCGCAATATTCATCAACCCCCAACCTTGTTTGGCGCCGGGCAAATTGTCATTCGCATTTTTGCCGGTCAGATAGGTTGTTGAATTGAGCAGGAAGGCTTTCACCAGAGCCGCGCTTGGCTCTGTACCCAGTCGGGCGCGCAGCCATTGATAGGCCAGGGCGGCGCCACCGGAAACGCTCGGCGCGGCGTGCGAGGTGCCCGACGACCAGGTGTAGAGGGTTTGCCCGGCAGGGAAAAACCGATTGCATACGCCAAGCGTATTTTCGGGTTTTGTGGCATAGGTGCTGTCTTGCGTGGCAACGCCTGTGATGTGCGTACCCGGAGCAACTAAATCGGGTTTAATGCGACCATCCTGCAAGGGTCCGCCCGATGAAAAATCAGTGACGTCCTGAGCATTGTCTGCGCTCGTGCCGGTTACGCCACATCCATCGGTTAACAGGTTGCCGCTGGCGTCCGTGGCGCGAAAGCCTTCGCTTGCGCCGACGGCAATTACATTTTTTGCGCTCGCCGGCATGGCGACAGTAGCCGCGCCGTTTTTCCCATCATTGCCTGCGGAAAAGACCGCCACCATTTGTTGATAGCCGAGACCATTGGGGTCAATGTCACGCACCAGGGTATCGTAAGCCCGCGCATCCGAGTTGTAGAGATTGCACAATCCGAATTCCAAATCGCAAAGTCCCCAACTGTTATTGGTGATGCGCGCGCCATCGCTATAAGCCCGGTTGAGCATCTGTGCATAAGAAAGATTTTCTACAAAATCGCCGTTATCATTAAAGACTTTTGACACGCCGATGCGCGCAAAAGGAGCAACCCCGAGTCCGTATTGATAGCCCAGCGCATCCCGAAAATTGCTGGCCGTGTTGGCATTGAATCCTGCGGCAATCGAAGCATTGAGCGTACCATGTCCGTCGGTGTCCCGGGTTGGATTCGCCGCTTGCGTGCCGGTGAAATCATGCAGATAGAGAACCCGCGAAGCGCCGCTGGCATCAAGAAAATCCGGATGCAGATTCGGCAGAGCATCAGCTCCTCGGTCAAAACCGGAATCGGCGATATCAATGGCAAAATCGAAGTTTGACGTGAAACCGAGTGAGTTTAAAAACGTCAAGTAGCCGGGACTTGACGGGCGGAATATTTTTACATTATTGATGGTTTCTTCGACTATCGAATTGGCCAGTATTTGACTTGCCCGTTCATCATGAAGCGTCGGTTTTGCGGTTGGCTCAATGAAGATCACATCAGGTAATTTCGCGAGGTCGGCAATCTTGAAGGAGTCGGCCGCGATTTTAATTTGAATCGTGCCCGCGAGTTTCATCTCCGGCATGACGACTTTATTCGCCAGCGCTTTGATATATTCGAGGGTGCGCGCGGCTTCGGGGGTATCGACAATCTCAATTGCAAAAGCGTGCTGGTCGCGGGATTCAACCTCGATATGTGAATCTATTTTATAGAACGGATGAAAATCGCCCTCCCATTGAATCACCGCTTCTTGCGCCTGCAGAGCGCGAAGCTGGCGGAGCTGATGTTGACTCACCCAAACCAAATAAGCATTGTTCGGAACATAGGAAATAATCTTGGCGCCGGTCGCCTCAATTTTTTGCACCGCCTCGACCGTCGGCGGCCCGAAGAGTTGCACGAGATGCAGCGCGTGCGCGAGATTTGCCGGTTGACGAAATTCGGCTTCGATTTGCGGTTCGCCGCCGGTTGTATCAAGCTGTCCGCGCCTGAGCTTGATTAAATTCAAATCATCGCGCACTTGAAGCTTTTCCAAGACCTCAGGGCTCATCGTCGAAAGCGTCTCATCGGAAATTTCAACTAGCGTGTAAGCGCCGTAGGTTTTCGACCTTCCCACGCCTTTTGAGGCCAGCAAACGGGCAGAAAGCGCGCCATCTTCAGCAGGAATTAATGCTTTATGCAATGAACCGGGACGGCGATAAGAGAGCGGCTCATTTTGCCTGAATTTGGATTTTTGCAAGGCCGCTTCCGACCGGTGCGTCAAGCGGACTCTATCGGTGTTTGAAGACGTACGCCAAAACCCCGCCAGCGTCATCGCCAGAAAAAGAGAAGCGATGACTGAAATCTTCACTGCTGTACCTCTCATGAAATCGGGAACCTCATCAACTGTTTGGTGAATTTGGGAGTTTACAACTTTACCTTATCAAGGCTGCATCGCAAAGCGATGAAATACGAAAGCCGGTGCGGGTAGGCAGACACCTGCGCTTCTCGTTGGGCTATTGGGTGAAAACCTGCAAGGCTGTCTGTTTACCGCTAACTGCTTTGGAAGCTTGCCCTCGGATGAGATGGAAAAAGCCGAGCAAGCGAATCCCGGTTATCCGGCTTTTCTGTCGCATCTGAAAAAGCCCTTGCACCTTGCTACGGGAAGCGCTCGGCTTCGCGAAAACGGAATGACCCTGGAAGGCCGGAGAGTCAACCCGGTAGTTGAAAGTTCAAGTTAAAAATCCTTGCGCAGAGGGCGCAAAACCTGTGCTCTTTGGCAAAACATTTGGCATTGAAAAATTGCCGGTTCAAGCGCCCGGGGGCAGAGAATCGCCGGTTGGTTTTCTCAAATATTCCTCTGGGTTTTCTTAAATATTCCTCGCGTTTTTTCAGCTTCCGTGGGGTGAAGAAATGAGGGAAAACATTTGCTTGACCGTGTTCGTATTTTCAAGGTAGCCTCAAATGGTACTTTGAGGTGCGTCGAAAGCCCTATATCCCAAACAATCATTCGACGTTTCAGGTTAATTATCGGAGGTAAAAGTATGAGTTCATATGACGAAAGCAACACCGCTTCGACTTGCGAGTCCGAAGCCACTAAAGAAGTCAGAAAGGTTATTTCCTCAATGCCGATTGAACAGCGCTTAACAACGCTCTTTCAAGTGCAATTTGATTTGGTCGCCGATGTAGTGGAAGGCGCGGCGGCGGCGGTCTCTAAAGTCGTAGATGATGTGGCGAAATCGTTTTCAAGTTCGGGAACCGATACGCAGAGTTCAACTACTTCAGAACCCGAAGCCCCACCGACGACTCTATGAACAGTAAAAAGTAAAAAGGGGAAAGTAAAAAATCAGTCTATGAAATTGCCCATCGGGTTATACAACCTGAAACAGCGACTTCAGAAGGAGCGAACATGCCCGACAATCTTTTCAAACTCATCATCAGGTTTAGCAATGGTGAACAATTCAACTACGTGACCACTGACCCTTATCCGGCCGGCGGCATCACTTCGGAAACCCGTTACGCGGTTATCTCTTCTTATGCCTATCATAACCCGGAAGAGTGTATGGATGTGACCCTGGTCAAC
>JBIOWC010000058.1:0-37846 GCA_044868105.1 Blastocatellia bacterium
TTGGTCGCCTCAACTGACAGGCTCAGCTCCTCATGCGGTCGAGCAATTTGTCGGATGGGTAGGGCCTTGAGCCTGACGGTCGTTTGATCTTTAAAGCGATCATATTTTCGTTCGATTTGCCCACCTGTTGGATCTGCCGGCATATTTTGCCCATGTGCCACGGACAGGACTGTGCATACCGAAACCAGAATAGTGAGAATCGTCTTCAATTTCATTGGCGTTGTTTCTCCTCTTAAGTGACGCCGGCTAACAGCGACTGATCAATCTCCACAAGTCCCTCAGACGCCAGCCCGCGCGGGTAGGTCGCCGCCAGCCACGCGATGACATCTGCGAGCGGCCACTGCGGCCTGAGCGATGAGACTCGCGCTCTGGCATTTCGCTCATAGGGATTCGTGGTGAACGTCCATAGTTCGGCGGGTGAGAGATCCATCTGGATCATCTCAACGGTTTGATCCTGACCCGCGCCGATCACCAGGACGTATTGGGCGTAGTGCCCGGCGACGTTCTTGATGGCGCTGACCGCCGCCGCCGCATTCTCCGACAGCCCGGCGTCGGTCACCAGCCGCGAGTAGTCGCCGATCTGCTTGCCAATGATCTTCACGCCTGCTGTGTTGGTGATGTCGTGCAGCCCGGTGAAGTCCTCATAAGTATGAGTGGCGAGCACCGTCACCGCGTTTTCACGGCGTCCGGTGCGCGCCCCTTTCTGAATCACCCGCATAATGCCGGGGTAGTACTGCACGATCTTCCACACCTCGTCGAAGATCAGCAAAGTTGGCGTACGCGTGCCGTCGTCTTTCAGTTGACCGATGGAACGAACGACACGTGCCGCCACGCGATTCGCCAGGGTTTCGCGCACGTCCTGAGGGAAGGCGTCGAGGGAATCAAGTTCGTAAACATCGTATGGCGAGTCAACAGCAAAGTCCGGATGCGTTGGGGCATCGAGCCACGGATGGTTGCGGTACTTTTCCAGCGCCAGCGCCAGCGTCGCTGCCCGATCTGTGACCGCCTGCGATTGAAAAGGATAGGTCTCCAACATCGCCAGCAGGTGCGAATGAGTGGGCTCGTGCTTGAGTCGGTCAGAGCCGTTGCGCGGCACTTCATTCTTGAACACCTCGGTGACGACATTCGTGAGGATGTCTTCGGCGATGTTGTCGTCCGGTTTGACTCGCGCCAACTTCATCGCGTCAATGACGACCAGAGCGATCTCGGTCTCGTTCGGCATCTCGCCATGTTCAAGTCCAGGATAGTCCCAGATGTTGATGGTGCGCGTGTCCTCGACGCTGAACCGCAAATGTCTGCCGCGCGTGACATCAACATGCGGCGCGAGCGATTCGCCGAAGTCTACGGCTCTCACCCGCGCTTCGGGCAATGAGGCGAGCACGTCATTGATGATGCGCGCCATCATGGTTGACTTACCGGAGCCGGGCTGACCGAGCACCGAGACGAGCGGCGAGCTGATGCGCGCGCGGTCGAAGAGGTCGAAGCCGATGAGCCTTCCTGTCGGAGTTGAACAGAGCGTATGCGGTCGCCGCGCACCTTCCCAGGCCGACTCGGTCGGAGCGAGCGCCGCCAGTGAGTGGGCGACTTCGGTAAACTCGCGTCCGGTTGGTCGCGAGTCAACCTCGCCGACAAGCGAGTGATGATAAAGGCTGCGCAGGCTCGCCGGTTCTTCTCGCGCCGCTTCGACACCCGATACGGACTGCATGGCCGTAACCATCTGTTCTGAGTATTGATCGAGATTGCGCAGCGACTGCTGAAGCTCCGCCCGCGTCCGCGCCGGCTCCGCATAGATGATCGCGTAGAAGCGCGCTTCGATGAGCGCCTCCCTGGAGCCGGTGATGTGATCTCTGACGCTTTCAAGGTCGGCGAGTGCTGCCCTTGCTTCCGGTGTTTGGCGGTGTCTCCCGTCAGCCCGGATGTGCGTGCGGCGAACCTGGCGGATGCGCCGGTCGAGTCGCTTCACCGCCTTGCGCTGATCGAGGGTGATGTATTCCACGACGAGCGTGTGGCGGAAGGTAAGACCCGGATGAAGCGTCAGGGCGCGTAAGGCGTCAGCCGAAACCGACGGCTGCGGCGGCACGAACATCGAGACGATGCACGTGGGATGGGAGCCGTGCATAACGTACCAGCCATCTCCCTCAATCGTTTCGCCGCAGAGGTAATCCCGGATGTCGAAACCAGGCACGTCAGGAATGATGGGAACGGTTGTGGCGTTCTGCCGGTGACCGAGGTAGATTGCTTCCCAAAGCTCATCTCGATCAAACCGCCGCAAGGCGAGAGGGCATTCGCGCTCGACCATGCGGAAGACTTTCTCGGCCTGCTCTCTCGCTTCATTCTCCTCTTCGAGGACGCGACGCACTACCCCGTCATCACGAGTAGCGGTATAGCTCGAACGAACTGCCCTAGCCATGCGTAACAGACCTTGCTTTCGTATCTCACGCCCGACGGCAGGGATGAAAGCGCTCAACCCCTTGCTGGTCGCATCGCCCGCCTGACGCACTGGCACGCGTACCCAGACCGAGAGCTTGCCGTGGCGGTAGACTCTGGATTCGGCCACCGTCTTGTAGAAGTCCAGGTTCATCGCATGAAGGAGTGAGGCCTCCGGATGCGTGAGTACGCCATCACCGCACGCCATAAGATGAGTGGCAATGGCGCGCCCCGGATCGGGACCAGATGAAAAGCGAAACTGAATGACGGTGCCGGGAGGTTTCTCGACCGCGAGCATCCGCGCCAGTTCGTCATAGCGCGATTCCACGACTGAATCAGGAGCCAACATGGTCGGCTGCAACTCGGCCTCGTAGCCCCTGGTGTAAGCGCCGTCTGTGTGTCGCAGGGTGTCCTCAATGATGCCGGCAATGGAAGAGTCACGCTTGCGGCCCGCTGGCCGCACGAGTCGCTGCCTGCGCTCCTCGACATCCACGATGCGCCGGTGGCCTTCGGCCTCAGGGCTTTGTTTCCAGCTTCGTAGATCGCGCTGTGCCTTGAGCCCGATGGGTAGGAGGCGCGCGCCGACTCCGAGACCGAGTCCTGCTCCTGCCGCCGTCATAATTCCGCCGATGATTGTCAGTGGGTCCACTTTTAGTCTCCTCCTTGTCTCATCCACAACGCCCGCGGCTCTCTCGTTGAGTCAGCCGGGATAGTGCGGCGGTGACAGGGCTTTTCCGTGATCGCCCGCAACCGGTGCTGCAACCAGTAGGGACGCCTGCCGATCCGCACGAAGTTGAAAAAAGCGATGTTCAACCCGGCAGCCAGTATCCCAGTCCACAACTCAAGTGGGATTTTCCAGAGCTTCAAGTCAAGCCAGAAGGGTACGCCGTATCCTATGAGGGTTGCCGCCAGCACGAATTTCCAGTCACTGGTGAAGACGCCGAAGCGCACCACAGGCAGGTAGATGTTCGATCTGATTGGTCGTTGTCGCATGTATCCCTTCCCAGGAAGTCGCTGCTTAATTGCCGAGGTCCGTATCGAGGTTGACGGCGTTGCCTTGCGAGAAGCTGTAGATCAGCGACACCGCGCCGCCGAAACCGAGGCACAGCAAGCCGCCGATGATCTGTCTTCCCCACGCCCGTTCCGTCATCAGGTTGAAGATACCCCAGCCGACGCCGACCACGCCGAGCAGGAAGAGCAGATTGCGCCCCCACTTAATGGCCTCGCGCACGCCGTTGCCGAGCGACTGGTCGTTGCCCCCGAAAATGGAGCCGCCGGGCGTTTGTGCGAGCGCCGGATGCGCGGTCACGACGATCATTAAAAGTGCCATAGCGCTGATCACCAGCAGCGGCTCGACGGCGCGAATGATCACCGCCAGGTGAATTGCGCGCTGCCCGGCGCGGGCGATCCGCGAGCTTTCATAGACCTCGTCACTGATTCTGTATGCGTCCGTGCGCACACCTATCCATTTGCCGATGCTTCCCATCACTCGCTCCTCGCTTACTTACAAGTTTGTTCACCCGCCTGATGTGAAGCGACGATCAGCTCTCTCGTATATGAGGACTTCGCGTCGTCAATCCAGGTGTGTTTCGTCTGTGGTGTTAATCAAAGGCCGTGCCATTCGACAAACCGCTTTCGACGGCACCCACTTTGCAGAAGCGACTAGACCAATTCACATGAGGAATATGCGGATGAGAAGGTTGATACTGATAAGCGCTATGGCGTTCCTGTTTTTCATGGCCCCCAGGGCGCACGCTCAAGAGATGACGCAGCAAAGTCAACTGAGTAGCTTGTTCGCCCGGACGGAGGCCAGGGCAAGAGAGGCACGGCTGAACTTTAATCGATTGATTGCCGACTATCCCGAATTCTTGCCGGAGCTGCAACAGGTTGCGGCAAGGCTCGGAACACGTGCCGAATGGCTGCTGAATGTGATGGCGTGCGAATCCTCGTTCGTCGCTTCTGCCCGCAATCCTTTGCCCGGACAGACGGCGAGCGGGCTGCTGCAAATCATCAGGCAGACTGCCGCCGGATTGGGCACCACCACGACAGCCATTCGCCGGATGAATCCCGTGGAGCAGCTACAATCGGTTGAAAAATACTTCACGCCGTTCAAAGGCCGTTTGAACAGTCTGGCTGACGTGTATCTGGCTGTCTTTCGCGGCTTCATCGTGAACGGCGGGCCTGAAACCGTAGTGGCCCCTCTGAATAATTCATCGAAGGAGCACCAGGCTTACTTGTTAAACAAAGGGCTTGATCTTGATGGAGATCGTCGAATCACTAAAGAAGAACTAGCGATGGTCGCTTTCGGAGTCGGTAGATTCAGCGTTGTGCAGCCAGTCGCAGAAACGCGCCCTCAACCTAGTGAGACTCAGCAAAGGGGGATTTCTGTACCGATGCGGCCCCGTGTCATAAGCAGATATGTTGTCATTCCGGCTGGCTCTAAATCCGACTCAATTTCTTCACAGGTGGAATCAACTGGAGGACCGACGAAAACAAACAAGACACGTTCAACCTACATCTACTGACTCAAGCCTTGTAAGGAAAGTGTGTGTGAAACGACACACCCCATGTGTGACGCTGGCGTCACACTCCTCTCGGCTACATCTCCGATTGTTTACCACTGGATGCTGAACTCGTCGCGCTCTATAGCCTGCTAGAGCCATCCCTCACCCATCAATCCAAGATATTTTCGCATGGCACAACTCTTGTTAAGTGTCACCCACTATGAGAGAGCCATCAGTGATGAACTATTCGCTTAAAGAGTTCTTGCAAACCTTCGTCGCCGATCATTCTCGGACTTCTGGCGGTGAGTTAGTCCTCGATGTCTCGCCGGAAGAGATGCAGGCCCTCGGCGATTTCTTCGTGCGCGGCATCTGCGGTTGGATGCTCGGCCTCGAAGCAAGCCGGACCAAACTGATGCTCGTCGAGGTCACTCAGCCGGTCGCGATCACCGGCGAAGATTTATGCGAAGAAATTGATGGCGAGAAAGACACGATTAACTGAGCGGTTAAACTGAGCCTCTTTGGAAAGGACAAAAATGAGTAGCAACGTAAACACACTTGAGCTTCCGGCAGATTTGCGTGGGTTGAAAGAAACCCAATCCTCTGACCCCGAAATAGGAGAGTCGGCTGATACAACATCAGCCGTTCAAGTCCTTCACCGCGACCCGTCGGATGTTCGCACCATCCTCAGCCTTGCTTCGACCGGGATGTTGCTCGTTCTGTTGCTTCTTGTGAGCGTCGGCTTGAACTTCTATCAATACGTCCGCCGACCTGACCGCATCGTGGTGGATCGCTCGTCTGGCCGGGTGCTTGAGATTAACGACCGTGACTACGGCGAGACCGAAGCGGTGCAGTTAGGTCCCGACAGGCTGACCAGCGCCGACAAGCAGTACCTCACCGGCGAGTTCGTCCGCGCGCTCTACCAGGTAGACCCTGCCACACGTCCGCGCGACATCGAGCGCGCGCTCCGGATGATGGTTCCCGACAGCGCCTTGAAGTTCGCGCGCTACTTGAAACAGGAAGGCATCCTTGAGAAGCAACGCGCCGAGAGCTGGCAGGCGGTGTGGACGCCGCAAGACATCACGATTGACGCGGCGGATCCTTACACAGTGAGAGTGATCGGCAAGCAGGAGATCACAAAAGTAATCGCTGGCGCGCCTCAGCGCGAAGCGCGCCAGTTGAACCTTATGCTGAAGCTCGTGGCCGACCCGCAGCGCCGCGCGGATCGCAACCTGCGCTCCGGCTTTCTCGTCGCCGCTTTCGACTACAAAGAGCTGGCGTCGGACTCCGGCCAGGCTTCGCAGACACCCCGGCAATAGACCAATTAATACGGAGAAGTGTTATGTCGCAAACGATCAAGAGATTTTTCATCACGCTGCTTGCAGTAGCCATCAGTTCGGCGCTCCCGGTGGAAGCCGCACAACATAAGGGGAGAGCGCCGGCGCGCCAGGAGACTCGTCAGGAGAACCACACGCCCGTCCAAACCGCTGCCCCGGTGCCACCGGTCGCCCTTGTCCAGCAAGCTGCCGCCGATTACCTATCGGGTGAGGCGAACGTCTCAGTCAAAGGCAATATGAATCCGATCATCCGCCTCGGTCTTTCGCCCAATGGCGTGACGATGATCGAGTTTCCGGTGGCGGACCGGTTCTTTGCCATTCACCCAGGCAACAGCGACCTGGTAACAATTGACGATTCTCCCACCAAGGCGACGGATCACTTCCTGGTTATGCGCGCCGGCAGCGGCTTCGCCTCTCCATCCATACTGGCCAATGTGGGGCGCGGCCCTGCTACCTCAATTATCGTGCAGATGCAATCGGGGATGGTGGTCACCTTCCTGATCTACCCGGTCCAGTATCTCTCGCAACAGGCGCACCGCTGCGTGGTCGGTTATGACCGCAACGAAGTGATCACGGCGCGCCGCGCTGCCGGCCTCGCCGTCAATCTTGACGGCACAGAACAGGACAAACCGAGGACCGCCTCGGTGCGAGTGGTGCCGGCGTCCGGGGCGCCTCCGGAGGATGCAACCCTCTCCGCATCTGCCTCCGGTTCGCGCCCGCGGACGACCAAGCCTCAGTCGGTGGTCGCCGAGATTGATACCGCACAGTCGCCGTTGAAGCGTAACAAGAACGACGCCGGTGACGCTGATCTCGCGGCCCGCAACGCCCTGGCCGAAGCGATTAAATCGCCAAGTAACTTCAAGAAGTGGAATGACCCCGTTCATGGCCTGGCCGTGTCACTCTCGCCGGTGCGCGACGTTGATAACCGGTCGCGTGTCGTCGTGGTCGCCGTCCGCAATACCGAGGGCGCGGCGATTCGCGTGGTGCCGGGCGCGCCTGACATCTACGTTCAGACGATGGATAAGAAAGGCAATCCGCTCCAGCTCGAACAGGTCAAGAAGCTCGACGTGGAGACCTCCGCCGTTGATGGCGCAATCCCTGCGGGCGCGATCTGTTACTACGCGCTGGTTTATGAGACGCCGATATTGGGAGCGAGCCAGCGCCTGCGCGTCGCCATCGCGCAAATCAACGCGGCGGATGAACCCTCGGCAGCAGAGATGACCTCTTCCAGGAAGTAGATTCTAAGCAAGCCCGACATTCAGGAGACCGGCATGAAGAACTTAAGAAATGGCAGTGACAACGGCCATCACAGAAACCAAACATTGAGTAGCAGTGTCGGTGTTGCGCAAAGCGACCCGGCGGCTTCCGAAGCACATTCTATAGGCAGCGAATATGTCGTGTTCGACGCAGAAGGGTTGGACGCGCCAGCAACGGAAGCGACTCATCAAAGTAAGGGTCGCCGGCGGCGCAAGCTCATCATCGGGACTTTGTTAATCATGCTGCTGATCGTGAGTGTCGCCTTCGCGCTCTACTTCATGCTGGGCGGCAACCGCACGCCGCTCAATCTCCGTGTGCGTGACACGCGGTCTCAGGAGTCTAAAACAAAGGAGGCGCAACGTAACCCTGATGATGTGACTTCACAAGCCATCGCCGAAGTGCGTAACGCGACCCCAGAAACCAGTCCTCCCGTATCTCCAACCCCAAATGCACCGACCGGGACTGCCCCCGTCTCACCTAATGCACCCGTCACCGTTCCGATAGAAAGTCTGGGCGGAACGATCAGCCCCTCAATTACAGGAACGACACGCACGACAACAGACGTGCAGACGGCGAAGAGCACCGGCACTTCTGTTACTACAGGGATAGACACTGAGGATGTCACGCATTCCAATAATCCGACAACGAACATAGCCACGCGACGTAATCCCGAACGCTCGATCCGTTGCGCTGTGCCTGCTGCCTCACCTGCGACACAGACGAATTCGACGGCATCTCGGACCGCGCCACATCAGAGCGAGCCGTCTGGGCCTGCGCTCTCCACTCATACCGAACCGAGTGTGGTCTTGCCGTCTTTTGGCTCGATGCTGCCGGTGCGAACGCTCGGCACCTTCTACACCCTGCGATCCGGCTCACTCGTTCGCCTGGAGTTGACGCGCGATGTACGCGGGCAAGGGTGGGCGATGCGAAAAGGGACGGTGATCGTCGGTGTCAGTCGCGGCAGCGAATATGACCGCGCTTACCTTGCCATCGTCGGATTCATTGATCCTGAGTCAGGGCGCTTCGTGAAGCTGACTGGTGACGTGCTTGGCGGCGACGGCGGGTCGGGCATGCGCGGTCGGCGGCGTTCATTATCCAGCGCCTGGTCACGCACCTTCAGCCGGATCGGAACCTCCGCTGTGAACGTCGCCGGTCTCATGCTCAGCGGGCTGGGCCGCAATTCGGTCGTCGTCAGCGACGCTTACGGCTACCGCGTCGTAAACCCGGTCTCCTCCGAGTTGAGCGGCCTGATCAGCGAGCGCACGAACCAACAGCAGCGCGGCTTCGTTGAAGTCGCTGCCGGCACGCAAGGCTACGTGATGGTGACTGACCTGCCGCAAGAAATTCGCGGCATAGACGCGCTCGCGGAGTTGAGCGCGAAAGACTTGGCTGAACGTTCCGACGCCAACGGCGTGCGCGCTTCGACGGGTCTCAGCGAGCGCGAGTTGGCAGATCTCCTGTCTTCAGGCTCGCCCGAACAGATCCGAGCCGCAATGCCGCGAATGACGCCGGCGATGAGGCGCATCGCCGAAGCCGTCATCACTGAGTCCGGGAACTGACATGCAGCCGAATGATCCGAGCGCCGCAAGCCTCGACCCTCGACGAGTAATCGAAGAGCGCAGCGTGAATGCTTTAGCCGAGTTGCTCGCTTCAACTGGTTACATCATCCAGCGCCGCATACTGATTGATCTCGCGCACAGCCTACGCAGCGGCAAGCCGCTACTCATCGAAGGGCCGCGCGGCGGTGGCAAGACGGCATTGGCCGAAGCCCTGGCCAGAGCGTGTAATCTCTCGACCTTCTATTTGCAGGGGATGGAGGAACTCACTCTCGCGGACGTGCTCTACAGTTGGGACCGCGAGGCGCAGACCCAGATGGTGCGGCAGGAGCTTGCCGCAGGCTGTAGTCTCAAAGAAGCGCAAGCCCGGCAATTCTCGCGCGAGTATCTCATCCTGGGCGAAGCGCTCGGCGCCTTCGACTATGCTTCTCAATTTGAAACCGTCCCTGTGCTCATCATTGACGAGGCCGACAAACTCAAGGAGAAGATCGAAGACATGCTGCTGCAACTCTTAGGGCGTGGCTGGGCGCACGTCCCGCGGTTCGGTGACATCGGCGTGCGTGACCCGAAGTGCTGGCCCATTGTGATTCTGCTTTCTAACGACATCCGGCATGACCTTTCGGCGCCGCTGCGCTCGCGCTGTCTCTACAGTTGGCTTGAGCCGCCGACCCCGCGCGAGGAAGTGAGAATTCTTCGCGCTCGGGTGCCGGAGGCCAGGCCTGAAATGCTTCGCGGAGTCACCAAACTGATCAACTGCATCCGCCGCGACATGCCGGCAGTGAGAGATAAGCCGGGGCTGCGCGAATCCATCGATTTGCTGGAAGGGCTGGTGAGGGATGGCGTTCAAACCCTCAAGGCAGATGTCATTGACGAGTACCTGTGCTTTCTCGGCAAGCGGCAGAAAGAACTGATGAATCTTCGTCAAGGCCTCGCCCGGCTGGAGTTTGCCGTACACGCGCCCGACCGTGAGATTGATGAATGGATCGAATGGGCCTGCGCGCAGGAAGGCAATGTTTTAGAGGTCGCCGCATGAGAAAAATCTCATTCAAGATTTCACCGCTGACCGTCATCTTCTCTACCGCGATCCTGGTGGTCGCCTTATCAGCCATCGCCAATCATTTTCTTGGCAAGAGCACTCGCGCCATTGATCCGCGAGTCACGATGGAGGGCGGAAGGAGTAGAGATGAGGAGGCGGCACAGAGCAAAGATACGAGCCGCAGAGTCGTTGTCACCGCGATGGATGGGGAGGTGGCGCGCACGGCGGATCGCGCCGGCGAGGCGCAAGCTTTAGCGATTGCGACAAGCCTCTACGCGGCCTCTGAGCAAATCAAAGGGCGCACCCCACGCACCGCCGATGATCTTCTTGCCGGGGTGGCGGCGCAGAACCTGTTGCCTCCTGGCCTTACGATTACTCAAGGTGAAGGCGCGATGGCTTCGGCGCACAGCAACCTGTTTGTGCACTACCGTCCTGTGCCTCTGGCTATAGAAGTTCTGGCATTGGGACATGAGCCGAGGGATGGCCCGGCACTCCTGGTACGCGTGCCCGATGACCATACGAAGGATGGGGGAGCAAGCCTGTTTATGGCGACTCGCATCCGTGATGTGAATATTCCCCCGGCTTTCGCGCCCGCCTCCGAGGTCATCTCCGCAGGTTGGTCGCTGGAGCCGCTTCGCTCACTCAAATGATTGTTCAACTTTTTCGACTGAGATCAGCTTCGTGTCATTAGATCATTTCTTCAAACGGATTGACGCTAAGTATAGGCTCCCGCGCCCCGCCAACGCTTTGCATCTCGACGCTTATCAGGCGGGCTTTCGCCTGCTGCGCGATGTTGGTGAAGGAATGGTCATGCTTGCTTGCGGTGTGATTACTGCCTTCATCGTCTGGGTGATTGCCAATATCCTCCAGGCGACATTCGAGACGCGAATCTATTTCATTTTCGCAATGATCATTGCCGTGCTCATCAGCCTGTCGGAAGCCTTATCGCTGATCCTTCCCTACTATCGCATTTCGCAGCGGCTGACACACGGCTCCGCGCGGTGGGCTGATGCGCCCACCCTCCGCAGCCTGGGCCTCGCGCACCTCACACGCTTTTCGCTGCCGAAAGGCGCGCTTAGGCTCGGACGACTTACCAGGAAATATGACCTGGTGCTACCTTTCGAGCGAGTCATCTGCCACACGGCCATCTTCGGGCCGCCCAATTCCGGCAAGTCGTCGAGCTTCATCATGACGATGGCGCGTGATTGGTCGCGCGCCGGCTCGGCCGTCTTCCTTGATCCGAAAGGCGAGTTGTTCAAGCACACGGCTCGGCACTTCCGTACCGTCTACCGGCTGGATCTCGCGCAGCCCTGGCTCTCTGACCGCTGGAACTTCGTCCCGGCCTGCAAGGGTGATGCGGAGCTGGCGCATGAGGTCGCGTCCATCATCGTCGGCTTCGACGCTAACAAGGTTTACAACGGCGACCCATTCTGGCCGCAGGCCGAGGCCGCGCTGGCGACAGGCGTGCTGCTTCACCTGCCGCAGATTGCCGATTCCCCTACCCCGGCGATGCTCGCCGAGTTTCTTGCCACGCGAGAACTTAAGCGACTCGATGCTGAGATGACCCATTCGCCCGATGAAGAGGCGCGCATCCAGTGGGGCATCTTCAAGAAAGCGGATCGCGAGAAGACGCAAGGCGGTGTGTTCGTCGGACTCGGCACCAAGCTGGCGCCGCTACGCGCGCCGCATGCCATGGCGGTGATGCAATCGCCTTCAGAAGATGAGCGCCGGCGCGGCATTCGTGAAATTGATCTGAATCAACTGAGAGAGCCTGGGACAGCCGTCTACGTCATCGTGCCTGAGGGCGACGCGACGCGCTATCGCATCGTTCTCTCCATTCTATTCGGCCTAGTGGCAAGTGTTGTAAGAAAGACGAGCGATGACCCCCGCGCCGCGCCGGTGCTGATGGCCTTAGACGAAGCCGGCAACATTCCGATTCACCATCTAAGTGAGCAGCTCGGAGTGGGTCGTGGCCGTCGCTGCGGGATCGTGCTCGGCTACCAGAACATCGGGCAACTCTACAAACAGCATGGGCACGATGGCGCGAACGCGATTCTCGGTTCTGTCGGCACGATGGTCTTCCTACCAGGCCTCGACAGCGAGACGGCGCAATACGCGGCGCGCCGGATCGGGCGCACCACCGTCCTACAGCACACCAGCGTAGACGCGCCCGGCTCGAAGTTCGACAACGAGCGCGATTCTGAAGCGGGGCGCGACCTTCTGGACGCCGCTGAGCTGAGACAGATGGTTGAACACAGCCAGGCGGTGGCGATCACCGGCACCGCGCCGCCGGTGATGTTTGGCTTCCCGCCATTCAGCAAAGGGGGGCGCGTGGCGCTGGCGCTTCCGCGTGAAGTAGCGCGCGCCGTTTCACTGAAGGATGCGGAATTGGCTTATGCGAAACGCCAAGCTGCAGAAGCGGCTGGCAAGCAGTTGTGCCTTAAAGAAATGGATGCCGGCGAAAGCGATAGTCCTCAAACGAATGTGTCGAGCGCATCTATTAGCACAGAGACTCAGAGCCCACACGCTCTGATCGATGTTCCCCTGGCATCAGTGAACATGGACGCCGGCGCCATCATCGGGAGAGTCGCGCGAAATGGAATTTTAGAAACTGATTGGGAAGCGAACCTCAATCAACCAAGGCAAGCTGAACAGGGGTCATAGTGGATCGCATGAACATTTGGTGACGTGATGAGCGAAGTTGCAGGTAAATCCAGGTTACGAATCTCCGTTGCGATGGTCGGGATCAGTCTCGTCGCGCTCATCGTGACCTACGCCTGTGTGACCATTGCCGCCGCCTGGCGCGCTCAGAAAGAGATGCCGCGTCTGGCGGCGGATAGTTTGGTCAAAGCGCTGCGCACCTATTACCAGCAGACCGGTAGTTTCCCGACAAACTTCCATGAGCTTGAGGCACGCGTATGGAAGCACGCCAAAGCTGCGGATTTCGGCGTTGATGGCCGCAGTCTTTCAGTCGCCAATTATTACTATATCTACCACCCAGTAGATGCGAAGACATGCGCCATCTGGATCGTCCCGACGGGGCCGCGCCGCGAAGAGGGGGCAACCCATTTTCTCCTGCTCACTCCTGATGGCCTGAGGCGATGGAAGGGCGCGCCTCTGTCACTTGATGAAGTAAAGAAGCTGCCTTCGATTCCGCAGTATAGGGAGATGGCACTACTAGGGATGACCGAACAACCGCCGATTGATCTCGGCAAGAAGAAGTAGGACCTGGATGCGCGCCGTAGTTGCGATCAAATCAACCGGCGGTCGCGGCGCTTCACGCGCGGCTCGCTATATCTCTGAGCGCGATCGCAACCCGGAGCGGGAAGGCGCCGGGCCGCGCCCGCTCTTCTCCGAGAGAGAAGATACATTGACCTATCGCGGCGCGGATCAGTTGTTGAGCAACGGCGCAGGCACGCCCGATAAAGACGATCTCATCCACATCGCCGTCAGCTTCCGCAAAGAAGATTATGAGCGATTGGGGGCTACTGATGAGGAGCGCAAAGAACAACTCCGCGAAGTGGCGCGTGAGGCGATGGGGGAGATGAGCAGAGAGCTGCGCGCCAAAGAGATGCGGTGGGTGGCCGGCATTCATCTCAACACCGATCACCCGCATGTTCACATCGTCATCAGCAAAGAGGTCAAAGATCTCGAAACGGACAAGACTCGTCGCCTGGGGAGAATTCCCAAACGGCTTCTTCCATACCGTGAGGCACACGCCAATGGCACCACCCGGCCTGTCGAGGGGCGCATCGGCAATCACTTCGTCGCATCGCTGGATCGCCACATCGAGCGAGTGAAAGAGGCGGCGGAGCGAAAACTTCAACCGACGCGCGAAGTGAGAAAAGCGAGAGGAATGGGAGAGTGGCTGCGTAATGAAGCCAGGGCGCGCGACGCCGGCGCATCGTGGGGCGCGCCGGAGAAAGTTACTGATGGCTCACAGGTTCGCCAGGACCAGGTCGTGCTTGGCGAAGCGCTTGAGAAAAGCCTGCGCCGGGAGTATGCGGCTCTTGCTTACGAGAAGGCGCTTAAACACGGTGAGACCTTTCGCTTTCATACCCGTGACGAGAGTACCAACAGCGAGAGGCAGATTTCTGAATCTGACATCAAGAGGCGCGCCGATGCCCGCGGCTCACGCGCCGCCTCCGAACAAAACTTACGCTCATCGGTCGAGCGACAGGAGGTCCGTCAACAGGTGGCGGAAAGGGATGTTACGCGCCACGGCGGGACGATCAGAGAGTTGCGTAAGATCAGGAGCCAACTCTTAGACAAGCTGGGGAAGGAATTGAGCCGGGCCAACCTTGAACACACCCAGGCTCAGGCTCGCGCCGGCAGCATTCGGCAGAGGTATGCGATTCGCGGCCAGGAGTTGCCCTCTCCCATCATCGCGCGCGACACGCTGGTCGAGTTGCAAGAGCAAGCCATCAAGTATGGCCTCGCCGACCGTGTAGAAACTTTGGAGCAGCTTCGCATTACTCTCGCCGTTGAGAATGGCCAGCCCATCCGTGATGACAAGGAAGCAGCCCGCCTCGGCGCACAGCTTTTCATTGCGCGCACCGAACTGCTGGCGAAACAGGAACGTGCGGAGGGGTTTGAGCTGATGCGCCATCTCCAGCGCTGGGAGATCAAGGGGGAAAGATGGTCGCTCACTGACCTCGACCGGCAGATTGAATGGCAGACTGATCAGGCGCGCGTGATCGGCAGGTATCACTACCATCTCGATCCGCGCGCTCGCAAGGCGGCAGACAAAGAGGCCGCGCGGCTTGTGACCATCAGAAATGAGCTTGTTACAAGAATTGATGGGCGACGAAATGAGCTTCACAAAGAGACGGATGACGCCCGCAAACTTGTCGAGGTCCTAACTCGTGTTCATGAGAGCGAAACAGCCAACCGCTCCCCTGATGGTCGAGTCATACCACAGCCTGAGTTCACCCGAGAGGAACTCCGTCGCATTGAATCGTATGCTGAAGCGACGCGCAATGGCGGGCTACTCAGGCAGCTTGATGAATTTGAAAAACGTTTTAATGAGCGTAGATCACAAAGCGAGCGCCTAAAACCGGAAGAACGGCTGGGCCGCGCGATGGCACGCGAGATTATGGCGGAGGTTGCGCACTGTGAGAGCGCCGAACGCCTGGTCAATTTCAACGAGAGAGGTGACGTGCAACCACTCGCCATAGAAAGCAAAGATGGCCGCATCAACGTCCACCGCTTAAAAGAAACGAAGCCGCACTCTGTTGTCGAGCGAGCACTCAGGCCGCTGCTGGAAAAGCCCGCCGCCCGTGAGACTCGTCATGCCATCGAAGCGGCGGCGGCAAACTCGCAAGCGCGGCTGGTGGCCGACTATGAAAAGAGTCGAGCTTACCTGGAGGCAACTCGTGAGATCGCCTGCAGCCTCCGTGCCGAGTTACGCGAACAGGTAATTGACAAGTCTCAAATGATGCCGGCATTCACCCCGAAGGAGAGAATCAACCTGGAAATCTACGCTGAACGCCAGGCGGATCCGCGAGAGCGAGCGCATTACCTCGCTCTCGCGCGCGGTGACATAACTCAGGCGATGCCTTCACACGACGCACCTGCTAATCGATTCGCACACGATCCTGCGAGCCGATTCGATCAAGGGCGCGCCGCCGAGCAGTCGCATACATATAACACACATTCCCGCTCGGCAGGTCGCGCACGTTGAGGAAGAGTGAACCTATGAAAGAGATGAACAAGCGCACACTCGCAACTCAACCGTTTTCTTTCAACGCCTACGAAGAAAACTACAGCGCAGTGATAGCGTTGTGTGAGGCCAGCGGACGTAAACCTGCTGAGGAGTTGCGCGACCTGCTTGACGAAGGCATCAGCGCGCGTATAAAGCGTAGCGGTGAAGCCTCTGAAGCGGCCGCCGCAGAAACAGGGCAACAGACGGGGTGCAAAGATGACATCGCCCAGCTCGCCGATGTGATTCAGCAGTTGGTTCAGAAAGCATCGCTCCATAACGACATGTTGCTTCGGGTCGCGTTTCACCTGCGTGAGCAATATGGAATGGTCCTGGAATCCGTCGCGGCGGGCTATGCCGCTCGACACCTGATCTGGAAATACGTCGTCGAAGGGATGCTGCGGGATGAGGGGCTCTCGCCCGAACAGATTTTGCAACGTCTCGATGAGGATCGCCGGACGTGGAATGCGGAGCGTGACCAGGCTGCAGACCTGCTTGAGCAGGCCATTAGAAACCTTGGCCTCGGTCGTGAAGATGGCTCCGGATCAGTATAGACCTCAATTGTCGTCGGTGATTCATAGCAACAAACCAACACTCAGAAAGGCAAGGTGAGCATGAAAGAAAATGGCAAGACCAACAACAAGGCGAAAGACAAAACAAATAGCAACGGCTCAGGTCCTACGCTCAAGTTCAACCACATAAGGCGTGAGACGCTGCCGCAAACCAGGATTGATGTCCGCGCCCTGGAGATGGTCAGAGGCTATCCGCTCTATGTCAAGGAACACACGGATCACGAACCGCCCATCGGCGAGGTCCTCGAACAGTGCATCATCAACACGCTGAGCGCCGATGCGGATTTCGTCGAGTGGCTCGCACGCCAGCCGCGCGCGGAACTGGTCGGCGAACAGGGGAACAATTCAACATTGGTGAAGAGGGAAACATCTTCTTCCGAGTGAGGCCAAGTTCCCCTGAACTCATAATAAGCTGTTTATGTAAAGTTGAGAGAAATGCAGAATAGATTAAAGACTGGTAGAGGTATTGAATGCCTACAATGGCGCCTCGATCCATGCGCAGGACATTTGATCCAGTATTTCGGATGAGTAGGTGGGGCTGTTAATCATTCGATTGGTCATTATGATGAAAGATCTCAAAAGGTGTTGCAAATCCTGCGGGCGTTCCAAATTTTAAAACTTGCCGATACCCGCTTTTAGACTTCATTTCAATTATGATTTCTGTTTCCGCGTTATAGTTTTTCATAGAGTTATCAGTTAAAAAAGAGTCCTCAGGTTTCGCTTCAGATAAATTATTGAATGGGACATAATCACCATCAATGCCAATCTCAGATAATTCTTTTTTTCGGAAATCAAAACTTAACATTCCACGTCCCTGTTTTAGATACTCGGAGTAGGCTCCCAGAGCAAAGGCTCTCCAAAATTCACAAATAAAAGTACTGACATTTTGCAAATATTCCATAGTGGCGGTAGTGTCCCCCTTTTCAGGGCCTTCGTTTAGATTTTTTATGATTTGCGAAAAATCTGATTCGGATTCCATAGGCACCTCGATTGGTTATTATACAAGATGCTAGCGCAGCCCAAAAACCATTACAATCCAGTTCGGAACGTATACTTATTCGCTTCATCAAGAGAAAGAGCCGTGAAGCTGAAACGCGCAAATGATTTGCTATTCAATTATTGACCAGGAAAGATGAAACTCTTATCCCATGCCTTTGGGGATCTTCGAACAGCAATGACTCATAAAACGGGAGATAGAATGCACGGAATCGAAATAGAATTAGCAGTACTGCTGATATTGCAGACTCTTGGCACAAAGATCTTCGCCAACTTTGAGACAGAACACCCTCTATTATAGCGGCTCTCAAAAAGGATCCTTCTGATCGGCGGCACACTCGGTTTCTATTTTGCTGTCGGGCACGGGGCGTGGCTATTTCCGCTATTGATAATGGCTCTCGGAACAACTTTCCATTTCATCTACTGTCGCAAAAATGGGATTCACCCTTTAAAAGCAACGCCGAGAAAGAAGTATTACCAATAGAGAAGCTGGAAGTGGCCAGAATAAAAGCTGTTGCATAACAATTTTCGCTGTTTTAACATAATCTTGTCTATTTTAAGATATGACTGAACTAAAATGAGATCGGACTGTTTATCCAAGTTCATAGTAATTTCTTTACTGTTCTTCGCACTTGTGGAGGTCATCGCGGCCAAGCCGTGCGCTGATGAGCTTGGAGATTTTGTGCCTGCGCAAATTTCAGCCACGAAAAATCCTTGTCTTACAATGGATAATAGACCTTTCCAAAACCTCGGTGAGCAAATAGGCATATCTTCTAACCAGAGCGATCACACAAAGGATTCGGGCGCGGACTGCGACGAGTGCTTCTGCTGTTGTTCTCACATTTTGCCGACGCCTACCTTTTGCGCCGCGTCTGTTATTCTCGAATCGCCATTGGCTGTTACCAGTACGAAATCGATACCGACATCTCCATCGCGAGATACCTTTCACCCTCCCCGCACTGTCTAGTTTTCCCATTGCTTTACGCTCTGTAGGTCCATCATCTGATCGCTTTCGTGCTACCACTTTATCGTGTCGCGACAGCTTCAGGGCAAACCTCTATGAACCCTACCTGAGCAAGTAAGGGCGGTCAAAGCACGGTGCAAGTTACCCTGTGCAGGCCTGCCATCCAGCAATTTAAACAAAAACAGAGGAAGGTATATGCCATTTTTCAGGAAGCGCTCTCCTGCGCTGCTACTCATTTTCACAAGTGTAGTTTTTACTCCATTTCAAGCCGTGTATCCACAGTCCTCACAGTCTGTGGCAGAGGTTAGGAAAGAGGAACCGGCGAAAGCCGTTTCTCCCCTCCCGGTCAATAATCTAGGCGTTAACCCTTCGGCTACTGTCAGTCCGGTAATCGCGCAGTACTACGACGCTGCTCAGGGTTCGTCGTCAAATGATCTGGTGCGCCGCGCCCTCTCTTTGAATCAGGAATTCCAGGCTGTGAGACTGGATATTGAGCGCGCCCGTGCCCGGCTGACCCAGTCGGGACTCAGACCCAATCCGTCTGTGGATTTTGAGCAGACCACCGGGCGGCTCGCCGGTTCGCCGGGCGAACGTGAGATCAGTGTCGGCTTTGCTCTCCCCATAGAACTCGGCGGCAAGCGGCAGCGGCGCATTGACCTGGCACGAGCAGAATTGGAAGCTGTCGAAGCCGAACTTGCAGATCGCGAAAGAAGATTAATTTCAGAAACCCGCCTCGCCTATGCCGAGGCCCTGGCGTCACTGCGCGAGTTACAAATCACCGAGAACCTCAACACCATTGATACGCAGGTAGCGCGGGTGATCGAAGCCCGCGTGACGGAAGGAGACTCGTCGCCCCTGGAACTGAATCTGGTGCGCGTCGAGGTTGATAGATTGAGGGCACGCCGCGCCATCGTCGAAGGAAGACTCCAAGCGGCAATCCTAAAATTAAAAACCATTGCCGGCATTCCCCAGGAGGAGCCCTTGAGGCTGCAAGAAGACCTCGCGAATGTGCTCCTGCCTGAGCCGACCCTACCAGTCGAAGAGGCGATCACAGTAGCCCTGAAAAATCGCCCGGACGCCCGCTTCGCCCGGCTACAGGAAGTGGCAGCGCAGGCCGGACTGCGTCTCGCTCGGTCGCAGGCGACTCCAGACCTCACCGCCTTTAGCAAGTACACAATGAACCGCTCGCTGTTTGATGACACGCCGGTCGGAGTGCTCCGCGACAAGGACAAACTCCTCTCCTTCGGCATCTCAATCAGCCTGCCTTTCTTCAACCGCAACCAAGGCGCGAAGGCGGAGGCCGAGATCGCCATCGAGCAGGCCCGTCGCCGCCGCGAGTTTATGGAAGCGACCGTGCGATCCGAAGTGGCGGCCGCCTATGCCAAGTACCACGCCGCGCGCAATGCCCTGGCGATTTTCGAAAAGGGGGTGATTGAGCGTTCCTCCCAGAACGTAGAATCGCTCCGCCGGGCGTATGAACTGGGTGCCTTCCGAGTCACAGACCTGCTCACCGAACAGCGCAAAATGGTTGATTCCCAGCGGGAATTTATTGAAGCGCTGACAGAAAGGTATCGCGCGCTTGCGGAGATTCAGTCCGCTATTGGCGTAGGGGTTAATAAATAATGATTCACGAACACGAGGAGAAGAAAATGTCTACCAACCGACTACCGATAACCAGACGAAATATCATCATCATATTAGGTACGCTTGTCGTCGTCGTCGTCTTTGCTCTGATCTTCTTTTCTCGCAACGAAGGCGCAAAGACCAAAGATACAAAAACCGGCGCGGAGGTCGCGAAGAAGGATGAATCTGGAGAAGGCGAAGGCAGTGAAGTTGAATTATCACCGGAAGCCTTGAAAGCCACCAGCATTGAAACCGTCGAAGTCGCGGAACGCCCGTTCTCGGCCTTACTCCGTTTCACCGGAACAATCGAAGCCAATCAGCAACAGACGCAGCAAGTCACCCCACTCGTCGGCGGTCGCGTTGAGCGGGTCAATATCGCGCTCGGTGACCGGGTGCGCGCCGGCACCGTCGTCGCTGTGATTTCCAGCCCGGAGGTAGCGGAAATGCGAGGCAAACTTCACGAAGCAGAGACGCGCCTGGGGATTGCCGAAAAAAATTATGCGCGGGTACAGCGTGCCGAAAGCAGAGCCGCAGTCATTCAGGCGCAAGCTCGGCTTGATGAAGCGGAAGCGACCTTGAGGCGCACCGAAAAGCTCATTGAGTTAGGCGCGGGCGCCGGAAAAGATCTGATTGCCGCCCAAGCCGCCTTCAAATCTGCCAAAGCCGAATACGATTACCAAAGCAACATCTCCATAAACAAAGATGTCCAGGTGGCGAAAGCCGAGGTTGAAACGTCTCGAGTCGAAGCCTCTCATTTGAGGAACAGCCTGCGCGCCCTGGGCGCGAGTACGCAAGAAGATGAAGGCAAGAATACTTCTTTGATCGCCCTCCTGGCTCCCGTGTCCGGCACCGTCACAGAGCGTATGGTGAATCCCGGGGCGGGAATCGAATCGGGAAAGCCGCTTTTTACGATCTCTAACATCTCCACCCTGTGGGTGATCGCCAGTGTCCCCGAATCTCAGGTCAGCAGGCTGCGCGTCGGTACTCCGGCAACTGTGCGCGCCGCCGCGCTGGGCTCGGAGGGAATCCTTGGCCGGGTCAATTACATTGATCCTTTCTTAAACGAAGAGACCAGGACTGCCCGTGTAAGAGTCGAGATCCAAAATCCGGGGGAGCGGTTGAAGGTCGGGATGTTTGTTGAGGTTGGTTTTGAGACCGGCGAAGTCGTAAACAGTACGGCAGTCAACAATGAAATTGCGATTCCCGAAGAGGCGATTCAAAGAGTAAAGGAACGCACCATCGTCTTCGTTCCGAAAGAGAACGAAGACGGGCATTTTGAAGCGCGGGAAATCGAGGTCGGCGGCGTACTTGACGGCTTCAGGCGGGTCATCAGCGGGTTAAAGGCCGGCGAGCGCGTGGTCACAAAAGGCAGCTTTACGCTCAAGACCCAGTTGATGAAAGGCGAAATGGGGGAAGAATAGGAATGATAAACGCATTGATACGATTCGCCGTCTCGCAACGCCTTCTCGTTTTACTGATGGTGACGATGGTAATTGGGGCTGGCATCTACAGTCTGAACCGCTTGCCAATTGACGCCGTGCCTGACGTGACCAATGTGCAGGTGCAAGTTTTGACCGCCGCGCCGTCGCTTGCGCCGCTTGAAATCGAACGTCAGATTACCTTCCCCGTCGAAGTCGCCATGTCCGGGTTGCCCGACATCGAAGAGATTCGCTCGATTTCAAGATTCGGGCTTTCCGCCGTAACCATTGTTTTTGATGATTCGGTTGATACCTACTTTGCGCGACAACTTGTACTCGAACGGTTGGCGCAAGCCCGCGAGCAGATACCGGAATCCATTGGGTCTCCCGAAATGGGACCGATTTCAACCGGCTTAGGCGAGATTTATCAGTATGAGCTGAAAGCCGAAGACAAAACTAAGTACGACGCGACGGCCTTACGAACCATTCAAGATTGGAGCGTCCGGCGGCAGATGCTCGGAGTCCCAGGAGTAACAGAGGTAAACAGTTTTGGCGGCCTGGAGAAACAGTACCAGGTGCGGATCGATCCTACGAGACTGCAAGCCTACGGTCTGAGTTTGCGAGACGTGTTTGAAGCCGTAGCGCAGAACAACGCCAACGTCGGCGGCGCCTACATTGAGAAAGGCTCCGAGCAATACCTGCTGCGCGGCATTGGTCTTGTCGAATCCTCTGATGACATTGCCAACATCGTCGTAAAAACCGGCAAAGAGGGCGTTCCGATTTATGTCCGTGACATCGGCGAAGTGGTCCAGGGAGCGACCGTAAGACAGGGCGCGGTCACCGCCGATGGCGAAGGCGAGATCGTCGCCGGGATCGCCATGATGCTGAAAGGCGAAAACTCGCGAGCCGTCGTGGATCGCGTCAAAGAGCGCGTCGAACAGATTAGAAAAACCTTGCCGAAAGGCGTTGCCTTGATTCCGTTTTATGACCGTACGGAATTGGTTGACCGAACGATAAAAACGGTTGGGACGAATCTGCTGGAAGGCGCGGCGTTGGTTATTTTTGTCTTGATTCTGTTGCTGGGGAATTGGCGTGGCGCCTTACTGGTCGCAACCATCATCCCGCTTTCTATGCTCTTCGCCGCCACCTGCATGGTGATTTTTAAAGTATCTGGCAACTTGATGAGCCTTGGCGCGCTCGATTTCGGCCTCATCGTGGATGGCGCCGTCGTCATGGTTGAAAACGTCGTGCGGCGGCGCGCCGAAGCGCAGCACAAAGGCTTGAACGAACCACCGGAGCGAACGATCCTTGACGCCTGTTTAGAAGTCGGTCGACCGGTCGTCTTCGCCGTCGCCATCATCATGATTGTCTACCTGCCGATCCTCAGCCTGACAGGGATTGAAGGCAAGATGTTCAAGCCGATGGCTCTTACCGTGGTCTTTGCCCTCGCCGGATCCTTATTGTTTTCATTGACCTACGTGCCCGCTGCGATGACCTTCTTGCTGCGCGGCCAGGTCTCGGAAACCGAAAGCCCGGTCATACGATTTGCGAAGAGATGGTATCGCCCGGCGTTAGATTTCATTACGCGGAATCAGAAGAAGGCGCTTGCTGCGGCTGCGGTATTAGTCCTGATCAGCGGCGTAATCTTTCCGTTCTTAGGCTCTGAATTCATCCCTCGACTGGATGAGGGCTCGCTCGCCGTACAGATTCAAAGACTGCCAAGCGTATCGCTGACAGAATCGGTAAACATAGCGACCGATGCAGAGCGCGTTCTGATGAGCTTTCCCGAAGTGACCAAAGTGGTTTCAAAAACCGGTCGCGCCGAAGTCGCAACCGACCCGATGGGAGTTGATTTAAGCGATGTCTATGTGGCGCTGAAGCCGCATGGAGAATGGAAAAGCGCCAAGACCAGAGAGGAACTTGTCGAGATGATGTCTCAGGCTTTGGAGAAGAATGTCCCGAACGGCGTCTTCAGTTTCTCCCAGCCGATTGAGTTACGGGTTGCAGAATTGATTTCAGGCGTCCGCTCGGATGTGGCGATTAAGCTGTTTGGCGATGACATGGAGACCTTAAAAAAGACCGCCGATAAGATCGCCCGTATCGTAGGCCAGGTGAGAGGCGCGGAAGATGTGAAGGTTGAAAACGTTTCCGGTTTGCCGCAACTGCAAATCAAACCGGATCGCGCGGCGCTCGCTCGTTACGGCATTAATGTAGAAGACGTAAATAATTTAATTGAATCAATCGTCGCCGGAAAAACCGCCGGATTGGTCTATGAAGGCGAACAACGGTTCAACCTGGTTGTCCGTTTGCACGAAGAGACCAGCCGCGATGTTGAAGCAATTAAGTCCCTACTGGTCTCTACTCCCAAGGGCGCGAGGGTGCCGCTTTCCCAAATCGCCGATATTGCGCTCGTCGAGGGCGCGGCGCAAATCTCCCGCGAAGACACGCGCCGCCGCATCGGGGTCGAGTTAAACATCCGTGGACGGGACATCGGCAGCTTCGTTAAAGAGGCGCAGGAACAGATTGCAACCCAGCTTGAGATCCCCCCGAATTACTATCTCACCTGGGGTGGCCAATTTGAAAATCTGGAGCGCGCCTCAGCGCGGCTGTTGATCGTCGTGCCGCTAGCATTGTTCCTGATTTTCGTGTTGCTGTTTTCAACCTTTGGCTCGGTCAAACAGGCAATCCTCATCTATTCCGGCATCCCGTTCGCCATCGTCGGCGGAATCTTTGCGCTGGCGCTCAGAGGGATGCCATTTTCCATATCGGCCGGCGTCGGCTTCATCGCACTATTCGGCGTTGCCGTGCTCAACGGCGTGGTGATGGTGAGCTACATCAACCGCCTGCGAGATGAAGGGAAGCCCCTAGATGAAGCCGTAACCGAAGGGGCGGAGACGCGCTTACGTCCCGTCTTGATGACTGCGCTGGTTGCCAGCCTGGGCTTTATCCCGATGGCTCTGGCAACGTCGGCGGGCGCCGAGGTGCAGCGACCACTTGCCACAGTGGTTATTGGCGGACTCATCACGTCAACGCTGCTAACGCTACTGATCTTGCCAACACTTTACCGTTGGTTTGAGAAGGAGCGAGTCAAGAATTGAACCCTCTGCCCTGAGTGATTGGGTAATCCAGTTCGCACAGGGCAGACCATTTGTTATCGGTAAGGAGAGAAGTATATGGCAGTTTTCATTCACCAAGGATCTTTAAACATGGGAGCCGGGGATTACGAGTCCGATCATAATCCTGGACTGATTAAATTGAAATCGGTCTATGATCGATACAGTCAACAAATCTATACGCTCTGTGTCCGGCTGCTTGCCGATGATAGAGAGGCTGAGACGGCAACCATAGAAGTGTTTGTGCAACTGGGCAAAGAACCCGAAACCCAATGGGACGAACCGCTCCTGCCTTCGCGGCTTAAGGAACTGGCGATCCATACCTCTATTGTGCGGCTCAGGCGACGCAGCAATAAAGTTGTCCGTCGCCTGTTGCGAAGCGGGAACACTCAGGTATGCCGGTTTCGAGGCCTTTTTAAATTTACGAGGTACAAGAAATGAAGATCATTACCGCAATGGTGCAACCGTTCATGTTGGCAAAAGTAACGCAAGCATTAGAACGGATCGAAGGCTTTCCAGGAATGACCGTCATGAATGTGCGCGGCTTCGGTCGCAGGATGAGCCCGCGCGAAGAGAAAGAGGCGCGCATTGATGAGTTTCACGAAAAAGTCAGGATCGAGATCGTGGCGCTCGACGAGATGGTGGAGAACATTGTCGAAATCATCATCAGTTCGGCTCACACCGGCAACGATGGCGACGGCAAAGTGTTCGTCTGGGATGTCGAACGTGCCGCGCGAATTCAGACCGGCGAAACGGGCGAGGCAGCGCTTTGACGAAGATTCCAGGCTTTGGCGAGCGTCTCAGACATTACGTCGCTCAGAAGGGCGAGCCCATGATGCAGCGCGGGAACAGGGAAAATTCGACCTCGACGCGAGGTGCGAATCCACCTACGGGCGATCTCTCGTCGGACCCTTCAAGCTCCCGACCTTAGGGAGAATGTGCAGCCGCCTGGCTGAGCAGTTTCATGAAAATTCCGGTGTCGCCGGTAAGGGGAAAAAGTAGCGATCTATCAGGTCGAGTAAGCGGAGGAGGAAACGATGGGGAGTCAGACGGCAGAGACCAAAAAGTCAGCCTCGCTTATGAGCGATGTGAAATTCAGATGGCTCATTTTCAGCGTTGTGGTGGTCGGCGTTTTTGAATTTTTATCGCTCGTTGGCTGGCACCTGCCGCCGAAGATTGATGCGATTTTATTCGCCGCGATTATTCTGGTCATCGGCTACCGCACGCTTCTAAGCGAGCTGCACGCGATCTTCAAGCTGAGGGTCAGTAACATCAACCTCCTCTTATTGATCGCAACGGTCGGCGCGTTTTATCTGGGCGAGTACGAAGAGGCGGCGGTGGTGATTGTGCTCTTCACCCTCGGCGAGAGGCTGGAGCAATTCGGCATTCAGACCAGTAAGTCGGCGTTGCAGGCGCTGGTTGACCGCACGCCGAAGACGGCCACAGTGAAGGCCGAGGGGTGGAATAATGAGGTCCCGATCTCGCAGGTGGCCGTCGGCGACATTCTCATCATTAAGCCGTCAGACATGATCGCCCTTGACGCGGAGGTGATCAAAGGATCGTCATCCGTTGATGAATCAACGATAACCGGCGAGCCGCTGCCGAAAGACAAGCACGTCGGCAGCAGAGTGTTTGCCGGGACGCTCAACATGCAGGGATATATGGAAGCGCGCGTCCTCAAGCTCGCGGCGGATTCCACGCTCTCGAAGATTATTCAAACAACATTCGCCGCAACCAAGACGAAAGCGGAGACCCAGAAGTTCATCGAGAAATTCTCCGCCTACTATACGCCAGCCGCCATTGTAATCGCGCTCCTGATGGTCGTCGTGCCGACGCTCTTTTTCGGTAAGCCCTTTGAGCCCTGGTTACGCGAGGCGTTAACCCTACTGGTGATCGCCTGCCCCTGTGCGCTAGTTATTTCAACCCCCGTCTCGATCTACGCGGCAATAGGCAATGCCTCTTCGCGGGGCGCGCTGGTAAAGGGCGGCAAGTATATTGAAGCCATCGGACGGGTCAAGGCGGTGGCGATGGACAAGACCCGCACGCTGACCTACGGCAGGCCCAAAGTCACGGACGTGTTGCCCTTCGGCGAGAGCACCCGCGAACACCTGCTGGCGTGCGCCGCCGGGATCGAGAGTTATTCCGAACACCCGCTGGCGCAGTCTATCGTTGACGCGGCGCGGGCCGAGAGCCTCCCGCTTCATGGGGTGGAGAATTTTCAGGCGGTGATGGGCAAGGGCGTGAAGGCCGACTGCATCGTCTGTTACGACCGCCACCACTGCATGGGCAAGTTACCCTTTATCACTGAAGAACACGAAGCTCAGGAGGAGGTCATTGCCCGCGTAGACTCGTTGCAGCGCGAGGGCAAGACTTCCATCGTTGTCAGCAATAGCCGGGGAATTGAAGGCATCATCGCCGTCACCGACGAGTTGAAGCCGGAGAGCAAAGTGGCGGTCGCCGAGCTTGACCGCCTGGGCGTCAAGACCGTGATGCTGACGGGCGATCATCGCGCGCCCGCAGAAGCGGTTGCCCAAGCGGTGGGGATTACCGAAGTCCGCGCCGAGATGCTGCCCGAAGACAAAGCGACAGCAATCAAGGAATTGATGGAAAAGTATGGCGCGGTGGCGATGGTTGGCGATGGGGTAAACGACGCTCCGGCACTGGCGCTCTCAAGCGTCGGCGTGGCGATGGGCGCGGCGGGCAGCGACACTGCCATTGAGGCGGCTTCCATCGCGATCTTAAACGACCGACTGGAGCTCATCCCCTATCTTGTACGACTCGGACGGCGATGCCTAACCACGATCAAGATAAACACCTCCTTGGCAGTCGGAACCAAGCTCATCTTCATCGTCCTGGCACTCGTGGGATTGAGTAATCTCGCGCTGGCGATCTTCGCCGACGTCGGGGTGACGGTGCTGGTTATTCTCAACAGCTTACGGCTGCTGCGTTTTGATATTCAGAATTCACCTCCAAATCTGGTGGCGCGAGATGATGCCGTCAGTTCCGCTACGCAGTAGGAGGTTTCTGTTTCAACTGAAGATAACATTTATGCTTGAGGATCATTTTAAAACATAGTGAAGAGGGCGATGAAAAAAAAGGCGAAGATGATAAACCGCAAACCCAAATTGAGGGTTGGCAAAAAACTTCGGTTCCGCCTTTCATGGAAGGAGATTGTCATCCTCCTGCTCCTCGTGTCTGCCTGGCCGGTTACCAAGGTCGTACTGCACCTCTTCCTCCATGAAAAAACTCCCGCTTCGGTCTTGTCTGCGGAGTGGCAAAGATTTACGCTGGCAGATTCCCGGCTCTCCGTGACGCTACCGGGGGAGCCCCAGCCGGAGAGCGTTACCTTCCCCCAATCCGCCGATAGCGCAATCAAAGAGGTGCATCGGTATACCTATTCCCTGGAAGACTTTCAAGTGGGGCTGTGGGACATCTCCTATATAGAAGGGGCACAGACCGATATCATGCGGGCTGCGGAAGGCGCTGCGACGACCCTGAGAGGTTCAAAGGGAGTGACGGAATACAGCGATAAGGTCACCCCCATCAAGCGGTCAAACCGGAGCGGGGTATTCATCACCGGGACCTTCAAACGTGACGGCGAAGGTATGGAACTGGGGGCCATCCTGCTGGGCGAAGGCCCGAAATTATGGCAGGTGGTTATCACCCACCCCGCCAAAGACCGGAACGGAAATTTTGCGATGAAAAAGGTATTGGATTCCCTGGAAATACAGTAAGTAACAAAAGCGAAACGGAAGACTGAGTGCAGAGTTGCCACGGGAATTCACAAAATTAGGTTACGGAGAATAGGAAACCATATGGGATTAGGACACGACACACCCTCAAATAAGAATAAGCACAACATGAAGATTGTATTCTGCCTGACGTTGCTGTACCTGATGGCAGAAGTAGTCGGCGGGTTATTGACGCACAGCCTCGCCCTGCTAGCCGACGCCGGACACATGCTGACGGACGTGGGCGGGTTGGCGTTAGCCCTGTTTGCGATGAAGTTTGCCGAACGCCCGGCAACCTCAGAGCGCACCTATGGGTTTTATCGCGTTGAGATCCTCGCTGCACTCACCAATGCGGTCGTACTCATCGGCATCTCACTCTACATTCTTTATGAAGCGTATGAACGGTTCAGGAAGCCGCCAGAAGTCGAGAGCGGCACCATGTTGGTTGTGGCGGCCATTGGCTTAATTGTTAACTTAATCGGCGTTTATATCCTCCGCGCGGGCTCATCTGAGAGCCTGAATGTCAAGGGCGCGTATTTCGAGGTGGTCTCGGATATGCTCACCTCAATCGGCGTTATCGTCGCCGCAATCATTATGCTGACCACCGGCTGGTACTACGCTGACCCGCTCATCTCCGCCGGCATCGGCTTATTCATCCTGCCGCGCACCTGGATGTTGTTGCGGGACGCGGTCGGGGTTTTGCTTGAAGGGACGCCATCTGAGGTGAATCTTACCGCCTTGCGCGAGGCGATCGGCAAAGTGCCGGGAGTTGTGGACGTTCACGATCTGCACGTTTGGGCCTTAACGTCGGGCGTCAACGCGATGAGCGTACACGCGGTGCTTGCCGATGCCAGCTCACACGATGACGTGCTACAGGCGGTTCAACAGCGCGTCACCTCTGACTTTAAGATTACGCACGCTACAGTACAGGTTGAGTCCAAAAGCTGTGCAGACTCAGAGACGCATCTTTAAAGGTAAGGAAAGTATGAACCGGAAAGGCGACACGGTGATGCTCATCATTGACGTTCTTGCTCTATTATCCCGGTTATGGCAATGGCTAATTCCCGGATACTTGCTCGACCCAAAGACGCTTCTGATTCGCCAGTCAACTCAATATTTTACGCACAAATCAATTTGAATTGGTATAACTTCGCTCTTGACCCTTGTACATGCTCTTTGTATACTAGCTGTTCATCTGAACACCTGTTCATATAATCAGGAGATAATATTTTGTCATCAGTAGCTACCAAGGCGGGATCGGACGCCTGTGAGATCGAATATATAGACGAACGCAAGGTGAAGCGCGTGAGGCGTGCCATGAAGTCCGTCGAGGCGGTCGCGGCGCTGGCGGAGACCTTCAAGATTCTTGGCGACCCGACCCGCGTCAAAATCGCCTTCGCGCTGGCGCATGAAGAGTTGTGCGTGTGCGACCTGGCTAACCTGCTCGGCGTTTCGCAGTCTGCCGTTTCGCACTCTTTGCGCACGCTCAGGCAGATGAAACTCGTGCGCTTTCGAAAAGAGGGCAAGATCGCTTACTACACGCTTGACGACGAGCACATCGCGAACCTGCTCGATGAAGGCTTCCGCCACGTCGAAGAGTTGGTATGAGGGGTAATCCCAGATTGGTCTGATAGAAGGAAGTTCCCATGTTGCAATCATTCATCATCGTTCTACGCGAGGGCTTTGAATCATTCCTGCTCGTTGCCGTCATCCTCGCTTACCTGCGGAAGACCGGCCGTCGGCACCTCGTCCCAGCGGTCTACTGGGCCGTCGCCGCCTCGCTTGCGGTCAGCGGCGCGCTGGCTTACGTCTTGAAATATGGAGTGAATGAAACGCTCGTTGACGACCTCTTCGGTGAATCGGCAGGCTTTTATGTCACTCAGTTTTTCAACAATGAATCCTTGCGGGAAGGCATTCTCGGTATTCTCGCCATCCTTATGGTCGCCTCCCTCGTCATCCATATGTGGCGCACCGGCGCGCAGCTAAAAGGCAAAATGGAGGAGCGGCTCACCGAGGTGTCCTCCAGAACCTCCCGCGTCATGGCTTTCACAGGAGTATTCCTCTTTTCTGTTCTCATGATGACCCGCGAAGGAATAGAAACGGCTTTAATGCTATTGCAGGTTCGCCAGGAACAGATGGTGGCCGGCATGCTTCTCGGCATTGCCGCCGCCGCATTGCTCGCATGGGCTTGGGCGCGTTTCGGTCATTTAATCAATGTGAAGAGGTTCTTCCAGGTTACCGGCGTCTATCTATTACTCTTCATGATCCAGGTCGGTATTTACTCTTTTCATGAGCTATGTGAAGCCGGTGTTTTCCCGAACAGCGATGCCATGCATGAGGCTACAGAGATGTACTCTCCAACCGGACTCTATGGCAAGTGGTTCTCCCTGATCATGGTCGGCGGGTGCGCTCTATGGCTGTTAGGTGTATGGATTATAGATCGCCTCAGAATTTCCCAACAGGGGTTGGCACAGGAGTGATCCGTGGACAGAAAGCGGATGAAGCGAACCCATCTGCGTCGCAGCGCAGTCATATTCTTCCTCTTCTTCATCTTCGCAGACATCTTATCTACGAAGGTTTGCTGCGGAGAGATCCTCTGCCTGCCTGACGGCGAGGCTGGTGAGCTAACTGCCTGTGCCGCCGATCTGGCGATCACATCCTTTGCTGTCGCACGTTCCAGTGTCAGGAGCCTAGGCCTGGCGGCTGCCGAGTCCCAGCAGGGACCGGCTTCAAAGTCGGTTCCTCCTTGCGATAACTGCTTCTGCTGCGGCCTAAATGTGGTGCCGTCCACCACCATGATCGATGTGGTTTTCGGGGTGAAACTAATTCCTACAGACTTGAGATCCATATATCTTCCCTCCCCTCCGCCGCAGGGCACTTTTCACCCTCCTCGCCTTGTCTAACTCCATAGCAGTTATTTCATGTCGGCTATAGCGGCTGTTTCTCTTGCCTTGCAAGAGGCCTGTGCTGCGTCGAAATCACTAAGTGATTCATAGAACTCAATCAGAAGAGGATATAACAACAATGCTTTTTCAACCTGCGCGCACTCTCGCGCTATCACTTCTCTTATTCCTATTCGTGGGGGGTCTGGCCCCCACTCTAGTGGTCGGCCAAAGCCCTGTGGTTGAAAGCGGCATGGCTCGGCGCGATGACCCGCCAGTCTCTCCCTCCGAAAAACCGCTGCGAGGTGCCCGCCGCGCCACGGAGGCTACAACAGGAAGCCCTACTGTGGCTCGATACTATGACCCGATCCAGGGCGCTTCGTCCAATGACCTGGTTCGCCGGTCGCTCGCCTCGAACGCCGAATTCACCGCCGCTCGTCTTGACATCGAACGGGGCCGCGCCCGCCTCACCCAGGCAGGCCTCAGGCCAAACCCGACCATTGATTTCGAGCAGACAACCGGAAGGCTTACCGGCTCACCGGGCGAACGCGAAACCAGCATTGGATTCGCGTTACCGTTGGAACTTGGTGGAAAGCGACAGCGACGCATCGATCTGGCGCGAGCCGAGTTGGATGCAGCCGAGGCCGAAGTCGCTGACCGCGAGCGACGGCTCATCGCCGAGGTGAGGACTGCTTACGCAGAAGCGATGGCCGCGCTACGCGAGCTGGAGATTACCGAGAACCTCAATAATCTGGATGTACAAACGGTGCGGGTTGTTGAAATACGAGTCACCGAAGGCGACTCTGCGCCGATTGAATTGAAATTACTCCGGGTCGAGGTTGAACGGCTGAAAGCGCGCCGGGCGCTAGTCGAAGGACGCTTGGAAGCGGCGCTGCTACGCCTGAAGAATCTCGCAGGCATTGCGCCAGATGAATCTCTGCTGCTCGGTGAGGATCTCTCGTCGCCAGGATTACCAGACCCCCCGCCATCATTAGCAACAGCCATTGACATTGCGCTGCGGACACGACCCGACTTGCGGCTTGCTCGACTTACTGAGGAAGTCGCCCAGGCAGGGCTGCGGTTGGCGCGCGCGCAGGCGACTCCGGACGTGACCGCCTTTAGCAAATACAGCGTGAACCGCTCGATTTTCGATAATACGCCAGTCGGAGTGTTACGGGATCGAGACAAGCTATTTTCGTTCGGCGTCTCGATCAGTATACCAGCCTTCAATCGCAATCAAGGAGCCAAGGCCGAGGCCGAGGCCGCAATCCTCCAGGCGCGCAAGCGGCGAGAATTTGCCGAGACCGTAGTCCGCGCCGATGTCGCATCGGCCTATACACGATATAAGGCGGCAAGTACTGCGCTCACCACTTTGCAGCAAGGGGTTCTGGCGCGCTCGATGGAAAACATCAAGTCTATTCGGGGGGCCTACGAGATCGGCGCTTTCCGGGTTACGGATCTGCTGGTTGAGCAGCGCCGGTACGTGGACTTGCAGCGCGAATTCATTGAAGCGTTGACGGAGCGCTACCGCGCGCTAGCCGATCTCCAATCGGCGATGGGAAGTTCAATAAACCCTGCTGAGGATCAAACCAAGAAATGAGGCATAAGAATATGGCAGACAACTTAATATCTAGTGGCAAGAGTGACGATTCAGTCGTTGACGGAGCACACTCCTCAGAAAAGCTAGCGCGGACGGAGGAGCATACCGAAGCTCAGGATACCGGAGCGCCAGCCCAACAGGTCTCGATTACGCGGTTCTCTTCGCGTAACCGCAACTTGCTTATCGTTATTGGAGTGCTTGTGATAATGAGCGCGCTTGCCCTGATCTTGTGGTCGCGCGGTGGAAGCGCCAGCCAGAAGGCGCAAAAGGCGAGCGTGGGAACCGAGCAGACTGAAAAGGGAGAAACCGATGAGGCGGGCGAAGGGGGTGAGGTCGAGCTATCACCGGAAGCAATAGCCACCGCCGGAATCGAAATCGTCGGCGTAACCCAGCGCTCGGCAGTCGCGCGCCTGCGCTTCGGCGGCACGGTGGAATCGAATCAACAACAGACCCAGCAGGCCACGCCTCTTGTCTCCGGGCGGGTCGAGCGCGTGAACGTTGCTTTAGGCGACCACGTGCGGGCGGGCGCAGTGCTGGCGGTTATCTCCAGTCCCCAAATCGCTGAGATGCACGGTAAGCTTCACGAAGCGGAGACCCATCTGTCTCTGGCCGAGCGTAATTTGGAGCGGGTGCAGCGGGCGGAAAACCGCTCCGCCGTGCTGCAGGCGAAAGCCCGTCTTGATGAGGCTGAGACGACTCTCAGGCGCACCCGCCGCCTGATCGAGCTTGGCGCGGGTGCGGGGAAGGATCTTGTCTCCGCAGAAGCCGCCTACAAGACGGCGAAGGCTGAATACGACTTCCAGAGCAACATCGCGCTGAACCGTGAAGTTCAGCAGGCGCAAGCCGATTTTGAAACCGCCCGCGTAGAGGTATCCCAGATTCGTAGCAGCCTGCGCTCGCTTGGCGCGGCAGTGCCCGAAGGCAAGCATTCTGATGACCAGCGTGACATCTCGCTCCTCGCACTGCTCGCTCCTGTCTCTGGCACGGTCACCGAGCGACTTGTGAATGCGGGCGCCGGCATAGAGGCGGGCAAGCCGCTATTCACCATCGGCAACCTCTCGACCGTCTGGGTGATCGCTAACGTCCCGGAGGCGCAAGTTCGTCACTTGCGGGTCGGAGCGCCGGCGGAAGTGCGCTCGACGGCTCTCGGCCAGACGATTCTCGCGGGCCATATCAACTATATCGATTCGCAGCTCAACCAGGATACGCGCACGGCGCGGGTCCGCGTCGAGGTGGCGAACCGCAATGAGCAGCTCAAGGTCGGCATGTTCGTCGAAGTAGGTTTTGAAACCGGCCCCGTCGGAGAAGGCACGACAGAAGGTGAGGGTGAAGAACTGGTGATTCCTGAGGAGGCCGTCCAGCGCATCGGCGAGCGCACCGTGGTCTTTGTGCCGGAGGAGAATGAACCCGGTCACTTCAAGGTTCGCGATGTAGAACTCGGGGGCTTGGTTGAAGGCTACCGGCGAGTTCTCAATGGGCTTGAGTTAGGCGATAAGGTAGTGAGCAAAGGCAGCTTCAGGCTCAAGGCGCAACTTCAGAAAAGCCAGTTCGGGGAGGACAACGATTAATGATCAACGCGCTCATTCGCTTTGCCGTTACACAACGCCTGCTCGTCATGCTGATGGTGGCGATCATGATTGGCGCTGGCATTTATAACCTGCAACGCCTCCCCATTGACGCCGTGCCTGACGTGACCAATGTGCAGGTGATGGTGCTGACCTCGGCACCCGCGCTTGCGCCCCTGGAAATCGAACGACAGATTACATTCCCGGTCGAAATTGCGATGAGCGGCCTGCCTAGCCTGGTGGAGATCCGCTCGGTCTCTAAGGTCGGTCTCTCTGTCGTCACCGTGGTTTTCGAGGATTCGGTGGACACTTATTTCGCCCGCCAACTTGTGGGGGAACGACTGGCGCAAGCTCGCGATCAGATTCCGCCATCACTCGGGAGCCCGGAGATCGGCCCGATCTCCACCGGCCTCGGAGAGATCTATCACTACGAAGTAACGGCAGCTCCGGGCAGTGGCTACGACGCGACCTCGCTACGCACGATTCAAGACTGGAGCGTGCGGCGACAGTTACTGGGGGTGCCGGGCATCACGGAAGTAAACAGCATGGGCGGGCTGGAAAAGCAGTACCAGATCCGGCTCGACCCGGCCAAGCTCCAGTCCTACGGCCTGACCCTGCGCGAGGTGCTGGAGCAAGTCGAGCGCAATAATGCGAACGCGGGCGGCGGCTATATCGAACACAGCGGCGAGCAGTACCTGCTGCGCGGCATCGGCCTGGTTGATTCTGCCGAAGACATCCGAAACACCGTCATCAAAACCGGGAAACAGGGCACGCCGGTTGTCGTGCGCAACCTCGGCGAGGTAGTTGAGGGGGCGACGCTCCGGCAGGGAACGGTCACAGCTGATGGCAATGGCGAGATCGTCACCGGCATCACCATGATGCTCAAAGGGGAGAACTCGCGCACCGCCGTCGAAAATGTCAAAGAGCGCATTGAGCAGGTCAAGAAGTCGTTGCCCAAGGGCGTCTCTATTGACTCTTATTATGACCGGACAGAGCTGATCGACCGCACGATTCATACTGCCAGCAAGAACTTAATCGAAGGCGCGATCCTGGTCATCATTGTGCTTATCCTGCTGCTCGGCAACTGGCGCGGGGCGCTGCTGGTGGCCACCATCATCCCGCTCTCGATGTTGTTTGCGGCGATCCTGATGCGCATCTTCAACGTCTCGGGAAACCTGATGAGCTTGGGCGCGCTCGACTTCGGACTGATCGTTGACGGCGCGGTGGTGATGGTTGAAAACGTCGTAAGGCGGCGAGCCGAAGCGCAGCATGAGAAATCGCACGAGCCGCCTGAGCGCACCATCCTCGACGCCTGCATGGAAGTCGGTCGCCCCGTCGTGTTTGCCGTTGGCATCATTATGATCGTCTATCTTCCGATCCTCAGCCTCGTCGGAGTCGAGGGCAAGATGTTCAAGCCGATGGCCCTGACGGTCGTCTTTGCGCTCCTGGGGTCGCTCATCCTTTCCCTGACCTACATACCGGCGGCCTTGACGTTTCTGCTCCGCGGCCACGTGTCGGAGCAGGAGAGCTTCCTTATTCGTTACGTGAAGCGCTGGTATCGCCCGGCGCTCGGCTACGTGATGCGAAATCGCCTGCTGGGAATTGCGGTTGCTGCCGTGATGGTCATCGCAAGCGGCGTCATCTTTCCCTTTCTGGGCTCGGAGTTCATCCCGCGCCTCGACGAGGGCATGCTCCTCATTATGACGCGAGAGCCGCCCAGCGTGGCGCTGTCGCAGGCTATCAGCACTCACTCACAGATTGAGCGCGTGTTACACCAGTTCCCCGAAGTGACCAAGGTGGTCTCTCGTATCGGGCGCCCCGAAGTCAGCATGGACCCGATGAGCGTTGACAGCGCCGACGTCTACGTCAACCTCAAGCCGCCTTCGGAATGGACGAGCGCGCACACCAGGGAGGCGCTGGTGGGGAAGATATCGGAGGCACTTGAGAACCAAGCGCCAGGGGTCGCCTTCAGCTTCTCGCAGCCGATTGAGATGCGCATGTCGGAACTCATCGCCGGCGCGCGATCTGACATTGCCATCAAGCTGTTCGGTGACGACCTCGACCTGCTCAAGACGACTGCCGAGCAGATTGGCCGTGTCGTGCGTAAGGTGCAAGGCGCCGAGGACGTGAAGGTGGAGCAGATATCGGGACTGCCTCAGCTCCAGATCAAGCCGGACCGCACTGCCCTGGCCCGCTATGGGATAAGCATTGAGGATGTCAATACCCTTGTCGAATCGATCATCGCGGGCAAAGAAGCCGGTCTGGTTTACGAGGGTGAGCAGCGGTTTAACCTCGTCGTTCGTCTCTCCGAGGCCTCCAGCCAGGACGTGGAAGCGATTAAGGGACTGCTTATTCCCGCGTCGAATGGTGCGCTCGTGCCGCTAGCGCAGGTGGCTGAGATTTCGCTCACCGAAGGCCCGGCGCAGATCTCGCGCGAGGACACGCGCCGCCGCATCGGGGTCGAGTTAAACGTGCGCGGACGCGATATCGGCAGCTTCGTCAAGGAAGCGCAAAGCGAGATTGCCAAACAGGTAAAAGTCCCATCCGGGTATTACCTGACCTGGGGCGGACAGTTCGAAAACCTACAGCGCGCCTCAGCGCGGCTGATGATTGTCGTGCCGCTTGCTCTGTTTTTAATCTTCGTCCTCCTGTTTACGACCTTCAATTCGGTCAAGCAGGCAGTGCTGATTTACACCGGCATCCCGTTCGCCATCGTCGGCGGCGTGTTCGCGCTCGCCTTGCGCGGCATGCCGTTTTCGATCTCGGCGGGCGTTGGTTTCATCGCCCTCTTCGGCGTCGCGGTGTTGAACGGCGTGGTGATGGTGAGCTATATCAACCACCTACGCGAGGAAGGGCGAAGCATAGGAGAAGCGGTCGAGGAAGGCGCGCAGACCCGCCTACGGCCTGTGTTAATGACGGCGCTGGTGGCAAGTCTTGGCTTCATTCCGATGGCGCTTGCAACTTCGGCGGGTGCCGAAGTCCAGCGCCCACTGGCGACCGTGGTGATCGGCGGCATCATCACCTCAACATTGCTGACGCTGTTGATCCTGCCAACCCTGTACAGATGGTTTGAGCGCGAGCGGATTGAGTACTGAAGCTTTGATTAGCGTGCCCTTGCTTACTTTTGGTCGCGCAGGCACATCGTCGCTCGAAGGAGAAGTTTATGGTGAGTTTTAGAGAACAGGCAAAAAAGCGGGCAGAGATCTCTCCAGCGCGTGATAACCAGAATACGGTTTCACAACTCCAATCTCTTTACCAACATCATGCTGCACCAGTCCACACTATTTGCTTGCGGCTGCTCGCTGACCGGAGTTCTGCATTGACGGCGACGGTTGACGCATTCGTGTGGTTCAGTCGGATTTCGTCTCGGCAGTGGGATGAGTTACGGGCGTTTTCCTGCCTCCGTGAGCTGGCAATTGAGGTGTCACTGGCAAGGCTCAAGGAAGGTAACGGCGACACCCAGGCGGCAACCGCAACGCTTATCCGTAAAGGCAATGGCCCTCTTAACCCTGCTACGTTAGACGGGCTCATTGCAGAACTACCCGACGATTTGCGAGTCGTTTACGT
>JBIOWC010000059.1:0-3907 GCA_044868105.1 Blastocatellia bacterium
GATATTCCTCAATCACTTTCTCACAAAATCATTGACCAGGCCTTAAAAGCCAATCAACCGGTACTGGCTAAAATTCTTCTGGGCGGCAGCATTCAACATTGGGTTTTAATTGTCGGCAAATCAGGTCAGGAATACTTGATAAAAGACCCTTTGGGAGATGGTAAATCGCTCGACCTCCTATCGAAATTCGGCAGCGATATATTCGCCGTTCGTATTGTCGCAAAAGTTGAGTAAATTGAAAGTCCCGGATGGGTTCAAAATCAATCATCAGCGTCATAGTCAAACAGCTTTCGGTCAACCAGTTTTCGCCCTCAGACCGGTCACTGAGATGGGCTCTCGGTCTCATCTGGGTATTGCTGCTCGCCATCTCATCGCCGGCTGCGGAGTTGAGCAATAAGGCCTTGACGCTAAGACTCGCCGTCACGCCTGAAGGGATTCCGATTATTGGGGAAGCGGTATGGCGGACAACCGGTCAGGTGGCGTTTCGCGATCTCGGAACACCTGAAGGTCTTGGGGCGTGGGTTCCGGCGTCATTGATTCCGACCGCGCAAACCGCGCCGACCACCTGGACAATTCACACGGATGAAAATTTCAGCACGGCTGAAGCGACTCGTGAACTTGCTAATAACATACAGCTCACCTGGGTGATAGACCTTCCGGCGCAGGGGCAACTCTTTCGCCTGCGCGTACGCTTGCGCAATCGCGGCGAAGAACCGCAAGCGGTCGAATGGTTTCCCGGCTGGTCGGCCCATTGGCATACCGAAGCGTCGCAATGGGCGCGTTGGTGGCGGGCTTTGGAGTATGAGTGCGCAGAGCAAACCTTGGCGCCCAACCAAAACGTGCTGCTGCACAGCCAGACGCATAGCTCGGATGATGCGGGCGGGGGAGTGAATCCCTACTGGATTGTCGGCGGCAAATCGAGCCGTTTCTATTTCGGATTACAATGGAGCGGTGGATGGAAAACCAGACTTGAGGGACTGAAAAACGGCTTCGCCTTTTCGGTCTATCTGCCGCCCGAAGAAACCCGACTTATGCTCAATCCGGGCGAGGCGATTGAGGGGCCTGCGTTGCTGGTCAGGCCCACAGCCGAGGCCGATGATGCGCAAGGGCGGGCGCTTTGGATGAAAGACCGGCAAGACCTTGGACAGCAGCTCTACGCCGGGCCGCTGCCCGCGTTCCCGCTCACCTATAACACCTGGTATGCGGCACGCCGCTTGGTGGATGAGGAATTTCTAAATCGCCAGATTGCCGCCCTGTCGCCTTACGGCTTTACGAACTTCGTGATTGATGCCGGATGGTTCGACCAGGGGCGTTGGGAGCCTCATAAAAGCAAATTTCCTAAGAATAGTTTGGCCACCCTCCTTGCATCGCTTAAGGCGAAAGGCCTCAAGCCCGGTTTGTGGACGACGCCACAGTATGTTACGGAGGCGACCAATTTCGCGGCCTTGCCGCTTGAACGACCAGCGATTTTTAATAATTTACTGGGCGGCTATCTGGTGGATATGTCGTCGCGCACATTTATTCCTTACTTAAGCGAGCATGTAAAACGCTTGCGAAATCAATATGCCATAGATTACTGGAAATACGACCAACGCTTCTTTGACGAACGCATAGTCGGACGAAAGATGAAGATTGTCTCAGGGTTTCAAGAGGCGCTCTACGGCGTGCGGCGCGCTAATCCCGACCTGGTCATTGAGAACTGCAACGCCGGCGGACGAATGCTCAATGAGTTCACCATGCTGGCGACCCAGAGCAGCTGGCTGCGCGACCTCGGTCGTTTGAACGAACCGGCTCCGCAAATGAATATACGGGTGGCGCTTGGTGCGCTGGAATTTGTTTTTCCCTGGGCCGCGCTGCGCTTTACGATTTATATGGACAAACTTGAAGGAAATGACGAGATGACGCGGCTTGATTGTCGTAGCGCGATGCTCGGCAGTTGGGGGCTTTCGACAGACCTCGCGGCAATCAAGCCGCGTCAGCGCGCCGTCATCGTGAAAGAGATTGAAAACTACCGGCGGTTGAACCAGCTTAAAATTGCCTGCCTCTACGACCTGCAACGGCCCACAGCCCAGGCCGACATTGCAGGCGTCACCTTCTACGACAATAAACAACAGCGGGCGGGCATCCTGCTTTACCGTTGGCAGCGACAGGGCGCCTTCAATCAGCGCGTTCTCTTAACCAAGTTGAAACCGGGACTCAGGTATAAAGTCATGGACATAGATAAACAGACAGAAAGCACAAGCGGCGGCGCAGCGCTGCAACGTCAGGGGGTACAGGTCGCGTTCAGTAGCGCGCGGCAATCGGCTTTGCTGTTCATTGAGCCGGTCAGGTAAAGCGCCACCTGATAATTATGGAGATACCTGAATTAGTTTTGTGTTCGCAGTGAAAGGCTCACTCTCAAGCTTTCGCCTCAGAGGTGTCGGAGCCGAGGGAGATGAGCAACCTGCCAGGGCTGCTCTATTCGCGGAATCAGAGGTTGAACTTTTCTGTTGATTACGAATTCGTTCCTGTTCGTGCCGGTGAATGACCGGCAGAAATCCCTTTAATTTTCCTGCAAATCTGCCCTTAACTTGACCTTCATAATCGCAGCCCTTAAACTGGAATTCACTATTTAAGCAGCATCAAACCAAAGCATTACAACCGCTCTTTGAGCGCATTCTACAAGGCAAAAACGATATGACACATAACCTCTTTAATACTCTGCAAACTTTTTCTTTCGCTCAAAACCAAACCGGCAAATATTACAGCTTGCCCCGTCTCGAACAAGAAGGCGTAGGACCCGTTTCTAAACTTCCCGTTAGCATCCGCGTGGTGCTTGAATCGGTGTTGCGCAATTATGACGGCAAGACCATCACCGAAGAAGATGTGCGCGAACTGGCGAACTGGCAAGCCACGGGCGAGCGCACCGAAGAGATTCCTTTCGTCATTGCGCGCGTCCTGCTGCAAGATTTTACCGGCGTGCCGCTGCTCGTTGACCTGGCGGCGATGCGTTCTACGGTTGCGCGAATGGGGCGCGACCCGAATCTGATTGAACCGCTGGTTCCGGTTGATCTGGTCATTGACCATTCCGTACAGGTTGATTATTCGGGAACCCCGGATGCCTTTCGTTTGAATATGGAGATGGAATTTAAACGCAACCGCGAACGTTATCAATTTTTGAAATGGGGGATGCAAGCTTTCGATAGCTTCGGCGTCGTACCGCCCGGCATCGGCATCTGCCATCAAGTCAACCTTGAATACCTTGCTAAAAGCGTGCAGGAGCGCGACGGCGTTTATCTCCCCGATACCTTAGTCGGCACCGATTCCCACACCACAATGATTAATGGATTAGGGATTGTCGGTTGGGGCGTTGGCGGCATCGAAGCCGAAGCCGGAATGCTCGGACAGCCGGTCTATTTCTTAACGCCGGATGTGGTCGGCGTCCATATGAGCGGGCAATTGCGTGAAGGCGTCACCGCCACCGACCTCGTGTTGCATTGCACAGAGATGTTGCGCAAAGCCAAAGTCGTCGGCAAGTTCGTCGAATATCACGGCGAAGGCGCGGCGTCGCTTTCCGTCACCGACCGCGCCACGATTGCCAACATGGCTCCCGAATACGGCGCGACCATGGGCTTTTTTCCGGTTGATGAAAAGACCTGCGATTATTTGAAAGCGACCGGTAGAAGCGACGAACAGATTGGCCTGGTGCGCGAGTATTACAAAGCCCAGGGAATGTTCGGCATTCCGCGCGGCGGCGAAGTAAATTACACAACCGTGCTTGAACTCAATCTGGCGGATGTGCAACCCGGAGTTGCCGGGCCGAAACGCCCGCAAGACCGCATCAATTTGAATGACATCAAAGACCGGTTCCGCGAACTCATGCTCAAGCCGATTAGTGAAAGCGGCTACAACAAAGAAGCCGATGACC
>JBIOWC010000060.1:0-3696 GCA_044868105.1 Blastocatellia bacterium
CCGGTGTGCTCAGAGGTCACCAGTTGTCAGAGCGTCAGGGTGGTCGTCAAAATTCCAACAACGTCACCACCAATGCCGTTTGGACCCCGACCAGCAAATTGGTTGGCAGTTTCCGTTTCTCGCGTGGTTTCTTGAACGAAAAGACCACAGGTTATTTAGTTCCTGATGTCACTCGCTTTATCTGTGGCGGTCAAGCTCCTCCGGCAGCCGCAGCCTGCGCGCAGGGCTTCCAGAACGTCACCAGCAACTCACACAACAACTTCGACGTTTCCAAAAAGACCAACTTTGAAGGCGATGTCAGCTACTTGCTGAGCGGTTTCGCCGGTCGCCATGAATTCAAGGGCGGTTATGGACACTCGAAGATTGAAAACGACGTTGACAACAGCAACACGGCTGATTTCGGCGTGGTTTCGCTTTCCTATGGTTTCACGATTGCCGACGTATCCGGCGTTGACCTGCCGTCATCTCCGAATGCAATTGGTGCCGGTTTCTTGCAGCGCTTTGCCCGAAGAGGTAGCGCCAGCAACACCGCGCAATCCATCTATGTGCAAGACAAATGGCAGCCCAACAGCCGCCTCTCGATCAACGCTGGCGTGCGTTTTGAAAAAGAAGACCTGCCATCGTTCAACGGTTTTGCGCCGCCGATCAACTTCGGTTGGGGCGATAAGATCGTGCCGCGCCTCGGCGCTGCTTTCGATCTCTTCGGCAATGGCAAGACCAAACTCTTCGGTAGCTATGGTGAATACACTGACCGCTTGAAATTCGAACTGCCACGTGGTTCATTCGGCGGCGAATTCTTCCGTAATGACTATTTTGAAATCTTCCCGGGCGAGCGCTTCGATATCTACACGAAAGCTTTCGTTCTGGGCAGCACAGTTGATCAAATCGGTGGAACCTGCCCGATTAACGTCGCAGGCGCCAGAACCAAATGCCAGCTTGACTTCCGCATCGCTTCCAATAACCCGGATGCGACAATTTTCGACGGTCAGGTTGACCCCAATCTCAAAGAATTCCGTCAGCGTGAATTCACCTTTGGTGTTGAACATCAATTGACCGAGAAGATGCTTCTTCGTGCGCGTTACAGCCACAAGAATATTCTTGATGCCATTGAAGACGCAGGCTTCCCGAATGCTGAAGGCAGCGAAGCTTACATCATTGGCAATCCGGGCAGCGGCTTGCACGCCGAAGTAGCGAAGACCTTCGGATATGCCAAAGTTGCAAGTCCAAAACGCGTCTATGATGCTTTGGAAGTTGTTGTTGACCGTCGTTTGGCGAACAACTTCTTCTATAACCTCGCCTACACCTACAGCCGCTTGTATGGCAACTACTCTGGACTCGCAAGCTCCGACGAACTCGGCCGCACCTCACCGGGTGTCAACCGCTTCTTCGACTTGCCGTTCGCTGGCTTTACCACCACCGGTGCACCCGATGATGGTCGCCTTCCGACAGACCGTCCGCACGCCTTCAATGCGTTCGGTGGTTACAACTGGAACTGGTGGGGCAGCGCCAAAAACGTTACTGAATTTGGCTTCTTCACCACCGCGCAATCCGGCACCCCGATCACCACTTTCGTCAACCTCTATAGCGTTGCACAAACCATCCTCAATGGACGTGGTGATTTGGGTAGAACAGAGGCTTTCACACAGACTGACTTGACCATTTCGCACAAAGTCAGACTGACAGAAGGTTCAACCCTGGCATTTGATTTCAACGTCATCAACCTCTTTGATGAAAGCAATGTTTTGCAAGTCCAAAGAACCCTCGGTGCTGTGACACTGGGCGGCAATCTGGGTATTGGTGATGAGCCGACAACCATCAACAGATTGTTGACTACCGGTATCCGAGATCAAATCAATGCCTATTTGAATGCGGCATCAGCTCCGGAACGTAAGCAAACCAGCTATGGTCTGCCGAACTCCTTCCAGGGTTCGCGCCAACTTCGTCTCGGCGTTCGCTACACCTTCTAAACCACTTTTCGTTTAGAACAATTAAAAGCCCGTCCAGAAATGGACGGGCTTTTTTTGCTTATTAAAGCTACTCAAAAATCGGATAGTCGCCAAAACCGCGAAGTCCTCAGATTTCACAACAACCCTGAACCTGGCCTAGTCGCGCCGCTCAGCGCAATACCATAACCTGCGAGTGCTTCTTCTACTTGGCTGGCAAATACCCGGGCGGAATGGAGCGGGTTGAGATTAAAGCGTCCTGCTCAGGATGAGGGGTTTATTCTCTTTGCACTGAGAACCTCGCGCGACGCTAGACCTGGCGGGGAAAGTCAGCTGATATGAAGGCGAGGTAATCGTAAGAGCGCGAAACTAAAAGGGGGCTACGTTCCTGCGGTTAATCATAAAGATACCGCAGGGACGTAATGTACGCTGAGGTTCATTCGAGCTATTACTCGAATTCAGATTAGTCATCTTTTGCGCTAGCTGGCCGAGGATTGCCTGTAGCTTTATTGCGTCGCTTTGGCGCGCAGGGTTTGAATCAACTCTTTAATCTTTTCCGTATCCTTGGCATCAGGAGTCTCTTTCAAAAAGAGTTCCAACTCATCGGCCGCTTGTTTATACCTTTTCGTATTACTGTAAACCTGTGCCAAATACATGTGAACATCAACCACTTGCTTGCCACCAAGTTCATAAGCGCGTTTAAGCGGGTTTTCGGCTTCGTTGAATTTACCGCTACGAAACAGGACAATGCCGAGCCAGAATTGTGAGTTGATGGAATTAGGAGCAAGCGCAACGGCGCGTTGTAAGGCCTCGACGGCGGCGGGCAAATTCTTCAAGTTATATTGCGCGACTCCTAAAGAGTGAAAGCTCATCTGGCCTTTGGGATTTACCTTGAGAGCTTTGTTCAAGATTTCCTGCGCCTGTCCGTAGTCGCGCAGTTTGACATACTCTGCGCCTAAACGCTCAAGCGCGAGATAATAATCCGGAAAAGTTTCGATGGCTTTTTTTAATTCGCCTATACCTTCGTTGGTATTTTCCGCTTTCAGTTTTTCAACCGCGTCTTCGTACAGCCGTTGCGCCTCGGCCGGTACATTCTGGGTAAAAACGATTCCGGTGCCGCCAAGTTTTTTGGCGTTCACTTCATCAATGGTTTTCAAAACGAAACTATATTCTTCATAAGCGCGTCCGGTACCCGCACCTGCCGAAACGACGATCAGTTCAATGCGCGCCGTCTGGCTTATATAATTGGTTCCAGAGGTCTGCACGCGAACCTGGTAGTTACCGCGTGACAGTCTGGTAAATCCGTACTTGCCGGTGCCGTCAGTTCTGGTTCGCATCAATACCGAATCCGTATCGGTGAGCAGTTCAACATAGAGGTCGGCTATCGGGCGACGTTGGCTATCGAAAACGTATCCGGCAATCGTGCTGCCGGTCTGCGCAGTCGTTGGGAATAAGGAGTTGAATCCCCAAGTAAGAGCTAAAAAAACAACCAAAAACATCTGCGTGCCTCCTGTCTTATTTGATTGAATGTGCCAGTTAAAGTATGCAGGTATTGTAGCAAAATCCTCTGCGAGTAACACAAGAAAAGTTCACCTCAGCCGTCTATTTAGAGTGAAAAATGTAAGAAATATTGGTCACTAAATTTATGCGGATGCGAGTTCGTTCTTGATGAATCTTTGGTTTTTTGCCCTGATAATTTTCACTGAGTAAGGGACGCGTGACCTAGCACACGTTTTGCCATTTGAGAAGGCCG
>JBIOWC010000061.1:0-3619 GCA_044868105.1 Blastocatellia bacterium
GCGGTTTTTGCCAGCTCTGCCGTCGCTATTTTAGCAATCAGATTCGCCGCTTGTCGGGCGCTTGCGAAACTTGCGTCAACCAGTTGCCCTTCCTTGCCAACCCAGTCGCCGACGACAAACAGACCACTCACATCAGCGACCTGGACGCTGGGTCTTCCTTCGGTTCCGTTGGTGGCCGCCGCTGGAATTGCATTGGTCACTATAACCGCAGGCAAAAATCTGCGATGAATCACTACGTCGCGCCAGCCCGGTTGCACCAAATCCATCAAGGCTTCCAACTCACGCTCATCGTCGCCATTTTTAGATTGATGGTGCGGCGGCAAATATTTCATGAGCTGAACAAGCGCGCCGCCCTTGGGCGCAAGCGCCGCAACCGCTGAATGCACGGAAAGATAAAACGGTTGATCAACACCGAGGGCGAATTTGGCTTGCTCAATAGGCAAATGTTCCAAAGCCAAATCGAGACAAGCAGCTTTAACAGCCACCGATTGTGCCGCCCAGTTTGCCAGCGAGGTAGTTTCGCTCTCTTCAACCAATGAAGCGGCAATCGCCGGGCTTGCCGCGATGACCACAACATTGCTCTCGTAAACCTGGCCATCGGCCAGACGAACAGCGCGCACAGACCCGTCACTTCGACGCTCTACCCGTTCGACACTGGCGCCGGTCTCGATTATAACGCCGGCGTTTTGCGCGACCTCCCGTAGACCTCCAACCAGGCTTTGCCAGCCGCCATCAAGGTATAAAACATTTTTCTTAAAAGCTTTTTGCACCTGGTCAATTGCTGCGCCCGCGCTCATGAGCGCCGGCGCGTTGACATAAGTGGTCAGACGAAACAGCGCCAAAAATAGCTCTTTTACGGCGTCGTGCGCAATATTTTCATCTACCCATTGCTGCACACTTACACCCATCAAAGGAAGCACATCTATTTTTGGCAATGCGCCGAGCATTTTGCCGACTTCCATTTTTTCCGAGAAGTTGAATAAGCTGGTGGTGAGCAATGACACAAAACCGGCAGGCAGAGTGTGTTTGGCGTTTTTATAGATGGCATAACCGCCCGAAGTTAAGGGCTGCGCGCCTTTCGGTTCGATACCAAGTTCACGCAAAACCTCTATCCCGAAACTGCCGCGATAAAGCGCGTGGGCTCCCAAATTAAATAGAAACCCATTCTGTTCTTTGGTGCGAGCGCGTCCGCCGAGTTCCGCGGCTTGTTCAAAAACCCGGACCTGCTTTCCCTGTTTTGCGAGAAACGCCGCTGCCGTAAGCCCGGCCAGTCCGCCGCCGATTACGATGACCTCCGTTTGTGCTGATTGCATACTTCAACTCTCCTTTCACCTCAAATCTCTTACGGTTTCTACACACTTCACGTTTGACCTTGGCGAAAGGTTACAGCGGGGACGAAAAATCAGCGCGTCGAAAATTCGGGAACCGCATTAGCCTTGCGGGTGTCTAATTTCTACGGAGCGCCTAGCAAATTTTTGAGGTCGCCAACTTGAAGAACCAGCAATCAAAAACTCCCCCGCCTAAACCTGCAATTAACGTCACGCCGCTCATAGATGTGCTGCTTGTGCTCATCATTATTTTTATGGTGATTGTGCCGCGCCGCGAAGAACAGTTACCCGTCAAAGCGCCACAACCGGCAAAAGACGCGGGCGCGCCGGCACCGGAAATGTTGATGCTCACGGTATCGAACGACTATCAACTCGCTATAAATACCAAACCGGTCGGTCATGACGACCTGGGTTTGGTGCTCAAGGATTTAATGGAGCAGCGAGCCGCCGAGGCGCGCGTGCTGTTTATCAAAGCCCCCGCCATCGCGCCCTATGATGCAGTAGTGGCTTTGATTGATACGGCGAAGGGCGCCGGAACCTTGACCATCGGTTTATTGAGCGACTGAAACAATCGCCAGGCTTGTGGACAGCCAAATCATTGAATTGACGGAGATGGTCGAGACCGACCCGGTGAATTATTCCAAGCGGTGAATTATTCCAAGCGGTGGATTATTCCAAAAGGCAATCGAACACGATATCAGTTCCGAGTTTTTCGGTTTTCACGCTGGTAAAGGTAATCGCGTCGCGGAGTCTGGTGATGCCCAAATCGCCGATGGCTTCTATGCCTTGCCCAATGATTTTGGGCGCGACAACGACCACCAGGCGATTAACCAGGCGCGCCGCCAGCAAGGCGGTGATGATCTTTGAGCCGCCTTCAACTAAAACTGATTTGATGTTGCGTTGATAAAGTTCTTCGAGCAGCGATTCGAGGTTTACGCGAGGCGCAAGAGGGTTAGCGTCCTTTAACACGAAAACTTCTGCGCCAAGTCCTTTGATCGCTTCGATACGGTCTGTCTCTGCGACTTGAGTCGTAGCAATGAGCGTCTCCTTTGCCGCTTCGCCTTGCAACACATTGGCTTCAAGAGGAATTTGCAACCGGCTGTCAATGATAACCCGCAGAGGATTACGCCCTTCAACCAAGCGCACATTCAAACGCGGATTGTCCGCCACTACGGTTCCGATGCCAACCATAATCGCGTCATGCTCGGCGCGCAGTTGATGCGCCAGTTGCAAGGTTTCCGCGCAACTGATCCATTGCGAATCGCCAAGCGTTGTCGCGATGCGACCATCTAAAGTTGTAGCGTATTTGACCGTGACCAAGGGAAGCGGATTCATCAATTGCTCAATTACCTTTTCTGTCGTTCGCGCTAAGGGGTTGAGTTTACCTGAATCAGAGAGAATTGGGCATCGTTTGAGCAAATTATTCGGCAGTGAATATTTCGATTAGGGTAATGAAAAGCTAGGTCGAAGGCGTCAATCGCAGCTTGCTGTGATCTGACTCGACAAGTCAGGGGTTGTTACATGACTCTGAATGAGGTTAAGTCTATTTCGGAGTTCTCTGCGGGTTTGGCTTCGGTAGCGGCAAGGTTTTTACGCTTGAACTTGTTGCTATACATCTCTCTATCGGCGGAGAGCAACAATTCATCCAAGGTATAGCCATCCAAACCGTAACAGGCATAACCGATACTGGCGCCGATATGTTGACCCAATTTATTGCAGGAAAATTCCTGCTTATCGAGGGTTTGTTGAATGCGTCTAACGACGGCCGGAGCTTCTTCGTGCGTCGCCTGGACAATCGCGACAAATTCGTCTCCTGCATACCTGCACAAAAAGTCGAATGAGCGGATCTGTTTTGACAGTAAGGCGCCGATTTCTTTCAGCGCTGTGTCGCCCGCCGGATGCCCCAACGTATCATTGACATTCTTGAAGCCATCCAAATCCATCATCAGGACAGCAAATTTATTCCCGTAACGCTGTGAGCGCGAAACCTCTTCTTCAAATCGTTGTCTGAGGGCCCGCGCATTCGGCAGCCCGGTCAACGGGTCTGACAACGCATTGGCTTCCGTTTGCCGATGATGCAAGACGTTAGCAATGGCATCTGAAGCCAATTTGGCGACCGCTTCGACTAACCGCAAATGGTCGGATTCATAACAGGGTTTATCTTGAGAATAGAGCGTGAGCGCCCCGAAAATTTCTTTGCCTTTCATTAACGGCACCGCCATTACCGTCGAATAAGCATCCAGGGTATCCAGCTTCATGGCATTGAAATCCAGACGCGGGTCGGTGTTATA
>JBIOWC010000062.1:0-2030 GCA_044868105.1 Blastocatellia bacterium
CAGTTTATGAAGCCTTGCCGCGAATGTTTCAACAGTTGTCGCGGTCCATAACAATTCGTGAGTCGCAAAGAGACCGCGCGAATGCCATAAACATTATGATAGAGAATGTGGTACAACTCGCCGCATAGTTTATTGATGCCATTGACATCCGTCGGATGCGCAATGTGGTTTTCATCAACCGGCAAGTAGAGCGGTTTACCGTAAAGTTGCCGGGTGCTGGTATAGATGATTTTGACATTGCGATTACTCTTGCGGCAGGCCTCCATGATTGAAAGCTGCGAACGGACATTGATTTCAAGGTCGGTATAAGGATTTTCCATGCTATCAATGTGGCTGACTTGTCCTGCGAGATTGAAAATGAAATCCTGACCTTGAACGAGGTATGCCATGCTGTGTTCATCGCGTACATCGGCGATGTTAATGTTAACCTGGTCTTCGATGCCGCGAATGTTGAAAGGATTTCCGCCATAGGCGGGAACCAGTGAGTCCACGAGCGTAACTTTCGCGCCATGTTCAACAAGTCTGTGCGCGAGGTTGCTGCCGATAAACCCTAACCCACCGGTGATGAGCGTCCTTTTTCCACCATATGTTCTTTCCATGAATGCCCCGATTTTTATTGATGCAAACTCAAAGCCCCGAGAACGCAAAATTGCGCTCAACCTGATTTAAATCAATTTCGGCAGGCGCGAAATTCACCGCATCAGCGCTGACCAGGTAATAAACCGTCTGATTATGCAATCCGGTAAGGGCTGTCTTGATGGATTCGCCGTGCAGATGTCCGTATACGCAAACATCAGCTTCATACTGATCAATTAATTCCGTAAACCCGGTCGGCTCGTGAAATTGATTGGTCGGAGGATAATGCAAGGCGACGATAAGGTAATCAAATTCAGTTGATCGGTTTTGTACAGATTCAAGCGCTGTTTTCAAGCGTCCGACTTCACGCTCATAAATCTTCTGGTCAGACGTTTTGAAATAGGTATCATTCGGGCAAACCCAGCCGCGGGTTCCGGCAATGGCAACCCGATTGATGATTAAAGCATTTCCTTGAAGGGGTTTGATTGATGGATCGAGCGCCTGATTTAACTTATTCGCTGATTCCCACCAATAATCATGATTGCCTTTGAGTAAAATCTTCGCGCCTTTCATGGCGCCGATGCGGTCAAGGTCGCATTTGGCTGCATCGAGGCGCAACGCCCAGCTTGAATCGCCGACGACCAGTAGCAGGTCATTCTCGCTCCCGATTTGCTCCCAGGCTGCGAATATCTTTTTGTCGTGACCCAGCCAATGATCACCAAACCGATCCATGGTCTTTCCTGTCCCGCCTTCAAGGTGCATATCGCCGATTGCAAATACTCTCATTGATCTTCGGTCCTTTGCCTACATCATACAATCCCGGCAAGTCGGATAGAAAGCAATGAAAAAGGGATGAGCGAGTATCAAACATCAACCCATCCCTCACATCCGCAATGCCGAGCACTTTCATTTGCTATATTTTTTCACTGCGGCTTCAAAAATATCCAACGCATAATCAGCTTGTTCGCGGTCAATAATCAAGGGCGGTGAAAAGCGAATCGAAGATTCACCTGCGCCTTGCAAAACCAAACCATTCTCGAACGACTCGTAAACGATGCGGTCACGCAATTCGCCCCATGGTTCCAGCGTCTCAGGGTTTTTGGCAAACTCGACGCCAATCATCAATCCGAGTCCGCGCGCTTCGACAATTGCGGCATAGCGCGGTTGCATGGCTTTCAGTTTATCAAGCATATAGGCGCCGACTTCACGAGCGTTATCTATGACGCCGTCTTGTAAAATTTCAATAGTTTTCAATGCCGCAGCGATGGCAACCGGGTTGCCGCCGAAGGTCGAAGCGTGCGCCCCGACATGCCATTGCATCAAATTGGATTTTGCGAAGGTGACCGCCAGTGGCAACCCGCCGCCGAGCGCCTTCGCCATACAGATGATATCCGGAATCACCTCAAAATTTTCAAACGCCCACATCTTGCCGGTGCGACCCATACCGGCTTGTA
>JBIOWC010000063.1:0-6260 GCA_044868105.1 Blastocatellia bacterium
GCGGTTTTCTCTCCCGTTCCCTCGACCTTTGATTGTCCGCCCTTGAGCTCCTTAATGTTGATTTTGGCTAAGGTGGCAAAACGACCATTCGGGTACTGTTCCAGATAAGCTTCAAATTTTTCAGGATTCTTGCTGCTCGCTATCGAATTCCAGAACACCACCTCAGCTAACTCGCCCGGGTCGGCTTTTAATATCGAATTGGCATCGGAAGTGATTTTATTCGCCTCGCCCGCCGAACGTTTGGGCGTGCCCATGGCGATGACCAGTTCCTGGGCTCGATAGCCATAAATATTCTCATACGGTTTTTGTTCATGACCGCCGGCGCGCCGGGTGCGTTTGGGGACTACCTCCTCAACATAATCCACAATCCCTTTTAAGGTGATTTCCCCATTTTCGTTGGCCGCCTCTCCTTTGAGCGCCTCGACGATAGCCTCTGTGAAATATCCGAGGTTGGTATCGGGGTTTTCCTGAGATACCTGCCCCATTCCTGTCGCATACAAAGTAGCAAAAGCGCTGATATCTTTGTTGCGCTCGTCAAACTCAAAGGCGCGTTTGTAGGTTTCACTCAGCGGATTGATTCTGATGCCTCGCCCGGTAGGATTATTACGGCAGGCATCCAGGAGCATAACGACCTGAGAGACCCCGGCTTCTTTAATCATGTCCATTACGGTGCTCGCATTCAACGCCGTTTGCTCCAGGACAATGGATTGCGTATCAGAGGGCGCGAGAAAAACCTGTCCGCCGCGCTCCATGCCATGACCTGAAAAAGAGAGCAGGAGTAAGCCATCCTTGGGAATGTTGCTGCGCACAATTCCCAGCTCGCGCAAAATATTATTTCGGGTTGGTTGTAACTTCTCTGTCTGGTCCGTACTCAGCAGGATGACCTGATTTTCAGGGAAGCCGGCATAGTTAACCAGCGCGGCTTTCAGGGCCCGGGCATCATTGACGGCGCCGCGCAAAGATTGCAAATTTGCTTCATCCGCATATTTATTGACGCCGATAATCAACGCCCAGCGCTTGGCTTTATCGGGCCATTTTTTTACCTGGATACGCAACCCGCGCCCGGTTGCCTGGGCCTCAACAGTTGAGTTGATTCCAGGGTTAAGGCTCGTCAATAAAAGAAGCGCCGCTAAAGCTAAAGAGAGAAGCGATTTTTTGCAGAACGGGGATTTCAGTTCCATAAATCAACTCAACATCGTCAGTGATAGAATTGGCAAACGGCGATAAAATTCTGCCCGTCCGTTTATGGTTTAGGCCATTCATAGGGGAAAAAAGAGCCGGCTTTTTCCGCCTCGAGTTTAACCCGCACCAGGTGTGCCGCATGGGCAAGAACCGGGTCGCGCTTGGCGGCAATATCGGCGGCCGTTGGCACCACCGTTTCATCCGGATTAACGCCAACCCGTTCCAGGCTGTTGCCATCCGTCATAATCAAATCGCCATCGGTCACCGCCACGCCATAGATGATAAAGTTACCCCCTGATGAAAGGTTATTTCCTGCATCATGCGGAAACAGCCTTGCGCGCATTACCGCGCCGGCCGAGCGGTCGCCAATGACAACGCCGCGCTTTTCAAGTTGAACCACCCGGGCAAAGAGTTCCGCGGCAGAACCCGACTGGCTATCAATGATGACCACGAGATCGCCTTCAAAGGCCCGGTCACCACGCGATTTTGCCAGAATCGGCTTCGACTCTTTGCGTCTTTTGAGTTCGCCCACTTTCACGTCGCGTTCAAAAAAGTGACCCAGCAGGCGCAACAGCGTAAGCTCGGCCCCACCGCCATTGCCGCGTAAATCCAGGATGAGCGATTTATGTTTGCTCGCGTTATCCATCATTTTGTCCACGCCAAACTCATCAAGGTCAAATTGAGGCATCTTCCAAATAAACAGGTCACTGCCGATTTCCACGCTGCGATGGCGATAGAGGCGGTCGTTTTTCTCAGACTCTATGGAGAGCGCCTGAAGGTCTGTGACCACCCGGCGCGGGGTAACCTTTGCCAGAATGTCAAGCTGGCGCTGCTCTCCGCCGGGGCTTTGCACGACGAGTCTGACACCGGGTTGCGGTCTCAAGGTGTTATAGAGGTAGACCATGGTGAAATAATTTGCCCGAGTCGGTTTCACGCCATCTATGGTAAGGAGTTCATCTCCGGGTTTAAGCCCTTTGGTTTCGGCATCGCTTCCGGGTCGGACGGCCAGGATGAAACATTTATTGCCGATGATTTGCGACTCCCACCCATATTCATAATTTGCGGCTCGCCCCGGAGGAATAAAATAGGTGTGGGTATCATTCAAATCCAGCACGGCTTGCGCGATAATGCCAAAAATCTGACCTAAAGAGGTCGCTTGTTTGAGCTTTTCATCGGCTTGCTGGAAACGAGCTTCCAAATCCAATCCATGAAACTGGGGATCGTAATAGTTGTTTTTTATATCTTCTTTGATGGACTTCAACATGAGGCGACCACGGTCGCGGTCTATGTTGTCAATCTTTTGCGCCTTGACCGGCAAGATAAGTCCGGTCAGGCCTAAGAGGGCGCCAAGCGCTACATTTCGCAGATATCTGTTAAACTGATGATTAACCATAGGCAATGCTCTCCCTTTTCGGCTACACGTATCATAAATTGTATATTCTGAAGAGTCAGATCAATGAATATGGCGATGGGGAGTCACATATTAACATAATCTTTTGTTCGCATTAAAGAGAGGATTGCAACCGCTTACCACTTTTGTGAGCAGCTTTCACAGATATTTCGACTGCCGAAAACTTGGCGCGTGAGAGAACTCTTAGAAGAAAAAGCTACTCGCAGACCTCGATATGGAAACCCGTTGATTGGAACCAGCTATCACCTCAAGGCGGCTTACGGTTTTGCTCCGGGTTAGTTGATGAACGCTCTTTAGTTGATGAACGCTCTGGATGGATTCCTTCACAGTGCAAGGCTGCTTTGCTAGAATCCTTTCCCTGCATTGATTTTTGGTTCCCCAGCGATTAACGTGAATAACTAGCCAAATGATGAAGCAAAAAGCTGAAAATAATCCGACAAGTAAATTTGCCGATAGCGATGATCGTAAAATCATTGAAGCCTGTTTGAAAGGTAACGCCAGCGCTTGGGAAGCCTTGATTGTGCGTTACCAGCGCTTGATTTATTCAATACCGCTCAAGTCCAGGCTCTCGCAAGACGATGCCGCAGATATTTTTCAAGCCGTCTGTATGAAGCTCTACGAAAAGCTGGAAAACTTACGCGACCACGAAAAACTGAGCGCCTGGATTATTACCACCACCACGCGCGAAAGTTGGCGGCTGCTGGCCCGCCAAAAACGCGAAGTTTCAATTGATGAAACAGATTCTGAAGATGATAGGGAACCGCTGGATTTACTGGTTTCCGATGCCCCCTTGGCCGACGAGCAGCGTATGCAGCTTGAACAGCAACAGTCGGTTCGCCAAGCCATCTCGGCACTGCCTGACCGCTGTAAAAATTTGGTGACCCTGCTCTTTTATAAAAAAGATGAATTGAGCTATACGGAGATTGCCAAAAGTATGAATATGCCGGTTGCCTCCATCGGTCCGACGCGCGCTAGATGCCTGGAAAAATTGAAAAAATTGCTCCAGGGAAAAATTTGAACGGGTAGGTATTTTTTACACGACACCAGGCTCTACTAAAATGACTGTATATAAATGAGAACAAGGAAAGAATTTATGAGATGCCCGAGTTTCGAAAAATTACTTGATTATCTGGATGGCAAACTGGCTGCTGAGGAAGCCGAGCGCGTGGCAACTCATCTTTCCGGCGACTGCGCGCAGTGCAGCGCCAACCGCGATTGGTTTAATCAGGTAAAAACCCTGGCGGCGCTCGACCAGTCCATAGACCCGCCGGCTTGGGTTACCAAACGCGCCTTGAGAATTTTTGAGACGCAAAAACCGCGTCTGGTTGAAAGACTTGTGCAAGCGATTGCCGCGCTCACCTTCGACAGCTTCGCGCGCCCGGCGGTCATCGGGGTTCGGTCAACCGAAACCACCAATCGTCAACTCTTATACAATGCCGGCGCCTACAGCATTGATTTGCAGATTGCTCCCGTCGGCGGGTCGCGCGCCGATTTGGTCGGACAAATTTTGTGCGAGGCGGAAACCTCTTTTGATTCGGTGGCCGGTCTGGCGCTTGAGTTAGTCAGCCAAGACCAAAAGACGCATCGCGCGTCAACCAATGAGATGGGCGAATTCACCATCGGCGGCCTCAAACAAGGACTTTATAACCTAACCATTCAAACCTCTGAAGGACATATCACCGCCTACGATATCCCGGTCGTTCAGGCAGAATAAACCCAGGCAAAAGTAACTCCGTTGAAAGTTAAGTCGCCCGATACGCTTTCATCCCTTACTTTTGCCTGTTGGTTTAATGAGCGAGAAGTGAATAGCAGATTGGCAAACAAATTGTTGAAAGCCGACAGCGCCGAAGGGTTTTTGCGTCGTCAGAAGGGCCTGGTTGATTGGCGGACTTTCGCGGCGCTGAAATCCGAAATTGATTTGCTGACCGGGCGCGACCTCAACGCTGCCGCCAAGCTTTCAGCCCGCATTTCCGAACTCGCAGCGCTTATTAATGATCCGCTTGTCAAAGCTTTCGCCGAAGCCAGCCGCGCCCGCGTGCTGCACCAACAAAGCCGCCCGGCCGCCGCCATCAAGCTTTATGATCGCGCCGTCAAAGCCCTACGCCGGGCGAATCTGAAAACCGAAGCCGCGATACTGCAAAAATCTCAGGTGGATGCTTTCAAACGTCTGGGACGTTTCGCCGAAGCCTTGCGCACGGCGCAAGCGGCACGGCGGGCGCTGCGTGGCGCCGGGGGCGTGCAACTGGCGCAACTGGAAACCAACGTCGGCAACGTTTATTACCAACAAGATCAGTATAAAAAAGCCCTCAAACATTACAACCGGGCGGGCGAGATTTTTTCGGCAACCGGCGAAAAAACCATGCAGGCGCTGGTTGACCTCAATTGCGCCAACATTTTCGTTGACGCCGACCAACCCGATAAAGCTTTAAGGCTTTTTGAAAGCTCTGCGAAAATTTTCGAACGCACCGGACATGCGCTCAATGCTACGGAAGCGCGTTTTCACATGGCCTACATTCATTTTCAGCGCGGTCAATATAATCAGGCGTTGACCCGGTATTACCAGGTGCGCGAGCGCGCCGACAAACTCGGCTATACCCAACTGCTCGCCTGGTGCGATCTGGAGATTGCCGAAATGCTGTTGGCGCTCAATGCTTTTGAAGACGCTTTTGAAAGCGCCACTCAGGCTCACAATCAATTTGCTGAAATTGGGTTGCCCTATGAAGCGGCTAAAGCGTCGCTGGTTCGCGCTCTTGCAGGTGCCGGACTCGGGCAGTTTGACGAAGCCAAAGCCGATCTATTGAAGGCGCGAAAAATCTTTGCGCAAAAGAAGAATAAAATCGTTACGGCAATGGCCGACACCTATCTGGCCGAGCTCGCCATTCACGGCAAGGATTACGAGAAAGCTGCGCAAAGAGCTGCTTTAGCTCATCGAACATTTGCCAGCCATAAACTGCCAACAAAATCTGCCTATGCACAGTTGCTTGCTGCGCACGGCGCTTATCAGCAAAAGAATTTGGCTAAAGCCAGACGGTTAGCCAAGAGCGCTTTGCAGGTGGTCGAGCAGATCTATGCGCCGGCTATTACTTATAAAGCCCATCACCTGATCGGCCGAATCGAACGCGACCGCAAGCGTTCGGCACTGGCCTATTTTCGTCACGCCGTCGAAGCCGTCGAAAGTCTGCGCTCAGGAATCGCCGCCGATGAATTTAAGACGACGTTCTTGCAAGACAAAGTCGCGGTTTACGAAGACGCCATAAAAGCTTACCTGGATGAAGGCGACGAGGCGGCGATTGAAGAGGCTTTCAAACTGGTCGAATCCTCAAAATCCCGCGCCCTTGCTGACCTGATTGCTCGCTATGCGCGGGACAAAGAAATTCTCGCATCAAGTAAGAACAGCGCCGAAACCCGCCAGGGACTTGCCAAACTTGTCGAGGATTTGAACTGGTATGCCTCGCAAGCCGGACTTGAAGAAGACAAAGGCGACCAACGTCGCGCCGATGTTGCTGAACGTTACCGCCGCGAAGTGACCAAACGCGAAAAACAGATTATCCGGTTGTTTCGTCGTCTCGAATCGGAAGATTCCACCGCCGCCGATACGCCGACCACTCTATCAATCGGCATTAAAGATTTGCGCCACACGCTTGAAGCCGGCGAGACGGCAATTGAA
>JBIOWC010000064.1:0-3866 GCA_044868105.1 Blastocatellia bacterium
GAGGTGTGATTAACCGATGAAGTGTGTCTTTTGGAGTAAGTGAATGGCTTGAGCCGTGTGCGGGGAAACTCGCAAGCACGGTTCTGAGGGGGCGGGGCGACGGTGACGCCGCCCTGCTACCCGACACGGAATAGTTGAAATTTCTCATCATCAATTTGCTATTGTACAAAATTGACTCCCATCGAAATTTTAAGGCGGGGCGCTCTATCGTGGCAGGAACACTGGGAGCACTCCTACTCACACGCTCCCTTCATGCCCCCTGAATATCCAGCAGCCCCTTTCTGAATGTTCCTAAGCATCGTGCAAGGTCTTATTAAAACTCAAGGTGCGATGCGCGTTTGGATTATCCGCGCGCTGGCTTCCAAAATTTCAATCGCAAAATTCACTCGCCTGACCACACTCTCAGGGTCCTGAATATTCGTCACCCCTTTAGCGTTCAAAATCTCAATCGCCTTGGTGACCAGGAATGCGACTTTCGGTTTCAATCGTTGCAGCGCATCGGTCAGGGCAAGGAACGCCTTAGCAAGGTCTTCCCTGCTCTACGCGTCGAACTTGGTAAAGACCTTCACCTTTTCGATGAACAGCGTCATGGTGTCGCGGATCTCAATCATCCCGGTCGAAGCAATCCCATAGGCCTCATCGAACCCGGCGAGTGCGCCGCCAGTCTTCAGCTCTTCGAGCGATTTCAAACCCAAATCGGAATAGATAACCAAACGCTCTGCAGCTTCGCGTGTCTTGCGCACCGCATCACCATCGCAAGCGGAAAAAGTGAGCAGGCTGGTCATTAAAATCAGGGATAACAAAATGGCAGTTGTTCTCTTCAATTTCATATTGCTCCTTTGAATTGGTCGAAAGTTGGTTTGTAAATTTAGATGTGATAAGGTTGAAAATGTCTCCTATGCAGGAGAGTTAATCTGCAGAAATGGCTCTGAGATTTTGCAGGACTCGGAGCCATTTTTATTGGCTTGGCACACAAGCCTTTTGAAATGCTTGACCAATCGCTTTCAGTTTAAACCATTGGTTATTTTCATTAGATAAGAATTTTGCTTTGGCGGCGGCACAGTTGAAAAGATTCTGTTATCCCGCCGCATCAACCTGCCTGGTAAAGCTGTTCAGGGTTTTCTTACGAAGTGACCTTATAATAATAATGCAGACGAGAAGTATTAATAGATGAATCGCTTCTAACGAATCTGAGAATGGATCACGGTTACGATAATGGGTGTAAATCGCACCCAGCATAATGATAGTTAATCCAGACGCGGCAGGAACAATCATCTTTGATATAAATAGCCCTAATGCGCCAACAAGCTCTGCCGCAATGATGAAATAGAGAAACCAAGGCGCATAGCCTGATTCTAAAAAGAATTGCCGCATCTCCGCAGCATGGGTCAACTTGCCAATCTCTGTAGCAAGAAAAGAGACTGACACGGAAAGGCAAAGCCCTTTAAGCAAGAATGGAGAGCCGATAAAAGACTTAATTGCCTCACTCCTCACCCCTGACCGGACGTATCTGAAAGCATTTAACAGCACTAATAGAGTGGAGCTAATCCCAGTCCCAATAACAGCCCATCCTCGATAGATGAGCCCCCGAGAAACAAGGCGATATGCATTAGTGACTGGTAACAGACCGGAAACAGACAAAATTGTGGTAATTAAAGCAGCCATACTGAGAATCAAACAAAGCAGATAAAAGCCTTGCGCCATCTTTTTTGCAGTATCAATAGAGCGATTGCTGATGACAAGGATGAAAGCAATTAATGATGCGATTAAAGTGAAAAGAATAAAATTCGTTGTCTGGCTCACTTAATCCTCCTCATTAATCAGATAGACGCTCAACTTTGAATTATATGCAGGTGTGCATCATACCGATTTTCGAATTATACACACCTCCGGGTTAAGTATTAATCCAGTGGTGTTGAAAAATTCTTAAAGATTATCCAGTATAACTTTCAACACCTGCCTGAATCAGATCACCACCAACTCCACTCAAATATTCATGAAGCTTTATGGTTTGAAGGTCAGGTGAGAGGGAATAAACCCGCTTGTCATTCGTTAAGTGAAGGCGTATGATGGTGGCACCTTTCGCAGAATTATATCCATAATTCTTTTGTTCATTCTCTTCTTCTTTAATTTGCCTTAAGCGCATCTTGTTTGTCTAATGACAAACTTTTTCGCCGGGGCTAATACTTGTTAGCTGTTACTCAGCTTAAGGAGGAAAAGATGGGCGATACAAAAAAAACAGGCGTGCCGCAGAAAGTGTTTGTCGCTACGAGCGACACGGTGCCGACGGATGAGAGGGATTTGAAGGAAATTATCAGCACCTTCGCCAGGGGAGTCTGGAACGATTTCAAGCTCACTAACCAAGTGACCGCCGGCAAGGCGGCTAAAGTCGGAGCAGGGATTGTCGTCGGTGGAGCGGTGGCCAAAGAGTTTGGAGCGCTGACCCCACTGCGCTGGGCCTTGCGAGGTTTCGGGCCGCTGCCTATGGAATTCACTGCGAGCGGCGCCATTCAGGTTTTCGAGCTCACGACCGTTCAACGCGCCACACAGGTAGCGATTGCTGCAGGCTCCAAGTTTATCCTGGTGACTGTCGCCTACGAGGGAGGTATCCTCATCGGATCGATAATTAACCAAACGCTGTCGGAGTCGACCAAGGACGCTATCGGGGGAACGATCAACGAGATTATCAACGAAGGTGGATGGAAGCTTCTCTTCGAACATCCGTTCGGGATCGGCATGTAGCAGGAAGCGTTTAGACCGTCAGGCGCACCACGCGGGCTTTGGCACCGGTCATTTCACGATTGGTAGTTGCGGTCTGGGAAAGATTTCTCTCAGTCCTGTAAACGCTAATTGAAAAAGTTAACGTGGTGCGACCTGCAATGACAACCCTGCCCAAATTTTCATGAAGTTTTATGGTTTTAAGGTCAAGCGAGAGGGAATAAACCCGCTTGTCATTGGATAAGTGTGGAAGTTTATTTGCCCGCTGAGCGTTCTGGGGTGCAATAGAGACAAACTATTATTGAGGAAAAGCGGAATATTCATCGTCCTCCTAGATGCAAGGGACTTACTTGCCAATTATTCGTTAAAGAGTTGCGATACTATCGCTCGCATTTCATATTGTTCAAAAGGTAAGGCTAGGAAGTAATTTCTATCTGTGTTGACCAGTTCTAAAATTTCCTGTGGAAGCGCCTCATCCGAGGTGAAAATGACCGGTGCCTGAACCTCCATGGCTCGAATCTGTTTGTATAAATCCCCGCTGGTGCCCTCGCGGATTCCGGAGTTGATAATGTAAATGTCGAATTTTATAGTCCGGGCTTTGACTAACGCATCTGGATAATTATGCGAGTTTATGACGATGCAACCTATTTGATTGAGCGCCGAGTCAAATAGCGAGCAGGTTTTCTCATGGTCATCAACACAGAGTATCCACTTTCGAGCGTTTTTCATCGCACACTCCTTCAATCAATAATACGAAGCTGATAATTGAGTTATGGCCGAGGAAGAAAGGAAGACAAATGTTCGGAGCTAATATATTGCCTTGTAGACATATTACAAGGTAATAACAAGTTGGTAGTCAGATTCAAAAGATAATTAATTAATTTGACTGGCTAACAAGTCGTTTCGATTAGTTGTTTTACTACCGGTTAAATCTGCACTTTTTTTACCCAATAAGTATCGGCATCGCGGTCTAAAAGTGCCCATTTGTGAATGTCTAAAATAAGTCTTAATCCTTCTTTCTCAATCGCTTTTAGGGTGCCAGTGATTTTATAAACTCTAGCAATCTCTGAACGATTTTCTTCGCTAATAAGCTTGATTCGAACTCTAATGAGACTACTTTGGGATTCCGAAACGGTAACTTTACAAGT
>JBIOWC010000065.1:0-3082 GCA_044868105.1 Blastocatellia bacterium
GCAAGGCCACCATCGCCGTGCGCCCGTTTTTGATTAGGTCTTCAAAAGCTTTGGTCGGACGTTTGAAAAGCGCTGCCGTGCGGGCTTTGCCGATAGAGATATTGGCGCCGGCCGCGAAGGTGCCATCCAATCTTTCAAGCGCCATCAAATTGCCGCCATCATCAACCACGGCGATGACGCCGCTTGGCGCTTTGACGCGTCGGGCTTCTGCGATAGCTGCGGCAATGACGCGCTTGGCGCCTTCGATGGTGAGCGTCTTCTTGTCGGCAATTTGTGCCTGTGTGGTCACCGCAATCAGGGCGATTGCCGTGAGTGATAAAAAAATTCCTTTAAGCGTTCTCATGGTTTTTCTCCTTCTACGAAATGATGAAGCCGGAACGATGAATAAAGCTCGGCTTATTAGTTCATCGTTCCGCGTTCATCGTTCATACTTTTTTATTACATCACTTCTTCCGGTGTGATAGTGACCTTGAAGAGTTCGCCGTTCTTGCCATAAAACTCTGACTTTTTCTCTTTGCGCACTTTGCCGTTTTCGTCCACGCCGGTGTTTGCGCCTTTTTGACGCGGGGCTTGATTCATACCCGCACCCGGCTCTTCATTCACTTCGGTCCCGGCATCGTAGAGCATAAACTTACCGGTGATGTCGCCGCTCAAGGGCTTGCCATTATTGAAGAGATCAAGGCCTTCGGCTTCCGGCGCATAAAACCAGTCGTTCGATTGACCGAACATGGTGATGACCGACAGGTGCATTCCCGGCGTCGCCACGAAGGTGAATTCATAGGCGCCACCCGGCAGAATCGGCGCCGGAGCAGTTGCGCCAACCGGGGTGTTGAACACGCCGTGCGCCATCTGATTGTGGTGACCGTTGAGATATTCAATTAAACCTGTCGGGTTGCCGTCTTCGGCTTGCATCTCTAAACCGGCAAGCGCCTTGTTGCCTTCCTTATACAAACGCACTTCGTCGCGATGCACGACCCACATCCCCGGTGAAAGGGCAAAGGGCCAACGGCTTCCGTCTTTCGCGGTTTGCCCATCTTGGTTGGAAACATTTTCAATACGGACTCTGAAGGTGACTTCTTTGTCTTTCTTGACGCGAACATTCGTGATGCTGCCATCAGTCGTAATGACGCTGCCATCTTTCATATGTAGGGTGTACTTGGTCTGCGCATTGGCTTTCAGTGATAAAAGGCTGGTGCTAATTAGCGCGAGGAAAACGAAAGTGAAAAGCTTGGTTGATTTGAAACTCATGTGTGTTATCTCCTTGGTTAAAAAATTGGTTTTAGTTTTAGGCGTGGTCGCCTGACCTCTGGTCGCCGCAGAAAATGCAACGATAGTTGTTTTGGTGATGCAGCTTGGCGCAACCGGAATTGGGTTTGCCGTCAAACCGCAGATATACTTCCGCCGCCAGCAGCATGCCGATGGGCGGAGCGATGAAATAAATCCACAAGGTATCCCAGGTTCCGGCGAAGATTGCTGATGCCAATGTGCGCGCCGGATTCATACTCATTCCCGAAAATGGGTCTTCAACCGTAATGTAGGTTGCCACCAGCAGGCCTGCGAAAAGCCCTGTAAATTTGCCGAGTTTTTCGCTGTTTGAAACTCTCAGCACAAGGGATAGCAAAATAAAGGTGATGATGATTTCTGCGATGAACGCCGGAAATTTTCCATATGCGCCGGGCCGGGTCGCCACGTAATTTACCGAAGCATGCGATAAAAATTTACCAATCGCTAAAGCGGAAACCAGTACGCCGAGGGCGCCACCGATAAATTGTGAAAGAGAATAGAAAGCGAAATCTTTGCCGGTAACTTTTCCTAAGCGGTAAAAGGTCAGCGTAGTTGCCGGGTTGAGATGCGCGCCCGATTGCTTTCCCCAGGGCGCATAAATATTCAAAATTGCCGTCAGCCCCATGGCGCTTCCCATCAGCATACGGCGAAGCAAGGGGCTAGGGATGGCTTGATGGAGGGGCGAAGCGGGATGCGCCAGCAAGGTGCCGAACGCGCAAGCCGAAATCATAAACAAACAAAGCCCCCAACCTTCCATCAAATATTCGGGCAGATGTTGTCGCATCAGGTTGGTTTCACCTTTTGTCGAGTGAATCTCGACGACAAGATTTTGCTCGGTTGTCATAGCGAGTTCGAGATTTTGATTTTCGATGTTCATAACGAATTTCTACTTTAAGCTTTCGCAAAATCCGGTCAGAGACGGTAAGTGTGCTCACTCGACCTTGCCCCTGCGTTTAAGACAAACCTCTACTGTTGAAGCGAACCGGATCGCTTGCCAGGCAACGCAAAAATTTCCTGTTCTCTCAGGCCAGATTGAGCACTGAGTTTAAGCCGCCGAAGCTATCCGGCTCTTTCATTAAATTCGACGGGTCATCAATCCAACGCTGGCGATTGACGACGAATTTATAGCGGTATTGTCCCGCCGGAGGTGTGGCGATTTCAGCTCGCCAGAGGCCATCGGTGAATTTCTCGAAATGGGTTTGCAGCGGATTCCAGTTATTGAAATCGCCGACAATAGCAACCTGGTCTGCTGCATCATCGTGGTAAGCGAAAATCAGACGACCCTCTTCAATGCGCGGCGAAAAGAACTCTTTTTCATCAAGGGTATGGGTTTCTGTCTTGGTCTGTTCAACGGCCCGACGCGCATTCATCATGCCATAGCCTTGGCGAATGACCTCGGCCTGGGGAATTCTATCGGCTGTTGAAATCAAAATATTTTTCACGGCCGCAGGCGTTAAGCGCGGATTGGCTTCCAGCATCTGCGCGACGACCGAAGCGACAACTGGTGCGGCAAACGAAGTGCCGTCAACGTGTTGATAATGGGTCGCCACGATTTTACTGTCGCGCAAGCAGGCTTCAACGAGGGCGCGGATGGTTTGCGGCGTGTGTTCATAGAGCCTGCCCGGCAGCTCGGCTTTCTCCCAGAGTTCGGTCGCCAAGCCGCTCAGCACGCACTCGGTATTGCAAGCCAGTTCAATCAAACTCTGCAACAGATAATCGGGCGCGGATGCCAGATGCGACAGCGCTTCGGCGCGTTTGTAGGTCTCAGTACCAGGTAAAATCGGCGCGGCGACCCACA
>JBIOWC010000066.1:0-34664 GCA_044868105.1 Blastocatellia bacterium
AATGGAAGGGCAATTGGTGTTCCTGGATATCTTAAATTTCTTCTTATCGGTTTTTATGCCCAAAGGCTAAGGAACCAAATAACTAGCTTACGTTTCAATTTGACATCCCTCGCTAAAATTCATATCCTTTACCCCACTCTAAAACCGGTTGCCCTGAAACTATACAAGGCAGCACTAGATTTACGACTTTGAATCATGAAGTAGTAATTAAGGGAGAGTTGTCCCCGCGTAAATAGTTCACTTGACTCGGCAGGAGTGCAGTTCTTACAATCGCCAATTCGTAAAATCGCTTGAGTGAGTCATAAAGATATAGCAAAAGAAGTAAGATAGGTGTCTGAGTCATTTAGTCGCGCTTTATTTCCTGATGCCATTCTCTTTTGTGTCAAAAGCAGGATAAAGGCGAATGAAGCAAATTAAGGCTGTTGGACGGCAGAAATTTTATTTGCAGAAATAATTTGATTTAGGCGGAATATAAAGAGAATTCTCGGGGATTACCTAAAAGGGTATAGCATTTGCAGCATCACTACTCGGTTTCTTGTGCAGGCAACATCATAAGTCACAAGATGCGCGGTTGCTCTCGATTCCGATTCATTGGCTTATGAAAACCTCAACCAAACTCAAAATCTACTGGAAAGAGTTTAAGTTTTTAGCGAAAGGGGTATTTTCGACCAAGCACCCCATCCTGGCGCATATTATTCCGATGCGGCGTTGCAACCTCTCGTGTACCTATTGCAACGAGTACGACGATTATTCAAAGCCTGTGCCGATTGCCGAGATGTACAGGCGTTTAGACAAGCTTGCCGCCTTAGGAACCACGGCGATCATTATCAGCGGCGGCGAACCGTTAATGCACCCCGATATTGAAAAGATTATTGCTCGTATTCGCCAGCATAAAATGCTCGCCTGCATGATTACCAATGGGTATCTGCTGACCGAAAATAGGATTAAAGCCCTCAACCAAGCCGGGCTTGAGTATATGCAAATCAGCATTGATAACATCAAACCGGATGAAGTCTCCAAAAAAAGTCTGAAGGTCTTGGACAAGAAACTGCAATGGCTCTCCCAGCTGGCCAATTTCAAAGTCAACATCAATTCGGTTATCGGCGGCGGCATCAAAAGCCCCGAAGATGCGCTGGTTATCGGGCAGCGCGCCGTTGAACTCGGATTTTCAAGCTCGCTCGGTATCATTCACGACAGACTCGGAACCCTCAAACCCTTGAAGGGTCTCGAGCGTGAGGTCTTCACCAAGATGAAGGCGCTCGGCAAAAAAGGTCACACGCGGGTCAATCAGTTTCAAGATAACTTAGCCGATGGCAAGACCAATAAGTGGCGTTGTCGCGCCGGGGCCCGCTATCTCTATATTTGCGAAGATGGTCTGGTACATTACTGTTCGCAACAACGCGGCTATCCCGGCATCCCGCTTTCCGAATATTCATTTGAAGACATCAAGCGCGAGTACAACACCAAGAAAGCCTGTGCGCCCTATTGCACGATTGCCTGTGTGCATCAGGTTGCGGCGTTCGACAATAAACGCAATCCACAGATGCTGCCCGCCAAAGGGCTGGTGGAGAAAGAATCCGTGCAAGCCATTCGCCGTCTCGTGCAACTGGAGATGAGCGGCGATAACCGGGCCAGTTAAGTAGTCAGGAAAGATTTTTTCGCAGAACTTATATGCGAGGAGCCAGGTGGCTCATCGCCCTGTTGGGAAAGTGCAGGTTGATTTCCCCATCAAGCAAATTATTGAAAAACGCTTTATTAAAAACCCGTGCGAAGTTTTGGGATACTCAAAAAAAGCTTCGCTAATTTTGAGGAGAAAAAAGAATGTCAAAAACTGTAAAGTATGTAGAAAAAGGAGTGGCTGTTGCAGCCAACGCCGCCTGGTTCGTTTTTGAAAAATTGAATCGCATCAATCCGAACCCGTCGTTTACTCCCAAGTGGTCAGATAAGCCGCTGCTGAAATCTTATCAAAAAACCAAGCCCCCGCTTGGCTGGCCCCGCACTACAGATTCCCTGTGCCCGCGCTGCGTCCCGAAAATTCGCCAGGAAATATTGGATGGCAAACTCCCCGTCGAAGTTTTGAAGAATGAAAAGCTCGGTGAAATCAAAGCGCAAATCATCGAACGCGACGGCAAAATATTAATGGTCAAAGACTGTCCGAATTGCGGCGGTCACTTTGAAGACGTGATGGCCATTGATGCGGCTTTCTTCAAACATCTTGAAGAGAGTTTCCCGGGTCGCGATATTCGCGCTCATAACGACGAGAAATTGCACAATCACGGTTCAAGCACCATCAAGCACGGGCGCGGTTCAGTGCTGACGATTGACTTAACCAACCGTTGCAACATGATGTGCGACCCGTGTTTTATGGACGCCAACCAGGTAGGCTTCGTTCATGAACTTTCCTGGGAAGACATCAAGACCATGCTCGATAACGCCATTTCGCTCAAGCCGCGTCGGCAAATGTCGGTGCAATTTTCGGGCGGCGAACCCACCCTTTCACCCTACTTCCTGGACGCCGTGCGTTATTCGCGCAAAGTCGGTTACAACTCCGTACAAGCGGCAACCAACGGCATTGAATTCGCCAAGAGTCCTGAATTTTGCAAGCAAGCGGCCGACGCTGGTCTGCGTTATGCCTACCTGCAATTCGATGGCATCGGCAATGCCGCGAACGAACATCGCGCCGTCGGCAATCTGTTTGACGTCAAGCTGCGCGCCATTGAAAACCTGCACGCCGCCGGTGTGGAAATCGTTCCGGTCACCACCATTGTCAACGGCGTGAACAATGAACAGGTTGGTCGCATTATCAAGTTCGCGCTCGATAACCCGAAGAAGATCTCTTTCCTTTCGTTCCAGCCGGTTTCCTTCACCGGTCGTGACGAAGAGATCACCGACGAGCGGCGTCACGCGCAACGCTACACGCTTTCCCACATGGCGCATGACATCAAAGAGCAAACCGGCATCGGCGAACCGGTGCGTGATTGGTTCCCGATTTCCTTTATGTCAACTTTTTCCGATTGGGCCGACCTCGTACACGGTCCGTCGAATGACTGGGGACAACTGAGTTGCGGTTGCCACCCGAATTGCGGCATCGGCATGGCGGTGATGATTGATAAAGAGACTAAAGAGTGCGCTCCGGTTACCGCCTTTCTGGATGCTAATCAATTTGCTAAAGATTTGATGAAGGTCAACGATGCGGCGCGCGGCAAGAAGCTGTCATTGCTGGGCGCCGGACTGGCATTGTTGCGCAACTATGACCCCTTCAAAGCGCCGACGCATTTCAAAATTAAAGACCTGATGATGAAATTCGATAAGTCGTTTGGCGCCTCGGGCAAAGATTACGGCAAAGTATCGGGCGAACGCACGGCTGAAGATATTCAAAAGCGCCGTTCAGACCGCTGGAACTTTTTGTTCATCGCCGGAATGTGGTTTCAGGATTTGTTCAACTACGATTTCCGCCGCACCGAACAATGCATCATTCCATATGCCACGCAAGAAGGTGAAATCTCTTTCTGCGCCTATAACACCGGCATCGGTTGGCGAAACATCGTTGAGAAGATGCATATGACGGCGACCTTGACGAAGTGGTACGAAGAGAAAGGTCGTCATGAAATTTTTGCCGGCGGTAAGAATGTTGGGCTGGCCAGCGTTGACCATTCACTGGTGCTTAAAGAAGAGTTAGTCACCAATGAAGTTCAGCATGACCTGGATAATTTAGGCATCGCCAAGACGGCGCGTGAAGAGAAACAACGCGCCCGCGCCGAGCGTATGCGCCAGGAACAAGAGAACGAACGAATGGCCAAGCTCTATCGTCAACACATCTTGAAAGAGCAAGCGGCGCCGGATGCGCCAATTGTTCAACTCAAAGGGCTCAGCAAAGCCAAACCGGAAACCACCGGCGTGGCGGGCGATTAAACCCCCTTTATCAAATCTGAACTCCAAAAGCGAAAGCCGTTGAAGAAACTCTTCAACGGCTTTCACTTTTGGAGGTTTTGCGGCGGCTGACCGCAGAGCAATTCTTTCTGCTCAATCCTGACCGGTCGGGCGGTTCAACATTCCGCTGTGTAATTTTCCGGTCTTGCGCTCGGGCCCTTTGGACGCATCGGTAACGGCGCGCGCCGTAAATTTCACTTTGCCATTTTCGACAGCCACGATGAAATCAACGGCATCGGTCTTTAAGGTCTGTTTGATCTGCGTCGCGCGACTGACAATGAAGTTCTGAAACATATCGTATTTCAAACCATTGACGCGCTCGCCGCATTCGCGTTTTGCGGCCAGTAAATAATCGTAAAGTTCATTCACCTTTTCAGGCTCACGTTTCGGGTCGTGGCAACGAATTGCCACGTTGATGGATTTAGCGGCGGCGACCGCTTCAACGGTTGGCAAGCGGCTGCCGTTCTCTTCGCGTTTTTGTTGTTGTCGGCGCCACAATTCGCGCATCACATTGTAGCGCGCCACCAGATTGTTGTAGCGAAATCGCTGACCAAACGACATGCCCTTTACTTCAAAGATGCGCTTAATCATGGCCTCAACGCGACCTTTGGTATCCATCGGCGGTTTGGTGGTGCCGCCGTTGAAAAATATATCGTACTCGACCTTCAAGCGACGGATTTCCGTATCGAGACGATCAAGGTCCTGGTCAATGGGATTTACAGGCTTTTGTGCTTCCATTCAATAATTGCGCAATCAGGGCTTAGATAATCTGGGGGTTATGCTAAAATCTAAAGTCGGTACTTGAGCGTGTCAATACTAATCCCATGTCGAAAGAGTTACTGAAAACGCTACCCTCAATCGAAAGACTGCTTGCAAGCCCTGTGGCGATGAGTTTATCGGCCAGCTTGAGCCGTGACCGGGTGCGGGATTTGTTGCGTCAAGTGGTTGACGAGGTGCGCGCAGCAATGGTGCAGGATGCAGGGCCCGGGATTCAGGATTCAGAGCAGAACTTGGAATCCATCATTGCCGCTCGCCTCGCCTTGGTTGCAGCGAGTTTTGTGAAACCTTCGCTGCGCCGCGTTATCAATGCGACGGGGGTCATCATTCATACCAATTTAGGGCGCGCGCCGCTCGCTGAGGGCGCGATTGCGGCGATTGCAGATGTCGCGTCGCATTACTCGAATCTCGAATACGATTTGCGCGAAGGCGAGCGCGGCAAACGTGAGGTCCATTGCCAGGCGTTGCTGGCGCGTTTAGTGGGCAGCGAAGATGCCACGGTCGCCAATAATTGCGCCGCCGCCGTGTTGCTGGTTTTGAACTCGCTTGCCGAAGGCGGCGAAGTAATTGTTTCGCGCGGCGAGTTGATTGAAATTGGTGGCAGTTTTCGCATTCCCGAAGTCATGGAAAAAAGCGGCGCGAAACTCCGCGAAGTCGGCACCACCAATCGCACGCGCATCAGCGATTACGCAAATGCGATCAGTGAAAATACGCGTTTAATTTTGCGCGTCCACCCGTCGAACTATCGCATCATCGGTTTTACCGAGCGTCCGACGCTTGCAGAAATCGCTGACCTCTCGCGGCGCACGCGCATTCCCGCATTTGAAGATTTGGGGTCAGGCTGTCTCGTAGACCTTGCGCCTTATGGCGTCAAAAATGAGCCGGTGGTCAGCGCCTCGCTCAAAGCCGGCATGGCGGTTGTCGCCTTCAGCGGCGATAAAATGTTGGGCGGGCCACAAGCCGGAATCATTGCCGGAAACCGGGAGTTGCTTGAGCGGGTGCGCAAGAATCCGCTGATGCGCGCCTTGCGCGTTGACAAGCTGACCTACGCCGCTTTGGAAGCGACACTCAAAATCTACGAACGCGGCGCGGCGGCGCGCGACGTGCCGGTGATTCGCGCCATGGCGATAAGCCAAACGGAGATGGGAGCGCGCGCCGAGCAGTTCAAAAATCGCCTCGCCCAAGCAACGCAAGGGCGGTTCAACCTTAGGCTCGAAAGCGGCGCGTCGGTCATCGGCGGCGGCTCGGCACCGGAAGTCAATTTACCGACCGTCCTGGTTGCTATTCAAACCGATAATCTGTCAGCGACGGGTATTGAAGAGCGACTCAGAAATTATAAAATTCCAATCATCGCCAGAACCGAGCGCGACCGCGTACTGGTAGATTTACGCACGGTCAGAGACGAAGAAGAGGAAATAATCCTTGAATCATTAATTGCCATCGCGCAACTCTCCCAGCCGAGCGCGGCATCAGTAGAAGCATAGGCGGTATGTATTGCTTGAGCGGCAAGCAAACCGGCTGATATTCTCAAGATGGGACACAAACATGCTTTTAACACTTATCTTATTCTTGCAAGCGCATCCACCGCAAAAAGTTTCGTGGTTGCTTTGGACTGTCGGAGGTTTCTTTTTTCTCGCCGGGTTGGGGCTCCTGATTTTTTTAATCCGGAAACGTAGACAACTGGGCGTGGAAGATGAATTCGCAGTGAAAAAACTCTTCGCCGATGAGCCGGCTCATAAACCGGCTGCGGTTGAGCCCTTAACCTACCAGACTCAGCCGCTCTCTGATAAAGAGCCGGAAATTTCCGAGGTTGAAGAAGCGCCCGATAGGCTATCCTCACTGGAAAAAAATTTTCCCGACAATGCAGAAGCGGTTGAAGAGCCGTCCAGCGAGGCAACAGCCGATGAGACAAAAGCCGAAGTGATTTCACCGGCCGAGAGCCCGGAAAAACCTGTAGAGCAGATGGAGAAGGTTTTCTCAAATCGCCCGGTTGAGGAAAAGACGGAAGAGCGCATATACCGGCCGCCTGCAACTGCAGAGCGAGTTTTTAGATCCGCTTCAGAGAAGGTGAAGGCCAAAGAGGACGTGGTCTTCTCTTTATCGAATTCGCCACAGATTAAAGAAGAGGTGCCTTTGGCCGTCGCCTCTTCCGAAGAAGAGCCTGAACCTATCGAGCCGCGCATTGACGAAGAGGTTGCGGATGAAGCGCCGGTAGTTGAACATCAAACTTCAACGCTTGCCAGTTCGCCTGAATCATTTTCAGCGCTGCCGCATCCGGCAGCGAATGAAAACGTAACCACGCCGCTTTCCAGCGCCCTGGAGGATGCAAGTTCGGCGCGTATTGAGCACCCTGCATCCCGGCAGAATTTTGAACTACCCCTCACCAAACCCAGCCGCGAGCCCTTTGAACCGCCACGCATTGAGCCGCTGGTTGCGCAAAGTCAGCAACCTGAGCCAACGCCGTTTACGACCTCGCGCCAAACAAAAATTTCAACGCCTTTGCCGTCGCGAGAAACCCGGCTTGACCGAGAACCGCTTGCGCCTTTTGAAAGCGAGCTGCCGCAAACCAAACCTGCGCCCTTGACGGCGTCTCAACCTGAGATGGTGAGGGCCGTTACGGCTGAACCGGCCTGGCGCGCGCCGCAAGCCGGTCGCAAAGTTGCCGGAGCGGTTTTAGGGCTCCCGGTCGAAACCTCTGATGCGCCTTTAGTAATAGGCAAGCCGGTGATTTCAGAAGATGAAATTGGCGTGACCGGATTCAGAGATTATGGCAAATCGCCCGATGCAAGCGATACCGGGCGCGGCGGCTTAATCACCTTGCTGGTGGTGCTCTTACTTATCGGGGGCGGAGTCGCTGCGTACTTTAAAGTTCCGGCATTTCACGCCCGCGTTGACGCCATCCTGGCGCGTTTACGAACCGGCAGTTCGGCGCCGGAAACCGTAGTCGAAAAACCGAAAGCGCAAGTGATTCCCTCGCGCAACCCGGAAGTCAATAAAAACATCGTCAAAGCCAGAGGCGCCGTCTTGAATATTTCCGAAGACACGCTTGAAGAGCTGGCTGTCGAAGTCAGCTTCTATCGCGGCGAAAAAGTGATCGAAACCCGCACCGTTGCGGTAACGCCCAACACGCTGGCGCCCAATCAACAAGGAACTTACGAATTTGAATATGATGGCAGCAAAAGCAATGGTTTTGCGCTCTATAGCGTAACCAAGCTGTTCAGTAAATCCGGCGAGTTAAAATTCACTTCCGCAAAACAGTAAAGGAGTCCGTAGCCTGTAAGTTTTAAGTTGTCGTTAGTTCTCTGCCGAATTCCGCATCGCCGTTTCCGCATTCATTGTCCTACAGGCTACGGGCTAAAAACTAAACTGTTGATGTGCATTTAGGTTGAACCTATAATACCAACGCTGAAAGTCAATTACTCAAGCATGTGGTTAATCCCTGAGCCTGGACTGTGTCTGCCCCTGTGAGTTGGAACCATCAATCTGTATATCAGTGTTTCAGACTGTCGGTTAAGAAAAAAATTAACGAGGCAAAATATGTCAGCCAGCATTGACCAACTTTTAACCATTGCTTGCAGCAAAGGCGCATCCGACCTTCATATCAAAGCAGGCAGTTTTCCTTTTCTCAGAATCAACGGCGACCTTCAACCGATGGTCGAGGCGCAACGGCTGTCTGCCGAAGACACTCTCAACATGGCTTTTTCCATGATGAACAATCGGCAGAAGCAGCGATTCAGCGAAAATTCTGAAATCGATGTGGCTTATGGGGTGCAGAATTTAGGGCGTTTTCGTTGCAATATTTTTCAACAACGGGGCACGGTGGGTATGGTGTTGCGCGTCATTCCAACGACGGTCCGCACCATTGAAGAGTTGCGTTTGCCTTCGGCGATAGACGGGTTGGCTGACCATCATCGCGGGATGGTTCTGGTTACGGGAACCACCGGTTCCGGTAAATCTACCACCCTGGCGGCCATGATTGATTACATCAACCGTACCCGCACCGGACATATTGTGACGGTTGAAGACCCCATCGAATTTTTGCACCGCGATAAAAAAGCCTATGTTAATCAACGCGAAGTTGATGTAGATACGAAAAGTTTTTACGAAGCCTTACGTGGGGCACTTCGACAAGACCCGGATGTCATCCTGGTCGGTGAAATGCGCGACCACGAAACCATTGAAACGGCACTCATGGCCGCCGAAACCGGTCACCTGGTTTTATCAACGCTGCACACGCTTGATGCAACCGAAACCATTCAGCGCATTGTTTCAATCTTTCCGCCACATCAACAAAACTCGATTCGCTTGCAACTGGCGAGCGTCTTGCGCGGCGTGATTTCGATGCGTCTGGTTCGCGCTGCCGACTCGACCATGGGTCGCGTGCCGGCTGTCGAAGTGATGGTGGTTACGCCTTACATACGCGATTGCGTCATCTATCCCGAAAAGACCCATTTGATACGCGATGCCATCGCGCAAGGAACCTCGCAATATGGCATGCAGACCTTTGATCAATCGCTGTTTGATTTATATTCGCAAGAATTGATAACGTACGAAGAGGCGGTGGCCAGCACCACGAACCCGGATGAATTTAAATTGCGGGTTTCCGGTATTCGCTCAGCCGCCGACCAGGCGCGCGATGATATGGAGCGTTCACGTAAGCGTACGGCTTCTTTGGAAGGCACCAAACCGGAAACCAAACAGTTCGTCAATTGGCTTTTAGAAGGAAAAGAACAAATTATCCGATAGACCGCCAGCGGCGCGGCACAGGAAACCGCCGTCCAGCCGAGCCCATTGACGACGACGGCGCGGATGAGTTATTTGAAAGTAAGAAAGATGCACCGGCATACAACGAAGAGCGCGAGCGGCAAAAGGCGATGAATGCAGCTTTGAAACTGCTTGCCGCAAGAGCGCGCAGCGAACAACAACTGCGCGAGAAGTTGCTGGCAAAAGCCTGGCTTGAGCCCCGCCTGATTGAAGTTTGTATCGCCCGCCTCAAGGAGCTGGGTTATATCAATGACCGCAGTTTTGCTTTAAATTACGCGCTGTCGCGTTTGCAACTCAGGGCGCTTGGCAAAGCGCGTTTGCGGCGCGAACTGATGGAGAAAAAAGTACCGCGCGACGTGATTGAAGAAACGCTTGAAAAAGTTTTTGTGGAGGAGACCGAAGCCGACTCGCTCAAACGAGCCATTGACAAACACCTGCGTATTCACGGAAAACCGCAAGACCCGAAAAGCACAAGACGCATCATCGCTTACCTGGTCAGACAAGGGTTTGGGTATGATTTAGTCATGAAAAAACTTCGCGCCCTGCAAATGGAATTCAATGAAGAAGAATAATAAGTCCAAGATTGAGAGCGGATATTTTCAGGAACCCGGCGAGCATTATCCATTTAGGTATTCGGATAGCTTAAAGTTTCACAGTTCAGGCAGATAAGGAAATTTCAAATGGTTTCAAAAGGCAACGAGAGAAGAACCGCCAAACGGATTAGTTACATCTGCGAAATCCAATGCGAAGGAAAGGGCATTGGCCGATTAAACACCCGCATCAATGACATCAGCGTCACCGGACTCTTCATTGATTCGCTGGCGCATCTGGCGGTCGGCTCGATTTTGAAACTGCGCTTCCTGGTGCTGGGTATCCCTTTGGAAGTAGAAGGCGAAGTGCGTTATTGCATGCCGCAAGTCGGTATGGGAATTCAATTCACCAATTTGAAACCCGAACAGGAATACACCATCCGCTGTCTGGTCGAAAAAGAACCGTTTAGCAAAGAAACCTTCAACTCTTTATCGAAAACCGCCTGGTCGGGTGACGGACAAACCGGTTCGCTGCCACCGCTGCCGCAAGTTGTGACCCCGAAAACCCTGAATCTGCCGCCCAGAAATCCGTCGTCGCCGGTTAACGGGCAACGGCTTCAACCGCCATCATCTCAGCCATCCCCTCTGCGACAGGGCACCCAGTTACAATCCGTACAACCCCAAGCCGCGAATGCCCCAGTGCAAACGGTTCGTCAAATGAACAGCGGCTATTTAGCGCAAGCCATGCCGGATGAGCAGACGATTTTGACCGGTAATTTCGCCATCATCAACTTGCTGGATGTCATTCAAATGGTGGAAAACAGCAAAGTATCCGGGGAACTGACCATCGCTTTAACCGAAGGGCGCGGGCACATCTATTTCAATGAAGGGCGTCTCGTCAATGCCAAGCTGGGGGTCATTTCAGGCGTGCAGGCGCTGAGCGTCTTTTTGGATTTAACGGAAGGCTCGTTCGCCTTTAGAAAAACCGATAAAGAGTATGCGCAAATTTTCCGCACCGAGAGCAATACCGGACTGCTGCTCGATATTCTCGCCACGAAAGACGAAGAGAACGCGCATATCAATTAAACCGCAAGCCCGGTCTCCTATCCATTTTTCATGGTTTTACAGATCAACCTCGTTGAGCACACGGCTGAGGCTTGCAACGCAGAAGTTCGCCTACCCCCATCAACCTTGCCGCCCGTTAATGGATAAGGCTTAATGATGCGTTGAATTGATTGGCGATTGCGGCTCTTAGCGGCGGTTTATTTTCCCATCCTGGCTCTCCTGTGACATGACGTTTTCGTTTGTTATAATCTGCATTTCAACTTCAAAACAAAAAGATGACAGTTATGACAGGACATGAAATTAGACAAAAATTCTTAGACTACTTTGCAGAGCGTGGACATCGCATTGTCAAAAGCTCGCCGCTGCTTCCGGCTAACGACCCAACCCTACTTTTTACCAATGCCGGAATGAATCAATTCAAAGATGTATTTCTCGGCGCCGAGCCACGCGATTACAAACGCGCGACCTCGTCACAGAAATGTGTGCGCGCCGGTGGCAAACATAACGACCTGGATGAAGTCGGTCGCACGACCCGCCATCATACCTTTTTCGAGATGCTCGGCAATTTCTCATTTGGCGATTATTTCAAAAAAGAAGCCATCTATTTTTCGTGGGATTTGCTGGTCAATGTGTTCGGTCTCGACCCCAAACGTTTGTGGTTTACGGTCTTTGGCGGCGACGCAGAGGTTCCCCCGGATGACGAGGCCGCCCGTTATTGGGAACAGGTCGGCGCTCCGCCTGAGCGCATTTTGCGCTTCGGTCGCAAAGATAATTTCTGGCAGATGGGCGAAACCGGACCTTGCGGACCGTGCTCGGAGATTCATTATTATCAGGGCGAAAACCCCGAAGACCCGGAGTTTAATCGCGCCGAATATGTCAATGGTCCGGGCGACATCACCATGGAGATCTGGAATGACGTGTTTATGCAGTACAACCGCTACGTCAAACCCGGAACCGACACCGAATACGTGCTTGACCCGTTGCCGGCGCCATCGGTTGATACGGGGATGGGGCTTGAGCGCGTCACGGCGGTCATTCAAGGCCTACCGTCGAACTATGACACAGACCTCATTAAACCGATTATCAACTTCATCGCCGAGCTGGCCGGCAAAGCTTACGTTTACGAATCACCGGAAGGTTTCGCTATGCGTGTGCTGGCCGACCACGCGCGTTGCGTATCGTTTTCGATTGCCGATGGCATTGCGCCGGGTAATGTGGGCAGGAATTATGTGCTGAGAAAAATTCTCCGTCGCGCCATTTATCATGGCATCACGGGGTTGAACTTGCAGCCGCCGTTCTTTCATAAAGTTTGTGACTTCGTGATTGATTTGATGAAAGAGCCCTACCCGGAACTGCTGGCCTCGCGTCCGGCGATTGATGAAATCGTTCAGCGCGAAGAGAAAAGCTACAGCCGTATTTTGAATATCGCTGAACCGCGCAGCGCCGAAGTCTTCGACAGATTCAAAGACGCGCAGCCGCCAATGATTGAGCTTGCCAAGCTGTACGACACCTACGGGGTGCCCGCGGATTTGCTTCGCGTCAAACTCAGTCAACGCGGTTGGGATATCGAAGAGAACGAATTTAACGAAGAGTTCAATGCGGCGATCGCCGAACTGCAGCAAAGCGGTGAAGCGCTGGCTTCGACCCCGGCGGCGAGAAAGGCGAAAGAGATTTACGCCAACGTCGCAAAATCGAATCCGGCATCGGCATTCACCGGCTATGAAGAGAGCGAAACGGCAAGCGCGAAAATCCTGAGTCTCATCGTGGGTAATGAAAACCGCGATTCGCTCAATGAAGGCGAGACCGGTGAAGTCCTGCTCGACCGCACACCGTTTTATGCGGAAGCGGGCGGACAGATTGGCGACACCGGAACCTTTGAAAATGATGGGGTGTTGGTCGCCGTTGAAGATGTTTTTGCGCCGGTCACAGGTTATTACATTCACAAAGTTAAAATTGAACGCGGCATTTTGAAAGTTGGCGACACCGTAACGGCGCGCGTGGATGCGGAACGTCGCCGAAAAATCAGAGCCAATCACACCGGCACGCATCTGTTGCACGCCGCTTTGCGCGAAGTATTAGGTCCGCACGTTAAGCAAGCGGGTTCGCTGGTTGCACCTGACCGGTTGCGTTTCGACTTCTCGCATTATGCGCCGCTCAGCGGCGATGACATCTTTGAAATTGAACGCCTGGTCAATAATGAAATTTTGCATAATCGCCCGACGCAGACGGAGGTTAAAGATTTGGATGAGGCGATTAAATCGGGCGCCATGTCGCTTTTCGGCGAGAAGTACGGCGCCCGGGTTCGCGTCGTCAGCGTGCCCGGTTTTTCAACCGAGCTGTGCGGCGGCACCCACGTCAAAGCGACCGGCGACATCGGCCCTTTCAAAATCATCAGCGATTCTTCAATTGCCGCGGGCGTACGTCGGCTTGAAGCCGTGACGGCTGATGCGGCCGTCGCGCGCTTTCAAGCCGATGAGCAAGTCATCGCCCAGCTTGGTCAAAGCCTGAAAGTGGCAACGCCGGAAATTCCCGCGACGGTTGATAAGTTGCAGGAGCAGGTGCGCAAATATGAGCGCGAAATCGAACAATTGAAATTAAAGATTGCCCAATCGGCAGCCGCCTCGGCCACCGACAAGGCCAGAGCGATTGCTGACATTAAAGCCCTGGCGACGCAAGCGTCGAATCTGGATGCCAACGGCTTGCGCCAGCTTGCCGATAACCTTTCGCAGAAAATCAAACCCGGAGTTGTCGTCTTGGGGCAGGCAACCGACGGCAAAGTATCGCTCGTCGTGCGCGTGACCGATGATTTAACTAAACGATTGAACGCCGGTCAGATTGTCCGCGAAGTATCGGCTCTGATTGGCGGCAAAGGCGGCGGTCGCCCGGATATGGCAACCGGCGGCGGGGCTCAGCCTGAAAACCTGGAATCGGCGCTGGAAGCCAGTTACAAGGTTATAGAGAAGATGCTTGAAGCAAATTAAATCAATGGTGGGGCCGGGCTTATTCCAGCCCTTACTACATCTGAGAAGCTTAAATGAATGAATCGAATCTACCGACTGAAGAACCCGCTCTGCGGCGCGACGATTTAGACCCCAACCCGTTCGCGCAATTTGCCAAGTGGTTTGCCGATGCCCAGGCCGCCATACTTAAGCTGCCAAATGCGATGACGCTGGCGACGGCGACGCGCGAGGGCAGGCCTTCGGCGCGCGTCGTTTTACTGAAAGACTTCGATGAACAGGGTTTTGTGTTCTTCACCAATTACGAAAGCCAGAAAGGCCAAGAGTTGGAAGCCAACCCTCAGGCGACGTTGGTTTTTTATTGGGATAAGCTCGATAGACAGGTGCGCATCAGCGGGCGGGTGACGAAAACTTCGCGTCAAGAATCTGAGATTTATTTTAATACCCGTCCGCTCGATAGCCGTCTCGGCGCCTGGGCCTCCAAGCAGAGCCGCGTCATTCCTTCGAGAAAATTATTAGAAGACGAAATGCAGCAGTTCATTGAAAAATACGCCGACGGCGAGGTGCCGTTGCCGTCTTATTGGGGCGGTTATCGTTTAGCGCCTGACCAGATAGAGTTCTGGCAAAACCGTACGGGGCGGTTGCATGACCGTTTTCGTTACAGCCGACAAAACGATAATCAATGGCTGATTGAACGCCTCTCGCCTTAAATTTTTCTAACGGCTTGATATTTTCCTCACCTTCAAATATAACGATTTCGACTTACCCGGCAGTAATATCGCTTTCTATTTTTTAAAGTTTTGTGGAGGCTCGCAAAGCTGAACTATTTTCACGCCGTTTGTTGCCTCCTCGACAAACGGGGTGGGTGCTCACAGAAAGGATTAGGCCTGAGGAAAAGGAAATTTCTGTTGTCATTGCTCGATAAAGTATTCAACCCGGCACAGACATTCCTACCTCTTCAGCAAACGGAGGACAACCTATGAAGATGTTCAAAAAGTCGAAATGGTTAATGACCTGCTTTTTGTCCCTGACGCTGACCTTGCAAGCCAGCGTCTTCGCGCACGCGCAAATCACCACCGGCACCATTCAAGGCACGGTCTTCGACCCCCAGGGGGCATCGGTTGCGGGCGCAAGCATAGAGGTAAAAAATCCCGAAACCAACTTTTCAAAAACCTTAATCACCGATACGGACGGGCGCTTTGTCTTTCTGCAATTGCAACCCGGACGCTATACGCTCACCGCCTCAAAACAAGGTTTCTCGACCGTCATCCAGGAAAATCTTGAACTCACCGTCGGCAAGGCCATCTCTTTGCCTTTGAATATGAAGATTTCGCAGCTTGAAGAGAAGGTTATCATTACCGCTGCGCCAACCATTGACACCATCAAAACTGAGTCCAGTACGACGTTAAATGAACTGGCGGTCAGCACGACACCTATCTTAGGCAGAAAATTTGAAGACTTACTGACGCTGACGCCGGGCGTCAGCATTACGCAAGGACCGGATGGTGATGAAATCAATTTTGCCGGCCAGCGCGGCATCTTCAACAACGTCAGCCTCGATGGTGGCGATTACAATAACGGGTTCTTTGGCGAACAGGCCGGCGGTCAACGCGCCGCGATTGACATCACGCTGGAAGCCGTCAAAGAGTTTCAAGTCGTTGCCACAGGCGCGAGCGCGGAATTCGGGCGCACGGGCGGCGGCGTCATCAACGTCATTACCAAATCCGGCACCAACGATATTCGCGGCAGCCTCTTTCACTTTCAACGACTCGAAGGCTTGACGGCCAAGACTTCGGACGGCAAAAAGCTCAACGATTTTCATCGCGAGCAATTCGGCGGCACGCTGGGCGGTCCGATTATCAAAGACAAAGTTTTTTACTTTTTTGCCTTTGAGCAGATTTTTGAAAAATTCAACCGCGACAATTTAGGCGTCCAACTTGGCTCAACCCCGTGTCCGGTTCAATCGCCAACGGTTCGCACTAACGAAGCGCTGATTAACAGCAACCCGGATTGTCAGCGCCTGGCACTGCTCTCTTTTTTAGGTTCCCAGGAAGGCCTTCCGGTCAGCCATAAAATTAGAAATTCCGCCGTGCTTGGCAAAGTGGATTGGAATCTAAGTCCGGCAAACAAGCTGGCGTTATCGTACAATTTCGACCGTTCCAATAATGCCAATCAAACATTTGATGTTGATACCTATGGCGCGTCGGCAAACGGCACCGAAGGTCCGTCAAAGATTAATGTCGTCAATGTCAATCTATTTAGCTCGCTTTCGGCAACCATGTTGAACGAAGCGCATTTCACTTATTCGCGCGAATCTCGCCCGCGTTCGGCGACGCCGTCAAATATTCCGGCAGATACCGGGATAGGGTTTGTTCCGACCTTCCGTTTCGGGAATCCCTTCTTCTTGGGACCAAATGTTGACGAGCTATTCTGGCGCTCACAACTCAAAGATAATTTTTCGCTAATCGCCGGTGCCCATACCTTCAAAATTGGTGGCGAATGGATTCATAGTCTCAATGACCAGACTTTTCGCGGCTTCTTTCAGGGACGTTATCTGTTCGACAGCGTTTCAGGCTTCTTGCGCTATGCGTCGCCCTCGGCAGCGGGTGGCTTCGGTCCACGAACCATCGGTTGCTCAAACGGCTCTTACGTGACCGCGCCCGCCAGTTGTCCGGCCGGCAGCACACCAACCGGCGGTCCGCTTCTATTTTTCTTACAAGACGGATTGCCAAGCGGTTTATCAAATGTTCCGCCGCCCGGCGCATCGAAAATAGATAACGAAGACTTCGCGGTATTCGCGCAAGATAAATGGCAAATTCGCCCGAATTTCACTCTTAATTTTGGCTTGCGCTGGGAAGCCCAACTTTTTCCTGACCCCGTCGTGCCACCTTCTGAAACCGCTTATGGCATATTCCTCGGCGACCCGCGATTCCCGTCGGACGGAACCCTTCCTGATCAGAAGAAGATGTTTCAACCTCGTGTCGGTTTCGCCTGGGATATTGGCAACAATGCAAAATCGGTGTTGCGCGCCAGTTGGGGCATCTACAATGCGCGTCAAAATATGTTGTCGCAAGTCGGTTCGATTACCACTAACGGCGCGCAACAGCGAACCAATTTCGTCAACAGCGATTTAATTCGACAGTTCGGCGTTCCGGCCCCGGTTTGGCCAAATGTTGAACCCGGCAGTTTAGTGCCTTGCGCTGGTAACGCTCCTTTTCCCTGCTTTACCGGCGTGCGCGTCTTTAGCAGTGATTATGCCAACCCGCGCATCTACACCACCAATGTTGCGTTCGAGCAGGAACTGGCAAAGAACCTGGCAATCTATTTGGATTTCACCCATTCAAAAGGCGTGCATCTGACGCGCTTCATCAACCTCGCCCTTGTGACCACGGCCTTTAGCCCGCAACTGGGCGACGTTTTTGTTACTTCCAGTTCGGCGAAATCGCTCTATCGCGGTTTCACCGTCGGCCTCAGAAAACGCTTCAGCGACGGCTTCCAGATGGAGTCGAATTACACCTGGTCGAAAGACCTCGATGATGACTCCAACGAACGCGACCCGTTCACCGATCGTACCTTTGACCACAACGATTTCTCGAAAGACTATTCCTTGTCAGATCGCGACATTCGGCACAAATTCAACTTCGTCACCTTTGCCGAAATCGGCGCCGGCTTCCAATTCAACGGACGCATTCAAGCCCGTTCGGCGCAACCCATTACCCCGAATCCACGTGTGGTTAGCGGCGTTGACCTGGGACGCAACAGCCAGCGCAAAGATAATGAATTCTTCTCGTTTGATTGGCGTTTGCTGCGCCCCTTCAAATGGGGCGAACGCTATTCGTTGATTCCGATTTTTGAAATGTTCAACACCTTTAACAATAAAAACAACATCAACCCGCTGGTCGCCCCGGCGCTCTTTAACTTCGACGGCTTCTTGCGCGTTGGCGTCGGCGACCCGCGTCAAGTGCAATTGGCCGTGCGCTTCACTTTCTAGTTTCACGGCGGTTGAATTACTGCCAGCAAGATAGACCCAAAAGCGACAAGTTGTAAGCGGTTGCTTTTGGGTCTTTCAATATGTTTGAAAACCCATTTCAACAGGAGGGCTAGTCATGAGTTGGAATGATCCCGATAGTGAAGACACCACCATATACAAGGTTGTCGTCAATCATGAAGAGCAATATTCGATATGGCCCGAATACAAAGAGAACCCCTTAGGGTGGCAAGATGCGGGTAAAGTCGGAACCAAACAAGAATGTTTGGAATATATCAAAGAAGTCTGGACGGATATGCGCCCCTTGAGTCTGAGAAAAAAAATGGACGAGTGAGAGAGCTAGCACCAGAACAATTCATAACCCATCAACGGCCGGCCTATCCGACGTTTCTATTGCATCAAGCTTTCGCGTAAAGCGCGAACCAGGGAGACAATCATTTGAGAGGTGTTTCGGTTATTGGTTTCTTCATTATTCTTGCGCTGGCCTGGGCCGTCTCTTTCAATCGCAGCGCCGTAAAGCTCCGTCCGGTGATATGGGGCATTGCGCTGCTGTTTATTCTGGCCATCATTATCTTACGCGAAGATCGGTTAAGTTTCGTTGGCATGACGCTGCTGGCGCTGCTGGCGATTGTCTATTTTTTCGAGCGCCAGGTAAAAGAGCAGATCTGGAAGCACCGAGCCATCGTCACTTTTGCGGCGCTCGCATTCGGCGCGCTCTCGTTGCAACTGCCGACGCGCTGGCTGGCTATCGGATTTTTTGCGCTCCTTCCCCTGCTGTTTATCAACGGCAGATTCAACTTGTTTCCCGTCATTCAACCTTACGCGCAAGCCTTGCTGGTTATTTTCGGCATCAACTCTTTAATCTCGCGAAGGCTGCACGGCACCGAGATTTTTCAAATCATTGGCGACAAGATCACCAATTTTTTAAGCCTTTCCGATTATGGGGCGCGATTTTTATTTGGCAATTTAGCCGACCCGCAATACTACTTTCCCAACGCTGAGACGAACTGGCCGGGGCTGGGTTTTCTGGTCGCCTTCAAAGTGCTGCCGGTAATTATTTTCTTTAGCGCCTTGATGGCGCTGCTTTATTACTTGGGGATTATGCAAAACGTGCTGGCTGCCGTGAGCCGTTTCGTCTGTTGGACGACCGGCACGAGCGGCGCCGAAACCCTGGTCTGCACCGCCAATATTTTCATCGGGCAAACCGAAGCGCCGCTTCTCATTCGCCCTTACATGGACGGCTTAACCAATTCCGAAGTCGTGCTCGTGATGCTCGCCGGGTTTGCGACGATGGCGGGCAGCACGCTTGGCGTTTATGGGGCGTTCGGCATTCCGATTCAACATATTCTTGCGGCTTCCGTCTTGTCTGCACCGGCGGCGCTCGCCATTGCAAAAATTATTTTTCCTGAGACCGAACATACCCAGACCGCCGGCGACGTGGAAATTCCTCAAGTCAATGTCGGCTCGAACGTCTTTGAAGCGTTGGCAAACGGCATTGGCGACGGGTTGAAATTAGCGGCCAATGTCGGCGCCATGTTGATTGGCTTTATTGCCTTAGTTGCGGCGCTCGATTCGTTACTAAACTTTTGTGATTACTGGATTGATGGACGAATGCTGGGCGGCCCTTATATCGAATATGCGGTCAAAGGGCTGACGCCTGTGAACGGCGAATATACTGGGATTTTTCCCGGTTCGTTGCAAACCCTTTTCGGAACCATTATGCGTCCGGTCGCTTTCTTAATCGGTGTGCCCTGGGCTGAGGCTGCACAAGTCGGCAACCTTCTTGGCATACAGGTTTCGCTCAATGAGTTTATCGCTTATGGGACGCTCGGCAATTACATTCGCGCTGGAGCCATCAGCGACCGCGCCATGATTTTGACGACTTATGCCATCTGTAGCTTTGCGAATTTTTCGAGCATCGGCATTCAAATCGGCGGGTTGAGCGCCTTAGTTCCCAATCGCAAAAAAGATTTCGCGCGCTTTGCGCTGCGCGCGATGTTCGGCGGCGCCATGGCATCCTGGCTCACGGCGGCAATCGCTGGTATGTTGATTTAATCCAGCTATGAATCCCTCATCATTTCTACAGAATTCATTAATCGTCATTGGTGGCGCGTCACTCGACATCTTGCATGTTGCCGGACAAACGCTGCGCTCTGCCGGAGGTTCAGGTCTTTATACAGCACTTGCTGCCGAGCGTATGGGAATGCGCGTAACCATGATTGCGCCGCGTCCAAATCCGGTTCCACCCGAGCTTGAGCAAGCGATGCCACGCCTTGACTGGCAAGGCAAAGAGTTCCCGCCCGAAGAACTGCCGACTTTTGAAATCGCTTATCCCGGTGACGGGCAAACTGAATATTTAAATATCTGGTGGCGCTCAGAAGCCGACCTTTCGCTCAACTATATCCCGGACCAGTTGCCCGAAGGGTTAGTCTATTGCATTCCGATGATTGACACTCGTCATCAGGTAGAGTTTTTAGCGCACTTCAAATCACAGGGAAGAACGCTTGCCTGTGGCACACATCTGGGCGCTGTGAATCATCAACTGGAAGCCGTGCGCCAGGCTATGCGTTTAGCAGACTTCTTTTTTTGTAACGAAGATGAAGCTCAAGGCATTTTTGGTTCAATTGATAAGGCGCAAACCGAAGCCGGAAACATGCTTTTCATCACCCGGGGCAAAAAAGGCGCGCGCGTCGTTCAAGGGAGTTACGCGACCGACATTGCCGGTGTGCCCGTCAAAGAGTTAGACCCGACGGGCGCCGGCGATACTTTTTGCGGAACAACCCTCGCGCTGCTTGCCCAGGGCGCTCATCCGGTGATGGCGGCGCGATACGCCACGCTGGCGGCGGCCGAGATGATAACGGAGATTGGACCGCGAGCTTTATTTCAAGCGCCGCCACAGCCGGCCCCAGACCCTCGCGTTGAAATTGACGCGAAACAAATTGAAAAGCTTGCCGCCTTCATTCGCACACTTCCCGAGGTCACGGCTTTTGATTTTGTCGGCGACGATTTTCCCGAAGTTGGAAGCCCCTATGCGCTTGATTACTTTTTTACTGCGACTTTGCAACAGTTCGGATTTTGGAGCGAAAAAGAGGGACGCTACCAGGAGCCGATGATTGCCCCGTTTGGCGGCAGGCAACTCAAAGGCAGCGATTATCTGTGGGCGGTTTATCAACGCTTGACAGGCGAATGTCCCGAAGTGCTTTCACCCGCCGGTCACGCTGCTCTAGACGAAGACCGGCTGGCAAATTATTTTCGCGATGATCAGGGCGCCAATCCGCTTTCGATGTTTACCGAACGCTTAAACCTGGCTCGCGCTTACGGGCAAGACTTAATGCAATTGAATGTCACGCCGGCAAAAATTATTGAATGCGCCAATGCCAGCGCCAACCCCTTGCCAACCTTGCTTTCCTTCCTCGATCACCTTGGCGGTTATAAAGAAGACCCGCTCAGAAAGAAATCGGCGCTGCTGGCCATCATCTTGCAACAACGCCCGGAAAATTTTTTGCGCCAGTCGCCCGGCGAATCGGTTCCGCCGATTGTTGACTATCATATTCAACGCAGTTGTTTGCGCATCGGGTTGGTGAAAGTGATGGATAACGCTTTGCGCGACAAGCTTGAAAGTCGCTTGCTACTCAGTGAAGACGAAGAATGGGCAATTCGCGAAACCGTTTATCGGGCGATGAAGGAACTCCAGCAAGCGAGCGGCTGTTCGATGGGCGGGCTCGATAAATTCTTCTTTGACAATCGCCGTCGTTGCCCTGAAATGAGTGAACCCGATTGCGCGAGTTGCCCAATTGATACGGTCTGCGCTCACGAGAAATCGCTTTTTCAACCCCTCATCCGCACGACATTTTATTGATTAATATTTCAGTCAGGTTTTAGTTTTACCGCGCGCCTTAGGCGGCGATGAAAATTGGAGATGAAACAAAATGACTGAAATTTTCGCTTTTGTTTTCGCTTATCTAATCAACTTGCTGATTCTGATTTTAACTTTATAAGTGATAGCTTTCGCTAAGCGATAAGCATATAATGCTGCCGCCATGTTCAAAGGTCTGTTCGACAATCAAAGCGCAAAAGAGCTGGAAGAGCAGGAACGCGAATTTCTTTTTCAACAAAAACACAAAGAACTTGGTCAGCGGGCCGCGCAATTCGATCTGACGGCCCTTGATGAGGCGCTTGGCGACGACCAACTTTATCAGGAAATTTTAGATATTTTTATCAACCACAGTTTAAAGAGTCAGGATAACTTGCAGGCCCTCGTCAGCCACATTTCAAAAAGCCAGGCCTTACGCGCCAGTGCGCCGCTTGCTGAAATCATGATGAAGACCTTCAAAAATTCGCCGAATAAAAAAACCCTTTCGCAAATGCTCCATCTCACTGCGCTTTCTGACGACGCAACGCTCTTTGAAAAAAGTATTGAACTGGCGTTGGATTTCTGGAAAAAAGGATTGCTCCCACAAATCCTTGCAAAAGATTTGCTTGCTCTCATGGAGAGTGAGTATTGGTTGCTTTCATCTCCGGCGAAACGTTCGGGCGCGGGGTTCTTTTTAAAAGAGCGTCTCGTTCAGCTTCGCCGCGAATTGAAATAGACAACCTGTAAAAATATGTATTGAAAATGCCGCATCACCAAACCATCGGGGTTCGCATTGCGGCGCACCAAGAGGATTGTTATGAGAAACTTTGACATCTTTTCCTACCTGCCATTAGCGATCGTCGCTTTCATCGCGTTCTTGATTTTGGTCTTCATCCTCAGACGTTTCTTCGTCAACGTCGGCGCGCGTGAGATCGCCATCAAAGAACGCCGCTTTGTCGGCGCGAAAATGCCTCCGGGTCGCGTCATTGCTACGGAAGGTGAAGTTGGTATTCAAGCTGATGTCTTAAAACCCGGATTACATTTAATCAAATGGCCATTTGAGCGTGTCGTGCAAAAATTTCCGCTCATTGAAATCGGACCCGATGAGATTGGCGTACTCGAAGCGATAGACGGTGATCCAATGCCTCCGGGTAGAATCTTTGCGCCCGATCGAGCGCAAAACGCCCATAATAACTTTCAAGACCCCATAGCGTTCATTAAACAAGGCGGCGTAAAAGGCATACAACTTCGCACTTTGCCGCCCGGACTTTGGCCCATTCACCCGTACATGTTCCGCGTTTCTGTCGCTAAATACACCTTGATTCCGCAAGGTAAAGTCGGCGTCGTGTACGCTGCCGACGGGGAACCGCTCAATGCCGGAAGATTGTGCGCGCGAGCGATTGAAGGGCATAGAAATTTTCAGGATGCCGAACAATTTATTGCCGCCGGCGGACAAAAAGGCCCGCAAGTTGAAATCCTCACACCCGGCACCTATCGAATCCTGACTGAATCAACTCCCATCGGCGGCGGGCAGGAAAAGAAACCCGGTCTGTTATCGGTGCGCCTTTATGACGCGACCATCATCAATGAAAATCAGGTCGGTTTAGTTGAAGCCCTGGACGGTTCGCCGCTTGACCCCCGCGATTATGTGGCCACGCCGGTTGAAGGCCACGACAATTTTAACGATGGCAACGAATTTATCCGTCGCGGCGGGCAACGCGGTCCGCAAAAAGATATTCTCTTGCCCGGCACCTATTACATCAATCCGCTGCTCTTCAAAGTGATTCTTGAAAAAGCCGGTGAAGTAAAACCTGGCGAAGTCGCAGTGATTGTTTCCAATACCGGTAAAGACCCCTCTGAGGAAGTACGCCGTCGAATGGCTGCAAAGGTGCGCGAAAGACTGGAACGCGAAGAGCAGGAACAGATTCATAAAGCCGCAGAGAATCTTGACCGCCTCGATAACGAAACGCGCACGGTTGACGAGATCAAAGAAGAGTTACTCAAAGGCGACCCCTCAGACCGTCGTCTGGACGAGGGCGCGCACGAAGCTTATGTGGTACCGGAAGGCTATCGCGGCATTCAGGAAACCGTTGTCGGTCCCGGTCGTTACTATGTCAACACGCTCGCGGTTTCGCCCATCATTATTCCGACAACCAACCAGACGGTGGAATGGACGGCCGGCGAAGTGGCCAGCTCTTTTGACCCCTTTGAAGTCATCTCCAAAGACGGCTTCACGATGCAACTCGAAGTCCGTGTCGTCTTTCGCGTCAAACCTGAAGACGCGCCGTTTATGGTCGCGAAAATCGGTTCGATTGACCGCTTGATTCAAAACGTCATGCATCCGCTCATTGACTCGATTTTCCGCAATCAGGCTTCTGAAAGTTCGGCGATGGCTTATTTACAGAATCGTCATGAGGAACAGGAACGCGCCGAAGCCAGAGTGCGAACCCACTTGCTCAAATATCACGTTGATGTCGTCAACGTCCTGATTTGTCACATTCGCCTGCCGGAAGAGTTGATGAAGACCCAAACGGAAAAGATTCTCGCCGAGCAGAGACAAACCATGTATAACGCTCAGCGCGAAGCTGAAGAGCGCCGCATTCAACTGGAGAAGACCAAAGCCCACGCCGACAATCAAAAGAATTTGATGGAGGCAACCGTCGGTGTAGAAATCGCCGGCAAGCGTTCAGAACAACGTAAGGCCGAAGCCGACGGTGAAGCTCACTACATCCTTTCAACCGGTAAAGCTGAAGCCGAAAAAGTCCGTTTGATGGGTGAAGCGCAAGGCGTCGCCTACGCCGAACAGGTCAATGCCATCGGTCCGCAAGGGATTGCGCTGATTGAAACCCTCAAAGTTATCGGTGAAAAAGGTGTTCGCATAACTCCCGATGTGATGGCCTCAGGTGGTTCAGGCGATAGCGGCAGCAATCTCGGCACCTTGCTCTTGTTGAACCTGTTCAAAAATCAGATGAGTTTTGAAAACGGTTCGGGCAACGGCAACAAGAACAAATAGCCAACTTCTTTCAGTCAATGATGACGAAAAGTGGGCGACTCGCCGGAGTCGCCCATCGCTTTTTAGACGCATTTTCTTGGATTTTTATCTATTGAATTGACCAAAAGTCTCTCCTATACTGGGCCAGTCTGTCTTCTTTTACCTTGGCCCTAACCCTGTTTGAAAAATCGCTCATCCCACTTTTTCTGGCTTGATGCCAGGTGATGTCCCCGCGTTGCAAACCCGGTGAAGTCATCCTTGCTTGTGCGCGATGCGTGATGAGCTGACTTAGAGGCTAGTTTCTCTGCGTCCTTAAATATTCATGCAATCAAAACCTCTCAGAATCATCACCCCACTGGCAATTTTGCTGCTCTTTTATTGGGCAATTTATGTCAGCCCCAATATGGTGAACAGCGATACGGAAAATCTCAATCCCCAACAGGCGCGCGAGATTCTCGACGAGAGTCGCTTGATGATACGCGAGAAAAAGTATGAAGAAGCGTTGAAACTGACCTATCGGCTCAACAAAGCGTTCCCGCAAAATCACATCTATCTCGAACAACTCGCAACCATCAATCATTATCTGGCGCGGTATTTGGAAGAAGCCGAGTGCTGGAAAAAATATATGCAATATTCGCCGACTCCTCTGGATGCCTGTCCGCATTACAGTGAAGCTTATCGCGCCTTGAATATGATTAACGAAATGCATGAAGCGTGTAAAAAATGTTACGAACTGGACGAGCGCAATGCCGATTCGATTTTTTTTCTGGGGCTCTCTTATGAGCGCTTAGGGCAAGCTGAAAAAGCCCGAGAGCTTTATGAAAAAGGCGTGGAAATTTATCCGGTTTATCCGGACCTCCGTATCGGACTGGCGCGCATGCATTTGCGGCTCGGCAATACGGCAAAAGCCAAAGAGGTTATCGCCAAAGTTTATGAGGAATTTCCCGACAATGTTGATGGCTTGCTGGTGATGGGGCTCGCGCTGAGAGCCGAAGGCCGAGCCAATGAAGCAAAACCCTTTCTCGAACACGGCGCAGAGTTATCGCCGCGTTATACGGATTTTTATGTCGTTCTTGCGAGCATTGCCGAACAGCAAGGCCGGCGCGAAGAAGCCATTGCTTACTATGACAAGATTTTGGAACTTACCCCCGACAACCGCGACATTGAAGTCAAACGCAGAAGGTTGATTGGAGGATAGCTCGGTGTTCAAGCAGAAAGCTTTATCTTTTGGCTCACGATTCGTCTTTTTACTGTTTTTCGTTTTAACCTCGGTCTATTGTCTTTTGGCTTATATTCCGTTTGCTTACTTTCAGTTTTTGAAATTCAATCACGTTGCCGCGCTGACCCTCTTCGTTAAATTTCATCCCCTCCTCTACTGGGGCGTCGTCGCGCTGGCTTTCCTGGGCTTGCGTACGGAATGGCGTGAAGAAAAAACCCGCTGGCTCACGCGCATCCTTTTCGGTTTTCTCGGAATCATCGGCGGCGCTCTGGTGATTCACCCGGCGCTTGCCAATATTCAAAACAATTTTGCCAGTTTTGTATTCAGTCTCATCGCTTTAATTCCCATCCTCTTGCTGATTCGCATTGATTGGGTCGCCAATATCGGAAGCGTCGAATGGGCAACCACTGACCACGCGGAAGACCGCCATATCTTCTTTGCCACGCTCTTTGCTGCAAGTTTTGTCGCGGTGCTCTATCTGACAATTTTCTGCATTCGACAAGCCGGACAAACCAATCCCTTGAGTAAGACCGAACTCCTGATTGCCGGAAGTTGGAGCCTGGCTTCCCATCTCATGTTATTTGCGGCGCTCTTTATCACCTTCAATTTGATTCGCGCGATCGCCCGATTAACCGCGAGTCCGGCAAAGACGGAATTTTTGCTCTGCCAGTTGCTGGGCATCGGATTGATGGCTTTTTCATTGCGAACGGTTGCGCTTGCGGGTATCTCTTTCTATGGCCTGCTGGCGAGTCTTTACGCCTACACGGCAAGTTGCGCGCTCGTCGGTTTTCTCGCCGCGCTCAGTTTACAGTTATATAAACCGGAAACCGGCGCCGTGCGAAGCGGTCTGGCTTTTGCCTTGATGCCGCTTACCCTCGGACGCATTTATTCGTACGCGGCTCGCCTGATCTGGGTTGTGGCGCTTGCCGCTTTGGCGTATGTGCTGGCGGTGCAAGTGGCGCTCTTTGATTGGAATTTCCTGGCGCAGAAACTCACGGTCAATATCATTTGGGTAATGACCTTCGCCTTCTTTTATGCGGTGACCAAGCGAACCTACAACGCCCGCGACCTGACCTATGTTTTGCTGTTGCTTGCGACCTTCAGTTTAGGCTTTTACAAAGGCATAAACGCGACGGAAGCGCATCTTTCGGCGCTGACGAAGAATGATAAACTTGATGTGCGTTCGACCCTTGAACGCTATGCCGGGCAAGACATTTCGTTTCGCTTCATCCACGAAATGCTTACGCCGATGCGCGATGATGGGTCGTTTTATCAATTTCTGCAAAGAAACACCAATATCCCACAAGCGACGAAAGTTGACCCGGTTGACCTTAAACTGGTGCCGGATTTGGCGGCCACCAAAGAGAAGAAGCCGAATATTTTTATCTTCACAGTAGATAGTCTCAGACAAGATTACCTGTCGGCTTACAACCCGAAGGTGAAATTTACCCCGTCGCTTGGCGCTTTTGCCGGGGAGAGCGTGGTGATGGAAACCGCCTTCACCCATTACGGCGCCACAGGGCTTTCGGAACCCTCAATCTGGGTGGGCGGCATGGGCGTTCATAAACAATATGTGACGCCGTTTTACCCAATGAATACTCTGCAAAAATTGATTGAATCGGAAGGCTATCAAGCCTACATCAGCTTAGACACGATTCTTTCGGTGGTGATGAAACCCGCCGCTTACGTTGAAGAGTTGAATGATGAAGAGGGCGGCCGAGAGTATGAATTTTGCGGGTGTTTGAAGAATCTGCAAACCAAGATTGAGACCCGGCAAGATGCGTCAAAACCCATTTTTGTTTATTCTCAGCCGCAAAATATCCATGTTTCGGTCATCAATCGTGAAGGCAAAACGGTCGTTGAAGAAGGCGATTACGAGGGATTTTATCCCCCTTATGCTTCACGCATTCAAAAATTTGACAGATGTTTCGGCGCCTTTATCGAATATTTGAAACACCAGGGGCTTTACGATAACAGCATCATCATCTTTACCGCAGACCATGGCGATTCCTTAGGCGAAGATGGACGCTGGGGACACGCTTATACGATTTATCCTGAAATTGTGCGCATTCCCCTAATCATTCACTTGCCGCCGGATTTGCAGAAGCGCATGACCTGGAATACGAAAAATGTGGCGTTTTCGACAGACATCACCCCCAGTCTTTACTATCTCTTCGGTCACCGCAACCTGTTGAATCATCCGCTGTTCGGAAGACCGTTGTTTACCGAATCCGAACAAGAACAGACCGCCTATTTGAAACCCTGGTATCTGATTACTTCAAGTTATGGCGCGGTTTATGGAATTCTGAGCAATAACGGTCGGTCGCTTTATATTTCCGATGCCGTCAATTATACGGATTACTTTTATGATTTGGAGCAAGACCCGGCAGGCACCCGCAACCAAACCAATGCCTCTATCAAAATTGAGAGCGAGAAACTGATCCGCGAAGGCATCGAACACATCAACGAACTGTATAAATTCGATCCCGGTAAATAGAGCAAAATAGTATTGTTCCCCGTTAGGGTAAACCTTAAACTAGGTAAGACATTCACTTCCCCCGGCTTGAATTGAATTTGTAAGCTACGAAACGAATAGCAAGAACCCTACTCTCTTTCCTGCCCTCACCATGAAAGCGGCTACCTATGAGCCTCGTTCTCTATGAAGTGGGATATGCATCGAGCCATAAAATATTGCGGGAAATCATTTATCTTTTTGCTTTTCCTTTCAACTATTGGATTATCACAAACCGAAAGCATTGATGGGCAGTATGCGCGGGCGCGCGAATTGGCTTTCAATGGCAAACGTCAAGAAGCCAGGGATATTTGCGCGTCAATTCTGGATAAAAATCCGAATTACCATGATGCGCGGTTGCTATTGGGCCGCTTGTATCTCTGGGATTGGAAATATGAAGCGGCAAGAACGGAATTAACGCAGGTCGTTACCCTAAAGCCCGCCTACGCCGATGCGCGTGACGCGTTGATTGATGTTGAGCTGTGGTCGGATCACCCGGAGGCCGCGCTCCACCTGTGTGAAGAAGGCCTTCAGATAGACCCGAACTACAAAATTTTTTATTACAAAAAAGCCAAAGCGCTGAAATATTTGCACAAAATTAATGAAGCGATTGAGACCGTCAAAACCGCTATCAAACTTGACCCCGACTATCGTGAAGCGCGCTGGTTGCTGAAAGAGTTGAACGATTCGCAAATGCCTTATTGGGTGAAGGCCGAATACACGGTTGATTATTTCGATAAAACTTTTGACCCCTGGCAGGAACTTTCGGTGAGCTTTGCCCGACAGATGAAATTCGGCTCGGTCATTGGTCGCATCAATCATGCGAAGCGGTTCAACGAAACCGCAACGCAGGTTGAAGTGGATTCTTACCCACATATCCGACCGGGAACTTCGGCCTATGCGAATGTAGGATTTTCATCCTCGTTTGCCTTTCCGAAATTCCGCTGCGGCGCGGAGATTTATCAAAAATTATCTGATGGCTTTGATGGTTCGATTGGCTTTCGTTATCTGCATTTCGATTCGGCAAATGTCATGATTTACACCGGCTCTATCGGCAAATATTACGGCAATTATCTATTTCAGTTTCACCCGTTTATCACGCCCAGTTCGATCGGCACATCGGTGTCGGGCAATTTCAGCATTCGCCGGTATCTCGAAGATGCTGATAACTATTTCACGGTGGCTTTCGGCTTGGGTTCATCGCCGGATGAACGATATAACTCACTTGAGTTGATTCGCTTGCAGTCAAAGAAGATGAGCGTGGATTGGCGAAAAGCTATTGGCAAAAGGCTAATAGTTGACGGTTATTTCGGGTGGGCGAATCAGGAATTGAAATTCGGTGGCAAGAGAAAGAATTATTCTTTCAGTTTTGGAATAGCGAGAAGGTTTTGAACGAGCAATATCGGTAGCAAGAAAGCTTGATAAATAAAATGGAAGTATGGGGAGAGACAAAGCACGAGTTTGTCCTAGAACCAGATAAAGAAAAGTTACGCGAGGGCGAAGTCAACTGGGGAGACCGAGCTTTAGATACCCGTGTGTCTTCAGACCCTTATGAAAGGTCTGCGTATGCCCAACCCGCCAAACAAGCTGATTTATCAAGCGACCAGAATTTCGACTTCATCGTTCACCTGCCGGTTGAAACCGCGAGCCTGCCAGCAGAAGTTTTAAGCGCGCTGGCCGGTAGAAAACTGGCTTTGATTGGTTTTGCCAAAGCCGAAGCCAGCAAGATTATGGATGCCTTTATGCACGCGCGGATTTCAGCAACGGTTCTCGATTGGTCGGAAGTCTTGCCGCAATCGGAATCCTTAAGGCAACACGATCTCTTTCTGCTCAACCTGCCGCGTGAAAATTCCGATGCGCTGTGGCTGAAACTGAGCGACCTGACGAAAATCAAAAAACCGATTATCTGCATCGGCTATGCCAACCTCTTGTTGCAACACATGCATAAAATCAAAAGCTCGGTGGCGGAGTTTTTGCTTGCGCCAATCTGTGAAGAAGAGGTCCTGGTTCGGGTTTACAATGTGTTATCCGAAGTTGCCAGAGTCCAGGCGGCAAAAGGCGCACCCAAAAATGAACACGTCAAAGTTGTGATTGCCGATGATGACCCGACAACGCTCACCTTGGTCTCAACCATTTTGAAAAAGCACGACATCGAATGTCACGTTGCCCAAAACGGACAAGAGGTCATTGATTTATGCATGAACATCTCTCCCAATGCGGCAATCTTTGACATCAGTCTGCCTTACATTGATGGTTTTGAAGTGCTGACGACGCTCAAGAATAATGGACAGACTTTTGAAATTCCCACCATTCTTCTGACCGCGCGAAAGCAGGAAACTGACATTATGCGGGCCTTTGCGCTGGGCGCGGATGATTACATGACGAAGCCGTTTAATCCGATGGAGTTGATTGCCAGACTCAAGCGGCTCTTAAAATTGCCATCCTAATGAATCGGCAAAAGAACGGAAGATTGCACATCAATGCACGTAGCCAAACTAACAACCAAAGCGATGATCTGGTTCAAAACGCTTCTCGTCGCCGGCTTCTATGTGATTGCGGTCTGTCTGATCTCTGCCCTGGTCTTTGCCAAAACGCCGGACACCTTACCGTTTCTGATTGCGCTTTCGTTCTTAACCATTCAAACCTCGGCCATCCTTATCCTGGTGGTGTTTGTGGCATGCAGGAAACTGTTAGAGGAGACCAAAACCAAACGCGCCGAAAAAATTTATCCGTTGATTCGTGAAAAACTGGCGCTCTATACCCTGGGCGATGATGATATCAGCGAACTCCAACATCTCAATGCCGATTATCCGCTCGAAGTTGAACGCTGCATTGCGGAATTTATCGGTTCAGTTATCGGCGAACCCCAACTGCGCATCTCGGCGCTTGCCCTCAAAATCGGACTGGTGAAGAAATGGCGACGGCGGTGCAAATCGTTTAACCCGGCGACCCGAGAAGAAGCCGTTTTGAGAATGGGGCAGCTCACTTCGATTGAAGTTAATGATGTGCTCATCAAGGCGCTCGATGATGGTGAAGCGGCGGTTCGCGCCGAAGCCTATCGCGCGTTGATTCGCGCGGCCGAACCCGAACAGATTGCCGAAGTTTTCTCCCACCTTACGGGTGAATCGCTGCTTATTCGCGCGCTTCTAGTTGATGACTTGCAACCGCACGCGCTTTTCCTGGTAAACGAGGTGATACCGGAAATCGTCGCTTCCGATGACACCCCAAAAATCATTGCCACCTTTGAATTGCTGGGGGCCTGGAAAAAAGTTTTACCGCTACCTGATGTTCTTCATCTAGTGGATCACCCGCAACCCGAGGTCAGAGCCAAATCCTTACGGGCGCTTTCTTACACGTCAGCGGGCGAAGCGTTGGAAGCGCGCATCATCAAGGCTTTTCGAGACCCCGATGATACGGTCAAACTGGCGGCCGCATATGCTGCGGCCAGGCTGAAGGTCGTCCGCGCTATGGATGAACTCGAACGCTGTTTACACGACAGCAACGAAGAGGTCAGACGCGCCTCGGCTTATGCGTTGGCGCATATTGGCGCGCCGGGACTGGGGGTGCTCGAAAGAGAGATGCTTTCGACCAATAAATATGTGGCGACTACGGCGCTTGAGATGCTTGAGCGCATCAATATTGACCGGTGCGAGTATATATGATGCTGGGTTTAAGTATTAACTTTTATAAAATATTCAATTTTTTTGAGTATTTCATCATCTTCTATGTCGGACTGATTGCCGTCATCTATTTTTTAATGATGACGCTCGGTTATTTCGGGCTGCGCAATTATCGCGCGCGCTTTAAACGCGAAGAGCTGGAAGCCTTGTTGAAATCGCCGCTGATGCCGCAGGTTTCCATACTTGCGCCGGCCTATAACGAAGCGGCAACCTGTCGCGACAGCGTGCGCGCCATGCTCAAATTGCACTACCCCAATCACGAGGTCATCGTCATCAATGACGGCTCGAAAGATGACACCCTCGATATTCTGATTGAAGAGTTTCGCTTGTATCGTTCAAGCCGCGTCCCTTCCGATGCCATTTTGACCAAACCGATTAAAGCGATTTATGAATCGCGCGACCCTTTGCGGTTAGTCGTCATAGACAAAGAAAACGGCGGCAAAGCCGATTCCTTGAACGCCGGACTGAACGTCGCGCGCGCCCCGCTAGTTTGCGCCGTTGATGCCGATTCCCTGCTGGAATCCGATGCCTTGCTGTTATCGGTAAAACCTTTTTTGGAAGACCCGGCCACCATTGCCGTCGGCGGCACGATTCGTATTGCCAACGGTTGTTCGGTCGAACACGGCCGCGTCACGCGCATTGTGGCGCCCGGTTCAATGCTCGCCAAGTTTCAAGCGATTGAATATATGCGGGCTTTTTTAGGCGGGCGCGTGGCCTTCAGCTTCGTCAACGCCTTGCTCATCATTTCAGGCGCATTCGGCGTTTTTCGCCGCGATGCCATGCTGGCAATCGGCGGTTTTTTCCCCGACACCGTGGGCGAAGATATGGAGATTGTCGTACGCATGCACAGAACCTGGCGGGAAGCGAAAAAAGAGTACCGTATTGTTTTTATTCCCGAGCCCGTCTGTTGGACCGAAGTGCCGGAGAGCTTAAAAATTCTGCACCGTCAACGCAATCGTTGGCAGCGCGGCACGGTTGATAGTTTGTGGTTTCATCGCAAAATGATTTTCAATCCCAAGTATGGGGTGATTGGAACATTCGCTTTCCCGTACTTTTTAATGTTCGAGATGTTCGGACCGGCGGTTGAAGCTACCGGATATTTTTTAACGGTTATCGGGCTTTTCATGAACATTATCTCATGGAAAGCGGCGTTTCTGTTTTTCCTGGTTTCGGTAGTCTTTGGCATTCTCTTATCGGTGAGCGCGCTGATTCTTGAAGAACTGACCATGCGCCGTTACCCGTCGTTTACCGATGCGGTGAAACTCTTTGTTGCGGCGATTATCGAAAATTTCGGTTTCCGACAACTGATGACCTTGTGGCGAGCCGAGGGTTTAATTGACGGCATTCGCCGAAAGCAAGGTTGGGGGGCGATGGAGCGCAAAGGCTTTCAGGCAACGCAAGCCGTTCAACAACAACCCGGCGTGCCACAGGATCAGCTACCGTAGCCCGTTTCGGGTCTCCACCTTCTTGATTAACTTCCCTTCAAGGTTGAGGATTTCAACAGCGCCAAGTTGCGAAAGTTGTTTGCCAAGTTTAGCGGCATCGCCAACCACAACGATGGCGGCGTTGGCAGTCTGAATATATTTACGGGCAACCGCTTGCACCTGTTCGATGGTGACTGCTTCGACGCGCTGGCGATAGGTTTCCAGATAATCTTTCGGTAGCCCGAGCATTCGCGCCGTAAGAATACGGTCAGTGACGCCGCCTTGCGTTGAGAGGGACAAGGAAAAGAATCCGTTCAGATAATTTTTGGCGTTACGTAAATCGGTTTCCGTGACGCGCTGAGTGCGAATGCGTTCAAACTCCGCGAGCATCTCTTTGATGGCCGCAAGCGTGACTTCGGTGCGCGTTTCGGAAGCGCCATAAAACACGCCGCGCAGGCGCGGCGCGGCGACCGAACTGGTCACATCATAGGTGTAGCCTTTCTTTTCCCGCAGATTCAGAAACAATCGTGAACTGGTGCCATCGCCTAAAATCGCGTTGGCAACCAGCAAGGGAAAATAATCGGCATCGTTTCGCGCCACCGCCAAATTGCCGATGCGGAAATCGGCTTGCTCCGAACCGGCGCGGTCTATTAAGTAGATTTTCCTTTGGCTCGCTTCAGGCACACTCGGCAGGGGTTGCCGCTCTGGGGTTGAAGATTTCCAATTACTGAAAATTGTACGTAGTTTGGTTTCGATTTTGGTGGCCTCAAAATCGCCCGTAACCACCAGTAAAGCGTTTGCTGGTGTGTAAAAGGTCTTATAAAAAGCTTCGATTTTCGCGCGGTCAAGCGCGGCGATGGATTCGGGCGTCGGCGAAGAGTTCGCGTAAGGATGCGCGCCGTAGAGCGTTTTATAAAATTGTTCGCTGACAAGAAACGCGGGTTCTTGACGTTGCACGGTTAAATTTTCAACG
>JBIOWC010000067.1:0-5174 GCA_044868105.1 Blastocatellia bacterium
CCGCCACCTTCAACTCATAGCCCGGCTTGTCACGTTGAAGGTCTTCTTCAGGGTAGAAGATAGAGAAGTGTTTGCCGATAATCTCATCCGCCTTATAGCCCTTGATTTTTTCCGCCCCTAAATTCCAGGTAGATATATACCCCTGCTTATCAAGGGCAAAAATCGCATAGTCGCTTACCGCCTGCACCAATAGCCGGAAGGGATCGCCAATTTGGCCTACCTTGTCGGTGGTTGGCTTTTTCTCGATGACTGCTTTTTCGGCAGTTGGCAGGAGGGAGGGGTCTGTATTTGACATTATGACGATCCTAATATTTCAATCGCGCAAATCTATCTCAAGAAGATTTTTCATTGTCATGTGTTTGAACATGCCTAGGGCAATGAATAAGCAAATCATATCAGATACTTCTGGTTAATACATCTCGCTTCAGCAAAGGCTAAGGTCGTGGAACTGAATCAAGGTTGACGAGGAATTTTTTTATGCGGCGCTACCCAAGCACGCACCTGGCGGCGGCAATTGAGTGCGAAGCCGTAAATACCTATCTTTACTCTTATGCAGGAAAACAACCTTAGATAGTTGTTCTATTCAGATAGTGGTTCTATAGGGAATTGCCATTGGCTTTACTGGTGGCCGCGAGAACCGCTGTGATGAGTTTCGCTCGGATGCTCGTTGAGGAGGCGAGCGGGCCCAGGAAAAATCAGCGAGTCGGCTATACACCGTGGGCTTTCCCGCGGATGGCGCCGATCAACGGGGATGCTTGACCCTCACCATCAACGGGGATGCTTGACCCTCACGATCAACGCTGATGTCTTGACCATTAAAAATCCGCGTGAACCGGCCGCCTCCGCCCGCTCGGCGGGGAAGGCGAACGCAGACCGTAAGCCTGATGGTTTTATCTTCCCGTTGCCTCTCGCGGGTGTTTCGGACAACACTCTTTTAATCTCTCCTGGGTTCGCTCACAAATACCCGGGTTCCCTGATTTCTGATGACATTGCCCGAATGCCTGCTGGGATTCAGGTCTCTTTCAAAATCCATAAACGGAGTTTGGCGAATGCCTGTATAGTAACGCATTTTTGTCCGCCTTCGTTTGGCCACCAATCGCGGGCCTTGTCTTCGTCCGTTGCGATTCGCGCGGCGTTTATTGCCGGTTGCAAGTTTCATATCCTGATATCCCCTTTCATTAAAATCTATTCTATATGAAAAAAGCGCCTCTGGCTCAAGGTTGCCAGAGGCGCTTTTTAAAATGTTGGTGTTGTTGGATAGGCTTACCAGCGTGATTTACGGTCTCCACCAGAACCGCCGCGATTGTTCGAACGCTCTTCGCGCGGACGCGCTTCATTCACCGTAAGCGAGCGACCGTTTAGCTCGGACCCGTTAAACTGTGCAATTGCTTTTTCAGCATCCTGGCTGTCCATTTCCACAAAGCCAAAGCCTTTCGAACGACCGGTATCGCGATCTGTGATGATGGTAATTGACTCAATCTGTCCGGCTTGCTCAAACAGGTTGGTAAGTTCATTTTCTGTGGTCTGAAACGAAAGGTTTCCGACATATAATTTTTTAGACATATTTCTCCTAAAACTGGTTAAAGGGAATTTCCGAGGCTTTGCAGAAAGGGATGAAAACGAGATCAAACACTAACCGAATAGCGGGACGTTCCAGAAATCATAAATAACAGTAGCGCTCAGGCCGCTGCAACAAACAGGCGTATCATACCAGATTAGGATGGTTAAACCTAGAAGTTATTTTTACCTCAAGCTTTTTGCAGTGGCCAGCGCCCGATTTGGCGGTTGTCTAATAATGAACAGCCCCGTTTAGCTAACGCGCCTATACTCAATATGGATTGAGTTCATTGGAGGCGCTCAAGGTGGTGACCTCGCTTAAGAGCATTCGGCGCAGGGGAAAAGCGTGACGTTCCAGTCTTCAGGAACACTGCAATCATCTGTATTGCTGAACTCGCATACACAGATATCAGAAAGGTACACATGTCAATTAGAAACGCATTTTTCAGATTAAACCAGACATCTGGCTTATTTGGCCGCTGGTTATCGCTCGGTTATTTCTTGGGGATCATCATCGGACCGGTTGGGTTTTTAATCATTAGCCTCACAGAAGACCATAGGATTCCCTGGTACGTTGTCCTCCTGGCCTTTTTGTTATTGCTTTCGTCCATCGGTTTTGGGATTAGCAGATTCAGGCAGGGGGATATCGAAGCTGACGATCTATCTATCCGTCCTGACAAGCAATGAAAGCCCGGTCACCAACGCCTTCCGGGTTGCGAAATTTCCCTTTTCCCGCACACGCAGTGCGATAAACCAGAGAGTTGATTATGCAAAAACCATTTGATATCGAAGCTTTTGACCTCGTCAAAGCCCTCAAAGTGCGCATCGCTAACCATCGCTTCGGACATAATAAAGAGAGCGAACTGGATGTATGGATTGAGTCTCAGGCGGCCGGCGAGCGATTTTTGAGCCAGGTCATTGTTCAAGGTGAAACTTATCCGATACGCCAGGGGGTTTATGCAACGAAATGTTATATTCTGCGCGAAAAGCTCACCGGCAATTATTGGTTTCTTGATCGCAATGATTGCGGGTTCTGGCTGCAAACCGGTTCGTTCTTCGGGGCGAGAACCTTCTTTGGCGAAGCGTCTGTAAAAATCCAGACCTGGTTGAACCAGGCCATCGCATAGGAGTCCTCAGTGAAAAGAAGGTTTATGAAGAGCGCGAATTACTCCGTCGCCATGCTGATTCGGCACCAACTGCCGAATCGGCATTAACTCGAAGGTTGGGAGCAGGTTCAACGATTTTACAAACGCCATTTTCAAGTCTCTTAATATTTCATCCGCTAACTTCGCTCTGGTATTAATCGCTATCTATACAGCCGCAATTAAAAAATAAGTAAATAACTTCCAAGGCGCTTTGGGCCAGTTCGGACTTTTTCGTTGCTTGCCATTTTCGTATGCCAAAGGCGCAGGAACCACTTTTGCCAATTCTCTATGCAGGGCGGTTCAACATTGAACTGTCGGAGAATATTTTTCGACGAACCAGGGGATGGAGAAATGGACAGGCGTAAAAAGAATACCAGGGAGGAAGATATGTTTAACTCCTTCATACCTTCTTCTCCCCAGTTGCCACCTTTCAGCAAGCGGGCAGGAGGTGCTGCTGAAAGAACGCTTTAATTAGCGTAACCAGCATCACGGATGAGAGTGATGCCGGCAACAATGGTCCAAGGTTAGCGATGCATTCGCCGCTTGTCTGTTCAATATAGAACAATGCATAAAAGGCTTGTTGAATACGCCTCGTTTAAGCAATTGAAGCCAGGTAAGCCGTGAGCTTTTTTTCTTTAATGATGAGGTGATGATCTTCGCTGAGTTCAATGAGGTCAAGGTTGCGAAACCGCTGCATAAACATGCTGATGCGGGGTCGTGTGGTGCCCACCATCGAAGCCAGTTCTTCGTGCGAAATCCGCAGTTCGATGCGAATACTGCGCGGGTCCTGCTTGCCGAGCTTTCTGGCGAGTTGCAGCAGCGTCTTTCCAAGGCGTTGTTCACTATCTACGGTGACCAGATTGGCAATCACCTGCTGCTGATCGGCGACCCGTACCGCCAGGTATTTAATAAACCCCTCAAGCAGCGCATCCTCGGCTAAGCGCTCAAGAAATTTATCGCGAGGCAGTTGCTTTAAGACGGTGTCTGTCATGGCGGTGGCGGTTTCCGGGCGCTCGGTTAATCCCGAAAAGCAGAGTTCACCGAAAATATCTCCGGCCGAATGAATTGCCAACGTGCATTCCCGCCCTTCGGGAGAAACCATCACCAGTTTGATTTTGCCGCTTTCGATGAAATAGACCATCTCGGTTTCATCGCCGATGGTATAGACGTGTTGGTTTTTGCTGATGTGGATAGCGCGCGAGTTTTTGGTCACGCGCTCTAAGGAGTCGCGCATCTGCGCTTTGAACCGAATCGTATGAGGATTATTCTCAATCACAAATCAGCCTTCCTGCTTTGGGTGACTTTGAGCAGTTGTAGCTGAGCACACTCTAAGCCTTCCTAGTATACGCTTATTTTAAAAGCGGCACAGTTCAATTATAGACAATGGTTGAAATAAATAATTAATGCAGCCTTGAATCATTAAGGAGTTGGAGCTGGTCTCAAGGCGTACGGCTTTGACTGACCGGTGGAAAAGAGTTAGTTACGGCTAAGAAAATAGGGGCGCGCGCCTTTTCTGTTCTCAAGGTGAAGAATAACCCTGCTGTCGCAGTCCTGGTATTGCGGCGGTGACGATTCTTAACACTGTCCAATATTGAACGGCAGATGGTGCCGAATGAGCATAATGTAAGAGTGTGCAAAGACACTTAGCAGATTTATCAGGTAACCCGCAACCGACACCCCGGCTCGCACTGTGGGAGAAAGTCATTGGATCGAAGGCAGGAGGCAATTATGAATAGGCATATCTACAGAATAATTTTTGCAGTCATTGTGGTCATGGTTTTTGGAGGCGTGGCCGCCTTAACACAAACCAAACTGCAGTCTGAACCGGGTGACAAACAACCGGCCGGCCAAACGGGCAAGCGAGAACCTGCGCCTGCTTCAGTGGTGAAGACCAATTTGTCTGACCTGGCCGTTGAACCGCATCAGGTTCTGGTTATGGTTTATATGCAGAATATCGGCTCGTTTGCGAAAGCCTTGCGGGATCAGGCGCAAGTAAACCATTCACTGAGCGCCGATTTCGCTCGCGCCATCGTGACTGAAATAAGCCGGAGCTTTGATAAAGCAGAGGAACATCAACGTGAGCATTTGAAAACCCTGAGCGCAGAGCCCCCGGCCCGGCGTATCGCGATGATGAAGATGATGGACACGCGCCACTCTAAACTGAAGGATGCAATTGTCACGCTTGAGAGCGATGTGCGGGATTACACACTGAAACCCCAGCAGATCGCAGGGGATTGTGCCGTGATTCTGAAATATATTGATGAAATGGCAAAGCTGTACGACGGGAATTAGGAAACCTCGGATATGGATGAGACCAAAACCGGGCCGGTAGCTCGCCTAAGGAGGAGCAGGTGGAATTGACTTATGGACACAAAGTTTTTTATCCCTCTCATGGGCTCTGTATGATTGGTCAAATCGTTAATAAAGTCATTGGAGGCAGTCACGGACGCTTCTACCATTTGGCGGTGCTGG
>JBIOWC010000068.1:0-3262 GCA_044868105.1 Blastocatellia bacterium
GATAGCGGTTGGTGATTTTTTTCGAGCATCAGCTGGTTCATTCATGGTAGATTATTTAAGTCGGTCAGCACTTAGCACTCTATCTTTCATCAAAATCAAAAGATGTTCTTGTTTCAAGCCAAGAAGGTGCGGTGCGACTATCACCCGAAAATTAAATATCTAAGGATGTAATTGAGAAGTATGCAGTATGGTTTTTCTTGGTCACGCGGCCTCGCTCACCTGATGGCAGTGGCGATGCTTATGGTCAGTTTATCGGCCACGGTTCATCTGGCTCCTGCGCCCGGCAAGGCGCCAACGCGCCCCCACGATACCGTAACGCCCTGGGAAGTCGCGGAGTTGTCTCCGAATGTTTTACGCCTGGCGCTGCAAGCCGTTGAAGTGGCGGAAAAACAAGGCCTGGGCAATGGTCAGGTGGTGGCAATTATTGATTTTTCTCTCCCCAGCACCAAACGCCGATTATGGGTTTTGGACCTGGAACACAAGCAGGTTCTTTTTCATGAATTGGTCGCTCATGGCAAAGGCAGCGGCGAGAATTTTGCCACGGCTTTTTCCAACCAGCCCGGCAGTTTTCAATCGAGTCTCGGTCTCTATGTGACGGAATCACCCTATGAAGGCGAGCATGGCTATTCATTAAGGCTTCGCGGATTAGAGCAAGGAATTAATGATCAAGCCGAGGCGCGCGCCATTGTCATTCATGGCGCCTGGTATGTCAGTCAAAATATGATTGAGCAACAAAAACGATTAGGGCGAAGTTTGGGATGCCCGGCGGTGGAACCTGCCGTCGTGAAACCCTTAATTGATACCTTAAAGAATGGTCGTCTGCTGTTTGCTTATTATCCAGACCGCCAATGGCTCTCGACCTCAAAATTTTTAAGCGCTTTGCAGACCAATGAATCAGCGAGCCGTTCGCGCCAGTAACGGCCCTTTGTGCTTGCGAAAAGCCGACGGATGGCTCGCGCGATTGGTCTAAGGATTTACGGAAAACTCCCGATCATCTGGGTGGACTTTGTGAGAAATCTTCTCCTGATTAGCCTCGAATCTGCAAGCGAGAGGCTCACCAAGCCCACCCAGGCGCGGCCACTGCGTATGCCTCTCCGAAAATTCAATCGCCCTCGGCGCTAAGAAAATCTTTAAGTTCACTCCTTATGAAAACTTTTAAGTTCTCTCCTGAGGTCCATCACACACATATCCCGCGGAGGTTTCGCAAAGCGTGACATCATAACTTTCAAGCAAAGGCATGGCGATGGCTTCCAGTTCGTTCTTCCACACTTCACCTTCGTAAAAAGCCTCCTTCAAGCGATCACGCTCAGCAAGCGACGGAAAACTGCGCAACCACACGAATTTGTTAGGGTTTTCAAGGTCCACCAGAGGGCCGAGAACCTGCATGCCATGGGCGCGCAAGGCCGGTACGCATCGCGTTTCAAAGAACCGGATAAATTCCTCGCGGTGTCCCGGTTTAATTCTGTAGGCTCGTACTTCGACGATCATCATCAATCTCCTTCCGGTTTTTGAGATTATTTCACGGGCTTATTCGCTTCATCTTTCACGCGTGTGTCTGTGGCAATCCAATTGACCTCCCAGGTTTTGCCGCCATCGGTTGAGAAGGCCTGTTCAAAGCGCCAGGTATCGGGCGTCATCTCGGCGATAACAAAGCGTACGAAGATGGCCCGCCCGTTGAGCATTTCCTGACTGTAAAATTCGCCGCGCCCGTTTTTGAAACCGCCGATGGTCGGTTGAGTCATCACGCCGCCTTTGCGGCTGGCAAAATTGAGGCTCCACTGGCGCGACTCGGGGTTATAGAGGCGCAGGCTCAAGCCTTCAAAATGTCCCGCCGGCCCATCGGCCACCAGTTCTACGAGGTTAGCGCGACCATCCCAAACCTTGCGCACGACCGTCGTTCCTTCATACTCGACCCAGGTCTGGGAGCCGGTCAAAGGATTGACGAGCCGCTTCAAATGAGTCTTCCAGTTGCCAATCTCGAAATCAAAATCGTGTTGCCCGTCGCGTTCAATAGCCGCCTGTTGAAGGTGATTATCCGAGGTTTTCTGTGCCAGGCCTGCAACCGGCTGCACGATCAATATCAGAAGCAGAATTGGCAAGCGGATAAGCGGTTGGCGACTCCCTGGCTTGATTGAATAATTTCGCGCTTCTATCATATTGGCCTCCTCTTATGAGTTTGCGATAATCTTTTCTATAAACTTATCGAGAGGGAATATAGGTTGACCGATGAACCCTGTAAAGAAGGCACTTTTAGGTAACGCTCCCGAGGAACATTCAAGTAAAGAGCGGGGCGAGCGGCGCGCCAACCCGGTAAGCGGGTGCCCGTTGACGGCGGCCCTGGCGGCTATCGGCGGCAAGTGGAAATTGATTATCGTTTACTATCTGGCCGAGTCCCCCCGCCATTTTGCGGGGCTGCGCAAACTGATGCCTGAGGTTTCGCAGAAGGTGCTCACCGAGCAACTTCGTGAACTCGTTAGCGACGGGCTGGTGCATCGGCAACCAACCGGGGCCATTCCGGCGCCGGTCGAATATTCGCTGACCGATTATGGCCGGGCTTTATTGCCACTGGTTGAAGAGATACGACGCTGGGGACGGGCGCACATTGAGCATGTATCATCGCCGACCGAGGTGCCCGAATCGCAAACGACATAAGTCCGCCGGGCGGAATTAACCGGCAACCCGGAAACCTTTAACTTTTGCTCAGGCGGCAATCACACGGTTGCCCGGAGAGGGACAATGACCACATCACAACACCTATTGGAAACCTGGTTTCATCGCGTCTGGACGGAACAAGACCCCAAGGCTATTGATGAGTTGCTAACACCCGACGGCGCAGTCAGAGGGCTGGGGGCAAATGAGTTCGTCGGCCCCAATGACTTCAAACAATTTCATGAGGTATTTCTTCGGCTGGTCGGTGATTGCGAAATCACGATTGACAAGAGCGTCGAATCAGATGGCTGGCTTGCCGCCCTTTGTACGCTGCGCGCTAAAGGCCGAGAACGAGGAACGCCGGTTACGATGACCGGCAGTGTGATGGTGCGGATTGCCGACGGCAAGATTATGGAAGGGTACAATCACTGGGATTTTCTCGGCCTGTTCAGTCAACTGGGCTTGCTACCGGATGCAACTTTTGAGACCGCCTTGAGCGGCAACCAGGTCGTCTAGATAATTTTGGCGCTGGGCGTTAAATAATTGCCGACACAGATGGACAGCCGTTCAACGCATCAAAGCAAAGCCCTGGCCTATAAAGAACCTCGGACTG
>JBIOWC010000069.1:0-7050 GCA_044868105.1 Blastocatellia bacterium
GCGGCACCAACGTATTAAGACCTTTTGCAGAGGTGGATTTCAAGACCAGCGGCGGCCGAGACAGCTACAACGCTTTGCAGCTTTCACTGGCGCGGCGGTTCAACACCGGGCTGACCCTTAATTCGCAATACACCTTCGGTCGCAGCTTTGGTAACACCGCAGGCTCAAACGAAGCGCTCACGGTCGGCAACAATGCGCGCCGACCCGAAGAAACCCCCGCCGGTCGAAGAACCGATACCTTCGATTATGATAATGGCTATAACAACTTCGATGTGCGTCACACCTTCAATCTCTCGGCGCTCTATTCGTTGCCGATTGGCCGGGGCAAGCGATTCTTAGGCGAAGCCAACAGTTTCACGGATGTCGTACTTGGCGGTTGGGAAGTCGGGGCGATTTTCAATGCCCGCAGCGGTCTGCCCATTGATGTTCGCGTCGTTCGTCCCGATGTGGTCTATGTTGATGGAACAGGCAATGTTTTCTCGTCACCGGCTGCCGGACGCACGGCGGTAATCAACACCCCGGGCGGCGGCGCATCGCGCGCTGTGCGCCGACCGGATTTGATTCCCGGCGTTGACCCCTTCCTGCAATCTGGCGGCTTGCGATTCCTGAATCCGGCGGCGTTTGCCATTCCGGCGCCCGGCGCCTTCGGCAATCTCAGACGCAACGAAATTCACGGGCCGAACTTTCAACAGTTCGACATCATTCTGGACAAACGCTTCAAAGTTACAGAGTCCTCAAATCTGGAATTTCGCGCCGAGTTCTTCAACATTTTCAACAAAGCGAATTTTGCGAATCCTCCGGCTACCTTCCCGAACGTCTTAGGCGTGGGGACAAACTTGTTGCAACCCGGACAAGCCTTCACGGTAGCCGCCGCCGGCAACATCGGGGTTCTCAATCGTACGGTTGAACGCACGGTCGGGCTCGGGACCAATAGACAAATCCAGTTCGCGCTGCGATACAACTTCTAAAGAAGCAAAGAGTAAAAAGTAAAAGGCAGAAGTGAAAGCGAGATTTGCGACTTCACTTCTGCCTTTTGCTTTAGCTGGGCGTGGCCGATTCGAGGTTAACGGCCCATCCGCCAGGAAAATGCAAAACCCTTAACGGAGGGGCAAAGCCTCTCCACACCTCCAGGCGGCAATAAAGGTCATCTTGTTACGAGTCTCCAAGTTGGCGATTGAGATTCAAGGCGCGAATTGCCGCATTGAATTCTTCCTGAAGTTTTTTGCCCTCGTCCAAAGCGGCGCGTTTTTCTTTGGTAATGGCTTCCAGGCGCGTTTCCTGTTCATTGGCTTTTGCAACATAACGAGCGATCAGTTGTTTGGTTTCGGCGGTGTCTTTCAAAGCTTTGATGTTTTCACGCAACCTTGCCTGATCGGCGGATATTTCAGCCGTCTCGGTGTTGGCCGCAGCAAGGCGATTGCCCACAGCGGCGATTTTGCTTTTAATCTCAATAATTTTTTCCAGCGCTGTGCGCGTCGCGTCATCAATATATTTGCGCGAGACAAAGGTTTCGAGATAGTTCGTGTTCATGTCCGTCAGCGCATAGGTATCCATCAAGGTCTGCTGTTCCGTGACCGGCAATTCAACCGTTGAACGCGGCGCGACTTCAAGGCGGAAACGGTAATGCGCAGCCGTCTTTTCAACGGGCCTGGGCGTGTCTTTGGAAAGCGTCCATTTCTCTAATATCGGATGTTCGACAAACACCGTGCGCGGTTTATCAGTTTGATTGGTTATCGTGTAAATTTTGCTCGTCGTCTTGTAATAATGAGCTTGCAACACGCCGTCAAGGATGCGCACGAAGAAGGCCGGTTCGCGATCAGCTTTGGAACGCGCTGTGATGAGGGTGCCTAAATCGAGCGCGAAAGAGATGAAGCGTTCTTCGCCGGGTTTCAATCTTTCCATCAAGGTTTCGCCGGCATAGGCATCGCCTTCAATGACCGTAAGCGAACCGCCTTCAAGGGTGAGCGGCGAGGTGTTCTTTAAGAGAATGCCGCTCATCGGACGATCTTTTTGCGCCGACTCGTTGTAGATGGAAACGCGCTCGCCTTGCATACGGGTTTGCAGAATCGGAATGAGCGCCGAACGATTGCGGCGCACGGTAACCAACTGGTCAATGCGATACTCGAACAGGTCGCCGACCGCCTTTCCGGTCGCCGCGGTTTGAATGCTCGAATCCTCGCTGGTCATTAAATCACTCAAAGCGGTTTTCGGCTCTGGTTTCAGCGGGGGCACTTCCCCGGCGCTAATTCCGGCTACGCGCCCGCCCGGGACACCACCCACAACGCCGCCCGGCACGCCACCCGCGACGCCACCTGCGACACCGCCCTCACGAGGGCCGTAACCGGACCCAACGCCCCTGCCCTCACCTACTCCGGTGTCGTAAACCTGTGGCGTGAGTTGTAAATCTTCAGACAGCGGAATCACCGGGCGATAACGATAGAGGGGTTGTTGAATCGGTTGAATGAACGAAACCGGCGAGCCGGAAAACAGGGAGAGCGAAACCTCCGTCCAATCCTCATCGCTGATGTTATCGACAATCGCCCAGCCCTGAAAAAACGGCTTGCCATCGCTGTCTAATACGACGCGATAGGTGGTCTTCCAAATCGGCGCGGCGACCGTGTAACTGACCAGCAGGTCGCGCGCCCCGGCGCCATCCGAGGTCACGCTAATGGTTTTGGCGTCGCGCCGTCGCGCAGAAGCCGAGGTGTCGGCAAATTCCTTGATGTCGTGGCGCGCCCCTTCATCGAGCAACTTCACTGAACGAATTTCATCAAGATTGAACTTGGAAATATCGCCACTCTCTGAAGCGAGGATTAGCGATTGCGTCACGACTGGCGGTTTATCGGCATCAATCCGCGATTCGCGTTCTTCAACCGTGATAATCGCGCCGCTCACCGAACGGGTTGCCGTGGTCACCAAAACGTGCGCGCCTTGCAATTGACTGAGTACCCCGGCAAGCCCGCTCGCGCTCTCGGCTTCCCCATCTTCTTCTTTGCCATTCGTCCGGGTTCCCGCTTCAATCGAAAACGGATTTTCAGCCAGGCGCGCCGCCGGGGGCGCAGATGAGTTATAGCTGACAGCGCCGATACGACCCTTGCCCAGATCAAGCACCACCAGGGATTTTAATACGTCATCCACTTGCGACTGTTTAAACGGCAGATTGACTTCCGCATTGCCGTTCACTTGTCCGCGGCGTTCGAAATAAGCAACGCCGTTGCTGTAGAGAATGACTCGACGAATCGGCAGATTCGGCTTGGCGGTTTGAGCGACTGGCGTTTCTGGCGTTGTGGATTGTGGGCGTCGCGATTTGGTTTGCGCCGGCACGGGAGAAACAAGTAACGCGAGCGCTAGTAATAGAGTAATTGCTTTCATAGATGCTCCTTCTGACAAAAATGCCCAGACCGGTAGTTAGCCTTCATGAAAAGACCACCCCGTTCAGCTTAAGTTGACGGATATTTAATTGGACACCAGAGCCAAGCCAGATGTTCCGAAGCTGGTCATAAGGGCGAACGCGCCGCAAAAAGCCGGTTTGCGATTTTATTTATTCCGCTTGCCTTAACAGCATTGTTAAAATTCTGTAACATTTCCGCTCTCATCCCATAACGAGGAGCGATAATTTAAGAATGAATTTATCAAAACGATTCTTGTCCGTCGTTTTTCTGTTTACCCTGTTTACTTTCTGCACTATTAACACCCAGGCACAAAGCGCTTCACCGGCAACCGAATCCCCGCAAAGACAGGCGGATTCACACAAAGATCCGCAACCATCCGATGATGTCGAGTTGCTCAAAGCGAAAGTTAATCAGTTAGAGAAACTGGTTGAAGAACAACAACGCCTCTTGGCGCTCATGGAAAAACGCCTCAGCGGTGTTGAAGAAAAAAACTCATCAATAAATGAGACGAAAGTCATTCAGGTTGAGAAAACCCAAGCCACCGATGCAAAACTTGCGGTTGTGAAAACCGCCGAGGCAACCGCTTCGACAACAACTCAAACAACGCCGCCAACCGAGGCCAAAGTCATCGCCGGATGGGGCAAAGACCATGCCTTTGTGCAAAGCGCCGATGGCAGCTTTACGGCGAACCTCATCGGTTTCGCGCATGTTGATTTTCGCGGTTATCAATCCGGCAACCATCCGCCTGACACCTTTTTGTTGCGCCGCGCCAGACTCGGCGTCGAGGGTAAATTGGCAAAATATTTTGAATACAGATTGCTCGGCGATTTTGCCGATACCCGCAGCACGCCGCTTCGCGATGCCTACGTCACCATTCATCGGGTGAACAAATTTCAAGTGCGCCTTGGACAATTCAAAGAGCCGTTCGGTCAAGAGGAACTTTCGCCCGTTACCAGTGTAGATTTTGTTGAACGCTCAATGGTGGATAATCTCGTTCCCAGCCGCAGTCCCGGCATTATGGCTTTCGGCGTTTTCAACCAGGGCACTTTTGAATACTACGCCGGCGCATTTAATGGCAAAGGAATCCTTGCGACCAACAACAATGACACACCCGAAGGCGTTATCCGGTTGCGCTTCGCACCTTTTAAAAATAAGAACGGTTCCGCCTTCAAGAATTTCGCTTTCGGCGGCGCCTATGCGCAAGGACGCAACGAAAACGGTCTGAGCATCACCGGGGCGACCGAAAGCCGCAGCTTCATCTTTTACGAGCCTGAACCGGTTAACGGAAAAATCACCCGCGCCAACGGCGAACTGAGTTGGACCATCAGTCAAGCGCAGATTCGCGCCGAATATGATCAGGTCAATCAGGAGCGCGAAAATTTAGGGCTTGGCCAAACCCATCTGCCCGGCATCGTCGCCAAAGGGTTTGTCGGGCAGTTCACCTATCTGCTGACCGGCGAGCATAAAGGGGATGGCACCGCTGTTGACCCGCTCCGTCCCTTCTTTAATGGAGGTGAAAGCGCCTTCGGAGCCTGGGAATTAAAAGCACGGTTTGCCAGATTACAGATTGCTGATGGCACGGCAAAATCGAATCATGCTGAGACGATTTACTTCGGCGCGAATTGGTATATGAACCGTTTTCTCAAATATCTTTTCGATGTCGGCATCGAGCGCTTCAATGACCCGTTGCGTTCGCCCAACCCAAAGGATAAAAATTATCTGGTAATCTTAAACCGGCTACAATTCACTTTCTGATATGAGCGTAGACATGATGAATAAAAAGGTATTGGTCACTGGCGCATCAAGCGGCATCGGACGCGCTGCGGCAGAATTATTTTTAAATATGGACGCCACCGTTACGCTGGTCAGCAGGCGCGAAAGCGTTCTTGAAAAAGTCGTGAACGCGACAACCAGCGGAGAGGCTTTTGTCATCGGCGCAGATTTGTCAGATGAAAAACAGACCGCCGCCTGTGTCAGCCAGGCAACGGAACTGATGGGCGGACTGGATGTTTTAATCAACGCCGCCGGGATTTTAAAAAGCGGTAATATCGAAGCGACTTCCATACAGTTGTGGGACGAGATGCTGAACATCAATGTCCGTTCGGTGTTTCATTTGATGAAGCTTGCGGTGCCGCATCTTGAAAAAAGCCAAGGCAACATTGTGAATGTGTCCAGCGTCACCGGGCTTCGTTCATTTCCAAACGTCTTGGCCTATTGCGTCAGCAAAGCGGCGGTTGACCAGTTGACGCGCTGCGCAGCGCTTGAACTCGCGCCCAAAGGCATTCGCGTCAATGCCGTTAATCCCGGTGTCGTCGTCAGCGGACTGCACCGTTCAGGAGGCATGACGGAAGAGGCTTATGCGGCATTTTTAGAGCATAGCCTGACGACGCATCCACTGGGTCGCGTCGGCACGCCGCAAGAGATTGCCGAATTGATCTATTTTCTGGCCTCGGATAAAGCCGGTTGGGTGACCGGCGAAACCATCAGCATTGACGGTGGACGCGCGTTGACTTGTGCCAGATAATCCTTGGCGCGCTTGGCGAAGGCTTTGCGAAAAATGGAATCTGCAAAAAGATTTCACCCAAAGACGCGAAGCATTTTCCAGGAACCCGTCAGGCAGTTAAATCCATTTGTGATGAGGAGCGATTGAAATGAGCAAAATAAAATTCATCCTCGCGACGCTATTTATCGCGAGCCTACTTGCCGCCGCGTCAAACCCCGCTTCAGCTTATCCGCCGTTTGTCGGGAAAGCGAAAAAATTCGGCGCCAAAGACTGTCGCTTCTGTCACGTTGACCCGTTGGGCGGACCGCCCTGGAACGAGCGCGGCAAATGGCTGATTGCCGAAAAAGCGCGGCGCAAAGCCGATGCGGTTGATGTCGAATGGCTCGCCGATTACCAGCCTGGCGGCAAACCGGCGACCGCCGCGAAAGCGACGGGTGCAGCGAGCAGTGAACAGGAGTTATTAAAGCTCGACCGCGAATGGCTCGACGCTTATGAAAAAGCTGATACCGCGGCGATAGCGCGCATTGAAGCCGACGATTACACCATCACCTACGCAGACGGCAAACTGTTAACCAAAGCGCAGGATATTGAACTGGTGAAAAAGAGCGATCCGACGGGCGCCTCACTTAAACTCAGTAGCGAAGAAACCAAGGTGCGGGTTTATGAGAATACCGCCATCGTCACCGGCATTGTCATTCAAAAGATGATGCAAGCAGGAAAAGAGGTCACCACGCGCGAACGCTTCACAGATGTTTGGGCCAAGCGCAAGGGCCGTTGGCAAGCCGTGGCAACGGCGCTGACCACCATCCCTCAACCGCAGCCGGCTCCTGAGAAAAAACCGCAAGAGAATGAAGCGAAAAGTACGGATAACAAAGCCAAATTGGACGGCAAGCTTTATGACGCCTATGTTGGCGATTACGAAACCCCCTTATTTTTACTGCACATCATCAAGGTCGGCGAAAAACTTTATGGCGAACCCGAAGGCGACACGCGGGAAGAATTGATTCCTGACACCGAAGGGCAATTCAAGGTCACAAACGTCAATGCCGTTGTCACATTTATTAAAGATGCGGGCGGCAAAGTCACCGGTTTGGACTTGTTATTGAATGGGCAAAAACTTCAAGGTAAGAAAGTGAAGTAGGGAGCGTGGTTAGC
>JBIOWC010000070.1:0-9442 GCA_044868105.1 Blastocatellia bacterium
GGTTCATCGGAACCCCTGTGTTCGGATCAACCAACAGCTCTTCTGTCCAGGCGTAACCCAAACCGAATAAGCCGCCGCCGTGCACTTGCGCCTCGACTGCTGTACGGTGAATGACTTTGCCGACATCGTGCGCGCAAACGAATTTCAAAATATTCACCTGCCCGGTCGTCATATCAACTTCGCAATCAACGAAACCCGCACCCCAACTCTTCACCCCCGGACTGTAGACGTAATACCCGAGTCCGACTGTTGCGCCTTCGCTCACCAATCTTTTCGCCATGGCTTCAGTGTGCGGGTCAAGTTTCGGTTCAGGCGTTTCAATTGCCCCGGTCTGTTCATTGAGCTTCGGCGAAATATCAATCTTCACATTGCAGTACGGTGTGAAATCTTCGCGGGGTTTCGCGCCTGCTCCTGCCGACTTGAGGTTTACACCGGCAAGTCCCTGACTTGCATCTCTGCCCAGTTGTTTGAGTAAATCCTGCGCAGCGTTCCAGAAGGCTTTGCCGCAACAATGCAAGGAACGGCTCGCGTCGGTCACAAAATCCCATGCCGTATTTGCCGAATCGCCCCAGGTGACGACTAAATCAGAGACCGGAACATGTAGAGCTTCGGCAACAATCAAAGCAATGCCGGTGTGGGCTTCGGTGCCGATGTTACCGATGCCAAGCGGCACGTGAATCTTCCCTTCTCTATCAATCCAGATTAAACCTGTACTGGCATCGCGACCCGAATGCTCCTGACTGATGCGCATCCCTAGACCGCGTCGAATGCGCCCGGTCTTTTTGTCTGGCGGTTCCCATTTATCCCATCCGATCTCTTTCGCGCCTTGTTGAATGCAGGCTTCCATACCTGAACTGAGAATCGGCGTGAGCGAACCTTCAACCGTGGTGACGCCTTCGCCGGTTCGCAGATAATTTTTCATGCGAAAATCGAGCGGGTTTAAGCCCGCAGCTTCCGCGACCTTATCCATATGGGCGTCCAAACAGAAGACCGCTTGCGGATGACCAAAACCGCGAAGTTCGCCGCCGACGGGCGTATTGGTATAAACACAATAAGCGTAATAATGAAAATTACTACAGCGATAGGTATCCAGAACGCCTTCGCCGGCAACCGAAGCGACCGGCGCGCTACTGCTTGCGTACCCGCCTGAACGCTGAATCGCTTTGCATTCGATTGCCGTAATCGTGCCGTCGCGTTTGACGCCGGTCTTCAAATACATCACAAAAGGATTGCGAACATCTTCCCCATAAATCTCTTCTTTGAGCGTGTATTCGAGCCTAACCGGGCGACCTGTTTTTTTCGCAAGTAAGGCGGCGATGGCTTGATAGAGCGTTTTGCCAGGGTCGTCCGTACATTTGCCGCCGAACCCGCCGCCTAAAAATTGCGAGGTGACTCGGACATTGGCTTCAGGAATTTTCAAAACTTCGGCGATGACCGCGGCGGCGCGATGCGGACTTTGTTGGGTGTCCCACACGGTTAACTTGTCGCCATTCCAGGCGGCTGTGCAACAGTGCATCTCAATCGGCACGTGACATTGAATCGGCGTGGTGTAGCGCCCTTCGACCACCAGGTCAGCTTGTCTGAATCCTTCGTCCACATCGCCGTGTTTGAATTCAATCGTCGGATGGTCGGCCGCGCCCGGCCGCCCGCCGAATCCCGCAAGCGTGTCTGTATGAATCGCTTTGACTTTGTCCTTGAGGGTTTTCTCTTCATCGAGATAAAAATCGAGCGGCGTAAAACCAACGCGCAACAAATCGAGCGCGTCTTGCGCCGTATACTGGTCATCGGCGGCAATCGCGGCAATCGCATCGCCGGCGTGGCGGGCTTTATCATTTAGCGGGTGGCGGTCTAACTGAAATTCAGGAAAATCCCGAAAAGTTATCATCCCGCGATAACCCGGAAGTTGTTTGGCGAGCCCGTCGTCAATGGTTGAAAAAGTCGCGTGCGGATAAGGGCTGCGCAGCACTTTCGCAAATAGCGGCTTGGTAAATTCATCATCCGTGTGAAACCCCAAATCGCCCGCATAACGCGCTAGCCCGGTGGCTTTCAAACGCGCATCAAAGGTCGGCACAATGGAATTGAGTTGTGATGAATTGTTGGAGTTATTGTTGTCGGATAATTTATCGGTTGGGTTTTTATCCTTGGTTATGTCGGTTGGGGTGGGCACGCTGGCGACTTGCGCGACATCGCTTTTCACGGCAGCAAGCACTGAGGCGATTTCATTTTCATAATTGCCGCACCGGCAGAGATTTCCCGAGAGCGCCTGTTTGACCTCTTCTACTGTTGGCGCCGAATTTTCTTTCAACAAAGCCACGCCGCTCATAATCATTCCCGATGTACAATGTCCGCACTGGCTGCCCATCTTATCAATGAAGCCTTGTTGAACGGGGTGCAAAACGCCATCCTTTTCCAACCCTTCTATCGTAGTAATTTCCTGAGCAACTGCATCCATCGCCAGCATAAAGCAGGAATAAACCGGCAGCCCATCGACGAGCACCGTACATGCGCCGCACTGCCCCAGGTTGCAACCCTTCTTGGTTCCCGTCAGCCCCAGGTCTTCGCGCAAGGCAAGCAGCAACGTGCGATGGTGCGGCAAACTGAGTCGCCGCGTTTCACCATTGACCCGCAGTTCAATATCGCTGAATTTTGCGGCGCGCTGCTCGACTTGCGCTTTTTCGCCTTCGCGTTTTGTCAGTTGCACAAGTTCATAACCGGTGCCGCCGAGCGCCGCTACCGTCAACCCGGCGCCGATGGTGGTTTGTATAAACGAACGCCGCGTCGGGTCTTCGGGCTGCGCTGGCTCTTCAATTCGTTCTTTCTCTTCTTCACTCATGCTGACCTCTCATCGGTTGAACAACTTTATTTAAGTACCCGAGTCTTTCCGCCCGGCGACGAGAAAGACCGCGCTGGCGCGCACAATCCGCTGGTCGCCGACCGAAATATAAGCATTGGCAAAGGCTAGACGGGTACCGCTCTTTTGAATATCAACCTGCACCTCGACCCAATCGCCGACCCGGGCGCTGCCCGCAAAATCGAGCGTCAGATTCGTGGTCACCAAGGATTGTGGCGGGTCTGTATAAAATGCCAGACAATAGCCGAGCGCAATATCGGCTAGCGTCGCAAAGATGCCGCCGTGTGCTAAGCCCCGGGCATTGGTGTGCTTTTCAACAATGCGCAACCCAACGATTAAATCTGCGCCTTCACCTTTGCCATATATCGGGCCGATGGCATCCAGAAAAGGACTGCTGCGAAAAAGCGGCGCAAAGCCTTCAGGAATCTCAGTCATTTTCTCTCCTTCGAGAATCTGTTTTATAAAACTGTTTGCAGAGCATTCGTCCTCTGGCGCGCATCGCAGGCGTTCCCGTATGGGTTAACGATTCGATTGCCGGAACGATGTCTTCCCGCAAGCTTGTGTCTAGGTAAGTTAAATCAGCAAGGGCTTGCATCGCACAGGTCTTCACCACGCTACTTTCATCATTTAAGTAATCGAATAAAATCCCCACAACCTGTTTGATATCCCGAGCCGTCAGTTTCAACCTGGGAATCGCCTTACAGAAACTGGCGCGCACTATCCAATGTTGGTTTTCAGCCACTTCTTGAATCAACAACTCTTTGAAGGGTTGCAGGCGAGCGGGGCGCTCATCACTAATCACGCTGATGGCGCGCGCGGTTTGCGCTTGCACCCTTGGCTCTTTGTGAAACAGCAACTCAAAGAGCTTTTTCATGCGCCCGTGGTTTTGCATGGCTTCTTCGGCCAATTGCTCAAGCTCCGCTTTCGAACACCAGAAGCCAAGCTCTATGCGTTCGAGCTTTGATTGAAAATCTCTTCTCAACATCTCAATCCGCCGTTGAAGGCTGCGACGCCGGTTGGCGATGCTTTATTGCCAGCATCATCGCCGCCGACAGACTTCCCCCGAAAAGCGTCGCCAGCCAGAGCGTGTTCGCACCGAAACGCTCAAGCACCAGGGTTCCCAGCCAGGGCGCGATTGCAAAAGCCAGGCTGAAGGTCATCAGATAAAGCCCCATATACTCGCCGCGTTTTTCTGTTGGCGCAATTTCCGCCATATAGGCTGATGCGCCGGGAAATAAAATCATCTCGCCCACGGTCCAGACGATAACGGTTGCGCCGACGCTCAAGGCTGTCGCCGCGACCGTCAAAGCGCCGAACCCAAGCGCAAAAAGCAGGGTGCCGAGTCCCAACGCTAAACGGTTCGGCCAATGCTCAATCGCTAAAGTCAAAGGCACTTCAAGGAAGATAATCAACACCGTGTTGACGGCCATCAACGCACCATAAGTCGCTTCGGAAAACTGTAAATCCCGCACCAAATATAACGGCATTGCGGCTTGGGTTTGAAAGAGCACTAACTCAACCGGAATCATCGCCGCTAAAAAATAGAGGAGGCGAAAATCCTTGAGCGCACCGGCGCGATTTGCGCCACCGGCAGTCGCCGGCGCGCCGGTTGGCGTTTGCTCAATCTGTGGAGTGGTCTTCAGATGTGCGATTGCGAGCAAGGTGCCGGCCAGGATGGAAGTCACCCCATCCACTAAAAAAATCGCTGTATAAGAAATCGTGGTCAGAAAGCCGCCAATCACCGGACCGATACTCATGCCGAGATTGACCGCCAGGCGACTCAAGGCGAAGGCGCTTTTGCGCTGTTCCGGGGCAACCACATCGCTGATGATGGTAAAGCTCGCCGGGCGAAAAGCTTCACTGAAAATCGCCCAGATTAAAACTAATCCGGTAATCGCATAAATGTTTTGCATGAGCGGTAAAAACATCAAGATTGCGCCGGAAAGCAGGAGCGACCATTTCATGATGCGAGCCGCGCCGGCGACATCACAAAGTTTCCCTGAAAGCGGCGAAGTGATGATCGCCCCGACCCCGTAAAATATTAAAACCACCCCTGCATTAGCGGCTGAAAATCCGAGTTTCTGAGTCAGGTACAAAACCATAAACGGCAACGCCATCGTGCCGATTCGGTTCGTTAAGGTCACGGCGAATAACACCCACATTTGCGAGGGCAGAGCGCCGAGTCCGCGCCAGGGGTTGATCAAGTTACCTCCTCGAAAATATCTAACCGGTCGCAAGTAACAAACAGCAAGGGTTGAAAACAATAAATGAAACCAGCTATTTGAGCGGCACGATGGTGCAGTTGAAATCGTCGCCTGTAACTTCTACATGCCACATTCTACTTGCTACTGATTACTCTTCACTTCTCGGTCTCGGTTGCCAGCGCGCCGCGCTATGCCGCAAGCGAAAATAACTGGCTGAAATTTTACCGGTAATCATCGCCGCGAGGTTCGCCCAGTTGACCCGAATGATGCCGAAATAGATGTGCCCTAAAATAACTACAATCATCACAAAAGCGCTGAGGTCATGCAAAAGCCGCTGCCAGCGCAACCATTCATGTGAAAATGTCGCCCAGGCCTCGGTGCTGAAGACCAGAAAGGTTCCGGAAAAGATAAGCAGGACAGACACCAGGGTGAGCAGCGCGTGATAGATTTTTTGCAGCGGGTCATATTTGCCGAATCGCGGATAGGCGCGCGAACGCCCGAAAAAATTGGCAAAGATAGTTTTCAAATCCGATAGGTCACGCCCTTCAAACCACATGGTTCGCGGTTCGCCTCTGGTGATTGAGGCAATGACGTGAACCACCAATCCGACAAGGTAAAGCGCGGCGAAGATTTCATGAATGAGAACCCAGGAGAGCAACGTGCCCCGAATCGAGCGCGGCACAAACAGCGCAACCCCTGATACCGCGAGCATGGTTAAAAATACGAAGTTGCCCCAATGATAAAGTCTGGCGCCGAGTTCGTATTTTTCACCGGCTAAATTTTTTGCGCCTTCTTCGGTAGCCAGCGGTTCGCCCATTGAGCGCCGCAACCGATGAAGACCTAAAAATAGAACCACCAGCCAAACCATCAACCAAGCCGTCTGCGGCAGTAGTTGCACGGGAAGCCACCCACCGTAATAATCCTGAGCGTAGCGGAAGAATTGCATAACGCCTGCACCCCTCGGTTAGAAATGATTCCTCAAGTTATAGACCCTCAGGGTTGTTAAAATTTCTCAATCCCCTGGTCCAACAGTTATCTTTGTCAAAGCAGAGAGCCCAGCGACAACAGCTTGAAGGTTGCCTGCGGATGCGACGGCAAGGGCGGATAAGTTGGATTCCCGGCTTGCCGTTTCATCCGAAACAACGCCTGTACCTGAATACCGCAGGCTTTCGCTTTATATAAAACTCAAGGATCCGGCCTCAGTCCATTCGCACATTTATCTTTATCTGCGTACTGCGGCGCATCTTATCATAGGCGTTTTCGGGCAACAAACTTCAACCTGTGAAGTGACAGAACGACGCGGCAGTGATAATCTGAACGCCGCAAAATCACTTACCTTTTTCGAGGCAAACGATGAAATCAAAACTCACCTCTACGATAATCATCACGGCAATTCTGGTTACGACGCTCGCGTTTAACGCGCATCCTGAAAGCCGGAGGCCTGGCGCTCTTGAAACCAGTGACGGTCTGGCGGCGAAGGTGACGATTCGCCGCGACCACTTCGGCGTTCCGCATATTCTAGCCGAAAGTGAAGCCGCAGCGGCTTTCGCGCAAGGTTACGTCACGGCTGAAGATCATTTGCTCGAACTGGCGCGACTCTTATTAAAAGCCCGCAGCGAAGAGTCGCTTTACTTTGGCGAGTCGTACGCGGAAAACGATTTTCTTGTTAAAGAACTGCGAGTGTATGAAGGGGCGCAGGTGGGTTACGACAAATCGCCGCCCTTGATGAAGATGATTTTCGACGGTTACGCCGCAGGCTATAGTCGCTACATTGAACAACACCGCGCCGAATTGCCCGAATGGGTCAAACCCATAACCGGCGTTGATGTGCTCGCCCACGCGCGCCGCGTAACGGTAATGGAATTTGATATGAACTTGCGTCAGGTCAGGAATGCCACCAGTCGCCCACGCGTCGCCCAATCGCTGGCGCCAACGGATGACGCAGCAAGCTATTACGGCTCCAATATGTGGGCGATTGGCAAAGGGCGTTCGGCATCAGGCAAAGGCATTCTGCTCGGCAATCCGCACCTTACCTGGGCCGGTTCGCAACTCTTCCATGAACTCCATATTACCGTGCCGAATAAAATCAACATCAGCGGCACGACCTTGATCGGCGTCCCGGGTATCGCGATTGGCTTTAATGAAAACCTGGGTTGGTCACATACCGTTAACACACACGATTCCGATGATGTATACGAATTAACCCTCGATCCGACAGATGGGCATCGTTACCGTTACGAGGGTAATTCCTGGCCTATGAAAAAATATGACCTGGCGATACAAGTCAAAACTGATAAAGGCATCGAAACCCGCCGGAAAGAGTCCTGGTGGTCGCATTACGGCCCGGTGCTGAAATGGGAAACCGAATCCGGCAAGGCTTATGCCTATAAATCGGCGAACATTGATGAATATCGTTTTGTCGAGCAATGGAATCAAATGGCCAAGGCTCGCAACCTTTTCGAGTTTCGCAAGGCTTTGGATATTCAAGGGATTCCGATGTTCAACATCTGTTACGCCGATAAAGACGGCAATGTCTTTTACATCTTCAATGGCCGCTTTCCCGACCGGCCTCAGGGTCACGACTGGTCTGGCGTGTTGCCCGGTGATACGATGGCCACCGAGTGGAATAACATTCTGCCCGAAGCGCGCTTGCCCTATTTAATCAATCCGCCGGGCAGTTATGTGCAGAATTCAAACTCCGCGCCCTGGTACACCAACTTGAATACGATTATCGACCGCAAGAAATTTCCCGAAGATTTGACCCCGAATTTCAATGGCCTGCGCACCCAACTGAGTTTGGAAATGCTCGAAGGCGACAAGAGCATCTCGCTTGATGAAGTGCTGCGCTACAAATATCAAATGAAGATTTTGGCCGCCGATAGATTGAAAAACGATTTGATTGTGCTGGCCAAAGGAAAAACCATTGATGGCGTCAATCTCGATGAAGCAGTGAAACTGCTCGAAACCTGGGATAATACCGTGTCGCGTGACAGTCGGGGTTCGATGTTGTTTGTGACCTTCCTACAAAAGTACAAAGCCGAGACCAAGAATATTTATGCAGAGGTGTGGGACGAGAAACGTCCAGTTTCGACACCATCCGGCCTGGGCGATGCCGCTGCGGCATTTAAAGCGCTGGTTGCGACAGTCCGCGAGATGAAACAAAAATTCGGCAAGTTAGATGTCGTGTGGGGCGATCTGCATCGTTTGCGGCGCGGCAATCTGGATGTGCCGATTGGTGGCTTGACCGATGAATACGGCGCGTTTCGTATTGTTGGTTACACCACCGCAAGAGACGGAAAATATGTTGCCGTGGGCGGCGACAGCTATGTGCTGGCCGTTGAATTTACCTCGCCGCCGACGGCCTATAGTATTGTCGCTTATTCACAGACCGACGACCCGAAATCGCCGCACCATAACGATCAATCGGCGTTGTTCGCCCAGGAGCGATGGAAACGCGCCTGGTTTACCGAAGAGGATATCGCGAAAAATACCGAGCGGACTTATCGCCCTTAGAGGCGTTTCACCCTGACATTGCGATAACGCACTACGCTTCCGGGGTCGTGCGCCTGAAAAGCAAATGTGCCTTTGTCGAGGATGCGCGTGAAATCCTTACCGGGCTCGCGGTCGGCCGGTTGTTCCCAATCCACAACCACCTGGTCGTTGACCTTGACCGTGACGTGTTTGTCTTTGACGATAATGTCGTAGGTATACCATTCGTTGTCTTTGGCGAAGTTCTCTTTCACATTGACGACGTCGTATAAGCTGCCGGTCTTTTTCCAATCGCCGTGTGACTGGTTGACCTGTACTTCAAATCCATTTTTGGGCCAGCCCGTCTCTTGCCAGGCGGTATGAAAATAGATGCCGCCATTGGATTTCGGTTCGGTCATCACATCAACTTTCAGTTCAAAATTGACAAACGGTTTCGAGTCGCCAATATAAAACAGATGGCTGCGGTTGCCGCGCGCGATAATCGCGCCGTCTTGAATTGACCAGCTATTTTTTTCCGGTTCGGCAATTTTCCACCCATTGAATGTCTTGCCGTCCCAAATCATTTTGAAGCCCTTTTCTTTTACCGGCTTGTTATTTTTATCCTGCGCCAACGCGCTATTTGAAAGAATGACCACAAACATCAACGTAATCACAGACACAGAGGTGAACTTTTTCATCTCGAATGATCTCCCGAAAATGAGGTTAGATTTTTGAAAACGAGGTCAAGAATAGCATCAATTCGTAAAGTTGTCAGTAAGTCCAGTCAGCGAACCAAGGGCGAGCGCATCTTAACCGTTGAGTACTCTCAACAAATACCGCTCGTCCCAGCCCGCATTCTTGCGCTTCGATTTAATGCCGACCTTGATTGACCGATCCTGCTTTAGCAGATTCAAGGCGA
>JBIOWC010000071.1:0-4204 GCA_044868105.1 Blastocatellia bacterium
CAAGTCTAAGGGTGTCATAATATTTCTTTAGCTAAGGGAACGCGCAGCTTAATGCCCGAATTGACCGGTGAGTTGTCGATTAGTATTCCAAAGGTTCAATAGAAGCTGACAATTAATGAATTAGCACTCAATCATTTTTATTACGGTAAGAGACTATGCAAATAGAGTTCTGTTTTTAACCAAATTTTGGCTAGAAAACCAACTTCTCCAAATATTCAAATCCATTTAACCGCTAACCACTATATAGGCTAATGGAGTGACTGTATGTTCAATTTTGAACAAGCTGTCATTTTTCTGCGAATCTGCGCTCTAAGGCCAAGATTAAAATCGAAGCGACAATCACCAAAGGATGAATTGGCGATATCTCAAAAGGTTTAGAAGTGGTCGAGGCACTTGATCACAAAATTAACCGCGCCGTACATGTCTTTGAGTAGGTTTAAGAATTCTTCGAGCCCCTGTTGCCCTCGTGTGTCCGACGCTTGTGTAATCAGCTTCGACGGCTCGTATAGGTCGAGAGGGTTGGCCTCCATTTATTATACAAGGCTCGATGCGGACAGTTGAAAAGGGCGGCAAGATTGCCAAATAAAGTTCCCTTAACCTCATCCAATCAAGACTAACTATTGAAAAACGGTATTAGCTGGTAGAATTTAGCCCTTCGTAATTGACCCCTCACATCCTTGAATTTTCAATTAAAGGAGAAGGCTATGGAAACCATGCTGAAATCAACTGAACAACCATTCACCGTAGAAGCCGTGAACAATTCGACTCAATTTTCTGATTTTTGTTTAATTCAAAGCCACCGCGATGCTGGCGCAAACCTTTTCTCTCTCGCCTGGCTTGTGCACCGTGCCTGGCCCTCAACTCAAGTGCGATTTGAGTGGACGACTGATTACTGTTTCGTCTGGGGAGAAACCGGGGTGCTCAGGCCGGGTGTCAACTTTTTTGCAGGAGAGGTCGTTCCCGCGGCATTGGACGCAAACAACCAGATCACGCTTGATTATCAATATGGTGCTTTCAGGTTTATTAACCCATCAATGGGGCAACCGGGCAGTTTAACCATTCAAAACGCTGGCGACGTTCCTATCAATACAGGCGCTGTTGGTATTGGCATGTCAGGTCAAGGCACAGCGGTGCTTCAGGCTATGCCCAATATGAACTTCATTATCACGCCAAAACTCGAATACTGGATTGCCGCCGGTGTCTTCCAACAAGGAGAGGTGCTTAATGTGGAGGCGCTGACCAGAATGGCGCAAATTGAATTTCCTCCGAATATTTACAATATGGTAGCAACCCTGGATCAGGATAATAACTGGACAATTAGTCAGGGTGAATAAAGAAGGACGTATTGAAGGAAAAGCATGCCGCATCCCCAGCATGCTTTTTATATTCATGCGGGCTCTCATTATTAACCCCTGGTTGGGCCTTAAAGGATTATGGGAGTCGAAATATGGGTTGACAGCGCCCCTGATTGAGCATAGGGTTTCACCTGCCGAGCACAGCTCGCGCCTTTCCTCATCTTTTTTTATCCGTCTGAATTTAATAAATCCCTTTAGCCATATAGGAGCAATTATGAGAAACAAAAGTAACCCTCAACAAAGTGCCAGCAATCCTCCGCTACCAACCGTTGAACCAAATACACCGGAGCAGGAATCAAAATCAAAGGAGATCTCACTTATTGAAGCGAAAGTAAGAGAGGCACTTTATCCATTAAACACCAGATATAAAGTTGTGACGGAGTCGAAAAGCACCCGTTAGCGGTGAGCTATTTAGTTAGCGGGTGCCCGCAAAATCTCCGCTGCCTCTTCAGCGCGTCCATAAGTGTCGGAGTTAACTAGCAACAGGATATCTCTCTCAATGTCAGGGCGCACGCGCGCAGCTTGATGTCAATACCGTTCAACTTGAACGCTACCCATTTGCGAAAATACACTTGGCATTGACCGCAGGCAACACCGGATTCAGTTGACCTGTAACAGGAGAATGAATTCGCAGCGAGGTCATAGCGAGTCGCGATCTTTTGCGCTTACCCGGAAGAGATGCGTCGGGTGATTTATACGACCAACGCGATTGAATCGGTGAATAGGGTTTGCGAAAAACCATTAAAAATCGCGGCTCGTTTCCAAATAATGAAGCGGCCCTAGATTGATTTATTTGGCGTTGCAGAATCTCAGCGAGCTGCCCGTTCAATCAAACAGATTTCTACTGGCTCGCACTTCACCTCGACCGACGCCTTCAAGGAGTTGGCGCGCCGTGAGCCGCTGAATGTAGGCATCACGGCTTGAGCGTTTATATTCGGTCAGGTCGCTAATTTTTTCGCGTTCGACAGTTCCTGGATAATATTGAATCACGACTTCCAAGATTCGGCGCTCGCCTTCGGGCAAGCGGGCGAGCCAGTAATTTTGCAACCCTTCGCCGGTTGGCAACGGCTCAAAATCTCCGAGCGCCACCAGGCCCGCTTCGGTGGCACGCAACCGATCACCGCTCGCATCCACATAGCCTTGCTGACGAAGGCGTTGAATGTAGGCGTCACGGCTTGAGCGTTTATAGCCGGTCAATACGGTTAATTGTTCGCGCGTTGAATTCCCATTAGATTGAGCGATGGCGGTTAAGATGGTGCGTTCACCGCCTTTCAAATCCGATGCATTGGCTTTGTTCGTCGGTATGACTTTGGGTAACTCCTTGGCGACCGGTTTCACGATATTCGGCGCGCGTAATATTGAATGGCGAGGCGGTTGAATCTGAACACGCTCAGCCCCGTCGGTGTTGGAGAGCCGGTTAATCTCGTTCAGTTTCGCAAGCAATCCCGAATTTTGCTCCTTCAACAATTCAACCTGGTCGAGCAGCTTTTGATATTTGCTTTCCGCCTCATCTCTCAACTTTCGCAGGCGCTCATAATCGGCTTGCGAGGTGGGGAAGGCATTTCCAGACTTCGCCGCCTTCTCAAGCTCAGAGATGCGTCTTTTTGCATCCTCAAGGCTCTTGATTTCTTCCTCGGCCTGCTGCGGCAAGTCGGCGAGTTTGCTAACGATGTGTGAAATGACGTCTGAGGCTTTCGGGACGGTGAGGTGATGACGTTCACCGGCCTTCGGCGCTTTGGTTTCCGGCAAATCGGCTTGGAACCGCTGCACGCCTTTGAACAAAACCGCCGAGCCGAAGGCATGGAATTCGCCCTCGGCAAGGTCGCGCAGCCCCAAGCGGTCGGCCTTATTCATCCCCAGGACATCGCCGGCGCGCTGCTGATCGTTGTCCAGAACCGTGCGCCCGATGAAGACATTGTTGCATTCGGAGGCTGCGTCTTTGTGTAATTTTGATAACCTCTGAGTCGATAAAATCCCGCATAAACCTCGCTTACGCCCCAGGCTCATCAAGTTAATGACCGCCTGCGCCGACTCGACTTTGCCCGCTTCGGGGCACACTTGATGCGCTTCGTCTATACAAACCATCGTGGTATGCCAGAGTGAGCGAGGAAGGATAATCAGCGAATCAAGAAAGTGTTGTACATATTCGCGCCGCTTGGCTGTCTCAAGGTCCGAAAGATCAATAACCGCTGAAGCGTGCAGCTCAATGAGTTTGCGCGCCAGCAGTTTCGCCGAATGGACATCGGTGGCAATTTCGCCGTCGCTGCCCACCAGAACGACATCCAGCTTTTCACGCAATGAGCTGAATTCCCCTTCCCAATCCAAAATGATAAACGGGACCTTGCCCGCGGCGCGTTCGACGATCAGGCGCATGAGTGAGCTTTTGCCACCTCCCGAATTTGCCTGTATGAGCATTCGCGTGTCAATCAGCTTCTGGACATCAAGGTGCATTGCTGCCGTTTTGCTTCGGCCGATGGTTATGATGTTATCCTTCGGTTTCTCAAATGCTACGACTGCTGACATGGTGTTTCTCCTTATCCCCTTAAAGACCATCTCTATCAAAAGTCACACAATCACCTACCATGTCCTTGATGTTATTGTGACATTGGATTTCGCGGATGATTAAATTGCCGGTGTGCAACTTCGATTTATGATTTTGGGTACAGGGTTTTATTTATTTTAAGGGCTACACCGACATCTATCAAGATCAACTTAGAAGTCGCCAAGGGCGAGCGCATCTTAACCGTTGAGTACTCTCAACAAATACCGCTCGTCCCAGCCCGCATTCTTGCGCTTCGATTTAATGCCGACCTTGATTGACCGATCCTGCTTTAGCAGATTCAAGGCGA
>JBIOWC010000072.1:0-2082 GCA_044868105.1 Blastocatellia bacterium
CAATGCGGATGAATGAGCAAAGAACCGAGTTTGAAATAAAAAGGAAATTTCACGCTTAGGGTTGCTTTCAGAGTGCAGGAAGTTATTGAGCTGCACCGGCCGCCAGAGGTGAGCCTTTAGAGTACCGCCTTCAGGCGGAATCTTTTAACCGTAAAACCAGCCGACTCAAGTCGGTACTCTAAACGCTTGCTTATCGCCCTTGCGCCTGTTTTAAATAATCTTGCGCTTCAATTAAATCTCGGGTGCGGGTATCGGCTTTTGACCATATCTTTAGAAGCTTGGAATAGGCTTCCGTAGCCGTTTTCGCGTCGCCGCTCTTATCTGCGGCGCGGGCCGCGCCAATAAGCGACCGCACGCGATTGGGTTGCCGCGAGAGCGCCGTTGCAAAGGCTTGTGCGGCTTCTTTCGGACGATTGGCTCTGAGCAAAATTTCGCCGAAGAGTTCGTGCGATGGTTTCACCAGCGACGGCGGGCCCGAGGGCGGCGACATATCTTCTTCCAAAGCGGTCGCCCGTTTCATCATCTCAATCGCTTCGTCGTGATTGCCTTTCATCGAAGCGGCCGAGGCGCTGACTTCGAGTTGCATAATCTCCACGGCTTTTGCCTGCTGTCCGGTAAACAGCTTTTTTACTTCGCCAAGTTCTGCGGCGCTCTTTTCGGCTTCGGCAAGGTTATGGGTGGCCGCGGCGGCCAGTCCGTTAATGAAGACGGTCGCATATCTGAATCGTTGCGCCGTCGGACGAACAGTTTTTGCGTCAGCGGAACTCATAGTATGCCCTGCGTGTTCGCCTCCTTGCGCCGTCGCCGGTGGCGCTTTGGTTTCGGTTTTTGGCATGGCGTCGAATAATCTCTTGGCCTCGCTCCAACGCTCCGTACCAACGATGAAATCGGCAATCATATTGACATAATTGTTTTCGTAATAGTTCGGGCGCATTTCGTTTTCATAACTTCCTTTGCGCATGCTGTCGCGCATCACTTCAATAGTCTCTTCCGCTTTTTTGTAGCGCCCCTGTTCGATGTAGGCATAACTGAGCCAGTGCAAGCTGTGATAATCGCGCAGATAAATTGGCAGGTTTTTACGCTTCACCCAGGTGTCTGAGGCTTCCCAGGCGGATTCATTTGAAGTGGCCACGTTGTCCCACATCCCGAGTTGCACAAAGATATGCGAAGGCATATGGCGAGCGTGCGCCGATTCGGGGGCAATTTGTGCGTAACGATAAGCCGCGGGCAAGGCCAGGATGGCGTGCTCCGGGTCATCAAAAGCGTGAATGATAAAATGCGCCGCACCCGGATGATTAGGATTTTTCTGATAAACATCCAGCGCAATGGCGCCGGCTTTTATCTGGCGCGCATAACCTTTGTCGCCGCCGCGTACGGTGCCAAGCAAGGAGAGCGAATAAAAGATTGCCGCTTCAAAATCCTTCGGATAGTCGTTATAGATTTTCTCCATCGCTAAGCTGTAGGCTTTGTCTCTGGCCAGCTTGTCGCCTTCGCCATACAGAGCGCGAACGGCGCCGATAAAGGCGCTCTCTTTGGCGGTCAGATTTTTCGCATCCGTCAGTTTGGCTACAACTTTTCTTCCCGATTCGGTGTCTTGCTCAGACCACAGCGGGTGATTGTGCGCCATGGCTTCGCCCCAGTAACCCATCATAAAATCGGGTTCGATTTTTGTTGCCTGGCGGAATTCTTCGAGCGCCTCTTCAAACCAGAAGGAATGCAAGGCGGCGACGCCGCGAACGAAATGCTTCTGAGCTTCGGGCGATTTTGCCGAAGTCGGAAAATCAACGCTGCCGAGGGTTGCTTGTTGGGCCTCCGCACTGAAGGCGAAACTAAAGGTAAAGAGCAAAACCAGCACGAGCGACGAGTGGCACAAATTCCTGATTCGCATACGACCTCCGCTTTAATGAATTATGGCAGGTAGAGCGAGGATTCTATAGCGGCGGGCGCGCAAGATACAAGCGCGAGTCCCATCTGCTGCTTCAGCAGTCCTGATAGCCAGCGAGTCGGTCTTTGTGCCTTTCGTGAGCGTGGCGAACTTGTGAGAAATGTTCTTTGACATCCTCAAACGTCAAAGGGTTCTTA
>JBIOWC010000073.1:0-14338 GCA_044868105.1 Blastocatellia bacterium
TGGTAAGGAATCTCGGTGACCTGTTCTGCGGTCTGGTAAACCTGTTTGAAAATCGGCCTTAATTTATTAATGGTCTCTTCATCCAAATACTGCTCACTGGTCAGAGACATGAGCTCTTCTCTTGAGCGGTTGTGTAAGTGGGTCATCTGTTCATTAATATAGGTAAACTGCCCGTCAAGATTCATCTCCCAATAATTATCCGGCATACTTTCGATAATCGTGCGATAGCGTTCTTCGGATTGTCGCAAAGCATCTTCAGCTTCTTTGCGTACGGTGATATCGGTAATCATGGCGAGAATGCGTATGCCGTCGGGCGTGCGAATCGGATTCAAGCCGATTTCAGCAGGAAATACGCTGCCGTCTTTGCGTTGCCCGTAAAGATTGCCGACGGTGCCCATGCCACGTCGTTTCGGCGTCTGCCCATATTGTTCGCGCAATTGAGTATGAAGGTTGCGAAAATCATTAGGGACGAGAATCTCGATGGATTTGCCAATCAGTTCGTCGCGCCCATAGCCAAAGACCCGTTCGATTTCGGCATTGATGAACCGAATGTTTCCCCGTTGATCGGTCATCAGGATGCCGTTTGGAGAAGATTCGACGACTAAACGGAACTGGTCTTCGGCGCGCTTCAGTTCCGTCAAATCCAACATGGCGCCAATCATCCGCACCGGCTTCCCTTGCTCGTTATGAATGACATAGCCGCGGTCCAGGATGATGGCGTAGGAACCATCGGCACGTTGAAAGCGATATTCATCCGACCACGATTGTTTGCCGTCATCAATTACCGCATGAATACCGGAGACCACGCGCTCACAATCATCCGGGTGGATATGGTTGTACCAGGACCCGACATTGGGTTCAATGTCCTCGCTCTTATAACCAAAGAGCGTTTGATATCCTTCATTCCACCACAAGTCATTGGTTAACAAATCCCAATCCCAGACGGCATCATTGGTCGCCTGCCCCACCAGACGAAAGCGCTTTTCCGATTCTCTGAGCGCCTCTTCTATCCGTTTGCGCTCGGTTACGTTGCGCGAAACCCCGCGAAACCCTACGGGCTGGCCCGCCGCATCGCGGATTAAAGAGACATTGGTTTCCAAATCATAAACCGTACCGTTTTTGCGAATAATCGGATAGGAGATGCCGCGCATCGGTTCGCCGGTTCGGTAGATTTGCTTGAATAACTCGCTGACTCGTTCGACCGACGCTTCGTCCATATAATCGCGGCTGGAAATCTTCATCAACTCTTCTTTGGTGCGCCCATGCATCTGCGCCATCTGTTCGTTGAAGAAGGTAAAGCGCCCGTCGAGATCCATCTCCCAATAATTATCCGGCATCTCTTCGATAATCGTGCGGTAACGCTCTTCGGATTGCTTGAGCGCCTGATCGGCTCGCATCTTGCCGCTGATGTCACGCGAAATGCCCCGAAAGCCGATGGGCTGGCCTGCGGCATTCTTCATCAGCGAGACGGAAAACTCAAACCAGCGCTCTCCATCATCCGGGCGCGAGCGCTTCCAGATGATATTGCGGGCGGGCACGCCGGTTTCATAGATTTGCTTGAAGATGACAAACATTCGCTTGGCGGCCTCTTCGTCCATGTAGTCTCGATTATTCGAACCCATCAACTCTTCTCTTGAGCGGTTGTGCAATTGACAAAGGGCGTCGTTAAAGTAGGTGAGATTGCCTTTCTCATCCATTTCAAAATATGCGTCATGCATATTTTCGATAATCGAACGGTAGCGCTCTTCCGACTGGCGGAGTTTTTCTTCTTCCTGTTTACGCTCGGTCACGTCGCGCGAGATGCCGCGAAAGCCTGTGGGCTGGCCCTCGGCATTGCAGATCAGCGAGACATTCGACTCGAGGATGCGTTTGCTGCCATCTTTTCTAACGACCTCCCAGGAAATCCCGGTCACGGGTTTGCCGGTCTTATAAATCTGTTTGAATTTTTCGGTTATTTGACTGGCCGACTCTTCCTCCATGTAGGCGTGATAATTGCGCCCCATGAGTTCTGCCGGCAAACAATCATGAATTCTTGCGGCACAGTCATTAAAGAAGGTGGTGTTGCCGGCCAAATCAAGTTCCCAGTAAGCATCTTCGATGCCTTCGATAATCATGCGGTAGCGTTCTTCCGATTGCCGGCGCGCCTCTTCCACCTCATAGCGCTTGGCGTTGGCCGCCTTTAATTCAGCCAGCTGTTTGCGTAATGCGGTGATTTCCACAAAAAGTTCTTCGTGAGTTTTTTCTGGAATCCTTATCATCAAATGCAATTTGCCGCCATTCAAGATCGTTGATGTTTCATTCGCCTGCTTCCGCAATCCTAGCCACCATCGAGCTCGTCAAGCTGCGACTTGCCGAATGGCTAAAGGTACAAAGCTCATGAGTTGCCGTATGAAATGCTGAAAACGCGGTCAGAAAGAAGGGTTCTTCAATGTGGGAGGAGTCTCACTAGTCGTGTACATGCTCAGTTAACTGTCCAAGCGATAAGTTGTCAATAGAAAAGGCGTTTGGGTAATGGGTCAGATTGAAATTAGGGATATGAAATTATTTATCGTTAAAAGAACGGCGGTCTGTCGTCAGGGACAAGGTCATCTTCTGATTAGGCGGAAAAGAGGGATGGCGAGTTATCCGCCCCAGCCGATGGCGCTTTATCCGCCTTTTCCGCCTAATCAGAAGATAACTTTTTACTTGTCCAGAGATCACTGTTTACTGGTCGTTGGGCGAGACTTTCCTTGTTTAGCGCCCATCGCTGGCCAACCTATTTCTTCCTGACCCACTACTGGCGTTTGCTCAAACGCCTGAGCATACAGAAGGTTTTTTTGATCACACGACTATTGGCGTTCGCCATCTTTTCAGGTTGTGCGCGTCACCATCTATTCACCGACTTCCAAATCAACCTCTTTGCGAGTGGCGCGCAAGATTTGCGCTAATGAGCGGGCGCCTTCCTGGGCTTGCGGATTGAGGGCTTGAATAACGCTGCGCCATTGATTCCTTGAATACTCTAAAGCGGCCGTTGAAGCTAGATAATCGGGTTTGCCCAGTTGCGGATTTTTCAACGCTTCAGCATTTATTTTTGCCAGCCCATTGGCTGCAAAAAACCGCACGATTGGGTAATTGTCGGCGAGCGCTTCGACTAATAAAGGGGCGCGCCAGCGCCAGTCAATTCCGCTTGAACGATCGAGCGCTTCAGCCATCAAGGCGCGCGTCAGCGCGTCACCGGCAAACAAGGCGCGCGCCCCTTCGGGTTGGTCGAATTGCTTATCTTTACTGGTTTCCAACCCGGCAAAGCCGGCCCACAAACGTTTCGACTCGGCGATTGCCCAATTCACCGAACGGTCGAGATGACATTGATTGCAGGCATTCGGGACCGCCGCACGCGCGGAAAGTTGCGGATTGGGAATCGTGATGTCATGGGTCGGGTGAATACTCATCACGCCGTAAACCACGCGAGGCATATGGCAGTTGTAACAACGGCTGCCCTCGGAACCGGCTTGATGTTTAGTGTGTAATTCGAGCGCTTCGGGTTTTTCGTATTGCTCGTGACACTGCAAACACGGTTTATTGGTGCGATTCTCTTCCGTGATTTGCCCGTTCACATCGCCGCTGTGCATGGTGTGACAGGTGAGACAATTGATTTGGTTATCGGCTTTGCCCTGGGTAAAACAGCGCGAGCGCAAGATGCCTTGATATTCATAAGCGGTCAGTCGCGGCGAACCGTTCGCCCAGAAACGATTGGCAAAAGAATAATTGCCAATCTGTGTATCGCGTTCGACCGGCTTATACATTTGCGCGAGGTCTTCGCCAGCATCATAAGGGTCGCCGCGTGTGAGAATCTCTTGAATGCGTTCTATCTGCACCGGCACCCGTTGCCCATGACAATGTCCGCACACCTGCATAGCGCGCTCGCCGGTCAACTTCAACGGATTAATAATCTCTTTCGGTTCACTATTCACCAATTGCCAGAGAGTGCGGGTAAAGGGTGAAGCGGCGCGTTGCGCATGAGCGGCGGCGGCGCCGTGACAGGCTCCGCAGGCAATACCGAGTTCGGCAACTTCTGTGTTGTAGGTTTGCGTTTGCATATTGCGATGCGGTTGCGCTTTGACGTTATGACAGAAGACGCAATTGCCATCCCATTCGGTTTGATGTTGAAAAAAATCTTCACCATCGGCATGAAAGAATGAGCCATTCAAACTCATCCAGCGGCGATTCATTAAATCGTAAGCCAACGGCAAGCGCGTGTATCCGGCCGCCGTTTTTGTCAGGTACTGCTCAATGCGACGCGAACCGACGGTGCGGTCAACCGGGAAGGTTTGCGCGCGCCCATCTGGATAATTGAAGGTCATTGAATAGGCGTCGCCGCGCCGTTGCATACGGGCTTTGACATTTAGATATTCATAGGCGTTATCGCGTTCAAAATCGCCCTGCACGGATTGCGGCCGGGCTTCCTGAGTCATCCGACTATGAAAGGTTCGCGCCCATGACGCGTAATGGTCGCGATGACAAGCTAAACAGTTTTTCGATTGAAGATAGTTTTCATCGGCCTGCCCTCGTCGTATTCCGACATAATCGGGGCGCATCGCAAAGACCGTGAAGGCCACCACCAGGGCCGCAATAAAGGTGAGCAAAAGGGCTTTGAGAATCAAGATTGGCGCCTCAAATAAGCGATAGAATTTCCTTTCCGGTGAGGATTGAGATTAACACGATTTTGGCGAACAGAAAATTATGCCGGGCGATGTTCTTTGAGGATGCGCACGCCGGTCAAAATATAGCTCGTGCCCGAAACAATCACCGAACCCAGAACAATCAAATAGCAAAGCGGCAAGATGAGGGTAAATCGGCCCATCCAGTTGAACCACAAAAACCAGACAATGAGGCCGAGTTCCAGAAAGGTATTTACTTTGCCTGAGGTGGTCGGCTTAAAATCTTTAAACTTTGTTAACCGGTAAACAATTAACGAACCGATTAAAATAATCACATCCCGCGCAATCACGGCAACCGCCAGCCAGAGCGGGATGGAAGGAAAATTCGGATGCGGCAGCGCCATCACAATAAACGAAGCAGTGGTCAGAATTTTGTCCGCCGCCGGGTCGAGCCTTTGACCCAGTTTCGTTTGTTGATTGAATTTGCGCGCCACATAGCCATCGAAAAAATCCGACAGGCTGGCAATAAAAAACAGCAACAACGCCGCGCCAAAGCGCCCCTCAGCTATCCAATATAGAAATAGCGGAATAATCAGGATGCGCAAGAGGGTCAGCAGATTTGCCAGGTTAAAGGTGTTTTCCACGATTTTAATAATCCGTAGTCCGACCGTGAGGGAGGGCGTTCTGAAAATCGTTCTTTTCCGCCTGCGCTTACGTTTGGCCTAATGATTAGCCTGCCATGCGGCTTTCAATCAAATTTTTCAACAATAGCTCTTCAAACTTGGCGCTCGCTTGCATGAAGGTATAGCCGAGGCCATTCTTGCGACAAAAGGCGTCGAGCGAATCGGTAAATGCGGCAAGCGTTTTTTTATAAGCGGCTAGCGTTCGGTCGTTGAGGGTGATTTCGCGCTCTTCGCCGGTCTCGGCATCAACCATCAACCAGTCGCCGGCGGTTTCGGGCGTGACCTCTTCATCGGCGAGCACTTGAATCAAATTGACATCGAATTTGCGTTGCGCCAAAAGACGCATGGCTTGACGAAAATCGCCTTCATCAAAAAAATCCGAGATGATAAACAAGATCCCCGGACGCAAGGTATTTTTTTGATAAGCGCGCAAGACGGCGCTCAAATTGGTGCGCTCGCTTATCGGCGAAAAGCCGGCCGCCGTTTCGCCTTCACCGGGCGCTGGCGTTGAATCCGTAGCGGCCTCATTCGATAGCGATTCAAGAAATGACAGGAGGCTCATCAAATGTCCGCGCCCGCGCGAGGCGCGTTTTTGCAAACGAATCGCCGAATCGAAAGTCGCAACCCCGACCTGATCTAAACTGGAAATTCCGAGAAAAGCGAGCGCCGCGGCGGCGCGCCGCGCAAAATCGAATTTCGTCACCCGCTCGCCGTAATGCATCGAGCGGCTCTGGTCAATGAGAATGTCAATGCGCACATCCTCTTCTTCAACAAATTGACGCAACATCAGGCGTTCAAGGCGGGCATAGATATTCCAATCCACGTGGCGAAAATCATCACCGGCTTCGTACTTTCTGAAATCGGCAAATTCGACCGACGCGCCGCGCCTTGTAGACCGACGCTCGCCGCGCATGCTGCCGGGAAAGGCGCGCCGCGCCTGAATTCGGAGGAGTTCAAGCTTTCTTAAAAAGGTCGGATCGAGGAGTGAAGGGTTTGCCATGCGTGCTCACAAATTATTAAAGAGAAGGCCAATTGACGCGCTACTTGTCTAACTCAACTTCGACGAGTGGCACATCCCAGTGCGCCAATAATATTTCAAAGCGGCGCTGCTCTTCTCTCTTAAACGTACTCTGGTCAGGATAAAGTTGTTTGATGAGTGCCTCTTCGCTCGCCGAATCATGGGCGGCGGCGAGATTTTTGAAAACAATGGTCACGCGGTAATCCCAGCGCCCGTCTTCGGTATTGTGATAGCGTGGCTTGACGGCCGTCACCTTGAGAATGCGCCCGGTCTCAATCTGTTTTTTCAAAACCGGGTAATGATTCTTTTTAAAGAGTTGAATGAACTCGTCCGCATAACCCCATTTCACTTTGTAGTAATACTCTACCGTGTAGGGCTTATCGGCTTCTTTGGTTTGCGACGTTCGCGCCGATACTGAACCCATCGGTTGAGAAAACACCGCTGCTACAACCAGGGCTAAGGCAATATAAAGATTTCTCTTTGTTGCAACTGGTGAATCGTTCAACTTGGATTCCTCCTGGTCGTCGGTTCGTTTTGACGTTAGTGAGATGGGGTTATTTTTCGCCGGCGGCTATTTCCTTCGATAAGGAAGCCAGCACATCATCCAAAATGGCATCAACGCTGAGGCCTTCGGCCTCGCCTTCGAAGTTCAAGATGATGCGATGACGCAAGGCCGGCATAACCACTGCCGCGATATCGCCGCGACTGACATTGTAACGACCGGCGAGCAAGGCTCGGGCTTTCGCCGTCAGTACTATGCCCTGCAAACCGCGCGGACTTGCGCCGAAGCGCACAAACCGTTTGACGCTTTCCGGCGCCGCTTCATTTTTCGGATGGGTCATCAGCAGCGCGTCGGCGGCAATCTCTTCGATGTGTGGCGCGATGATGACCTCGCGCACCAGTTTCTGCATTTCGCTGAGTTCGTCGGGCGATAAAAGTCTTTCAGCGTGCGGCACCGCTTCACTGGTCGTGCGGCGCAAGACCTCAATGAGTTCAGCGCGCGACGGATAGTTGATGAGCAATTTAAAGATAAAGCGATCGAGTTGCGCTTCCGGTAGCGGATAAGTGCCTTCCATTTCCAGCGGGTTTTGGGTTGCCAGCGCAAAAAAAACGCCTTCGAGCGGATAGGTCTTGCCGCCGACGGTGACCTGTCTTTCCTGCATGGCTTCCAGCAGCGCGGATTGGGTTTTCGGCGTGGCGCGATTGATTTCGTCGGCCAGCAACAGATTGGTAAACACCGGGCCCGGTTGAAACTGAAACTGTTTTTCGCCGCTTTCGTTCTCGACAATGATATTCGTTCCGACAATATCCGCGGGCATCAAGTCGGGCGTAAATTGCACACGCGAAAATTTCAAACCCAGGGTTTCGCCCAGCGTTCTGACGAGCAAGGTCTTGCCAAGTCCCGGCACCCCTTCCAGCAGAACATGCCCGCCGGCCATTAAGGCCAGCAAAGCGCCTTCGACAATCTCTTCCTGCCCGACAATGACGCGAGCAATTTCGGCTTTCAAACGACGAAACTTCTCGCCGTAACTTTCAACACGTTGTTTGATTTCACCTAAGGTTTGCATAAATCGGTTGTCAGTCGCCGGCAGTCGGTAGCCAGTGGTTATTGGAAGGGGTGGAGCCGACCACCGACTGCCGACGACCGACTGCTGTTTATTACCAGGGCATTTTCAAGCGCACGATATCTTTCATCTGCGTTAGATGGTTAATGTCATTGCCGTTGATTTGGCGATGCACCAATTGTTCGATGGTCATCGCGCCATCGGCTTGATGGATGCCGAGTCGCCCCCAGTCGGCGACCGATGCGCCGCCGAGCAATTTCACCGTCTCTTCGCGTAAGATTTGAAAATCGTGCAGCGCGGCTTTGGCATCTTGATTGATGTACTCGTTTTCCTCAGCCAGACGGTTCTGGTCAACGACTTCCATCAAGGGATGGTCTTCGGCCAGCATCTTTTTATAGCGCGCCAGATAAGCCAGAAGTTCCATATCGCGCAAATGGCACATAATCTCTTTAATAGACCATTTGTTTGGAATCGGTCGCCAACGCATCACCTCTTCATCAAGGTCGCCAAGCAAATCTTCAAGCTCGTTGGGCAAGGAACGCAGGTTATTTAATAAGCGGTCTTTCTCTCTTTGATCCATCTCTTCACCTCAAAAAATTTGTTCAACGAAAGAGCAGAAGATACAAGTCTGCCTTGAGAATTTCAATGCGATTTCTTCGCATCAGGGTTAATGGCATCAAAGTAATTGCGTACCATTGAACGCATTTGCGAGGGAATCCGGCTGCGTTCAACCGAGCGTTCAGCTTCGCGGCGATATTGCGGATAGGCGTTTGAATAGGGGACGCGAACCGCGCCGCTGCCGGGTTTACTGTTGGTGAAGACGAAATCACCGCCCGGTCGTTCTTGCAGCTTGCCGCCAAAGCGCGTCTCTTTGCCTTGCCCGTCAAGCTTGCGCATCTGTTCGGCGCGCGCCGTCTGCGTTCCTTTGCCCGGTTGATTGGTGGCGCCGGACTTGCCGTTTTCGGGTTTGGCATTAAGGGTAATCTGTTCGTTTTGCGCTTCGACTTGTTGGTTGCGAAGTTGCTGTTCTTTCTGTTTTAAATCTTCGCCGCGTTCACGCGCCATCTCTTCGCCCATCTTTCTGAAACCGGCAATCATCTCTTTGACCTGTTGATTCTGCAATAACAACTTCGCGGCCGCTTGCAGCTCTTTTTTCAACTGTTCGTTCTTTTGCAATTCGCGGGCAACCTGTTCGAGCACCTGCGGGTTGATCTGTTTTGCCATTTGCTCTACAGCGTCTTGAAAGGCTTTCGACTGCGCCAGCGGCGCCAGGTCTTTGGCCAGCTGCGCCGCCGACTGACCGAGTTTGGCGATCTCTTCGGCACTCAATTTTCCGGCCTGTAAATCTTTCGCTTTATCCATAAGTTCGCTCGACAAAGCTTTCGTACCCTGTTCGGCAATCGCGCCGGTCAAGGGATTGGCGCTCTCAGCTTGCCCGTCCGCGCTCTTTTGCTCTTGGTCCGCTTGACCCTCCGCCGGGCGCGTCTCTTTTTCAACATCCCGCAATGATTGCTCTAACTCTTTGTCCAGTTTTTCGGGTGGTTGACCATCGGCCTTGGCGATAGGGTTATCAGCTTGCTTGGCCGAATCTTTCGGTGATTCGCCGGATTTTGGCGGCGCACTGCCTGGCTTTTTCGCTTGTGCATCATTGGGTTTGGCAACTGCGGAATCGCGCTTCGCAGTTTCGGAATCCTGAGATTTAGCGGCATCCTGAGGCTTGCTGGAATCTGAAGATTTGCTGGGATCCGTTGATTTGTTCGGCTGAGCTTTCGCCGCATTGTCTGATTTCGGTGGTTTATTCTGCGACTCATTCTCCGCACTTTGATTTTCTGCCGGTTGAGTTTTGGCCTCAGCCGATGGTTTTTTGGTTGAGGGTTTATTTTTTTGCGATGCCGAAGGAGGGGCTTTTGCAACTTGCGCATCCTTCGCCTCACTCTTTTGGGTTGGCGAATCGGGCGCGGTCTTGGGGCTCCGCTTTTCGGAATCGGCCGCTTCCTGGTCGGCCGTTCGAATGGTTGCCGGTTGCTTTTCGCCATCCGGCTGAGGGTTTTTATCTTTGCCCAAATTGGCAAGCACCGAACGCATTCGGCGTTCGGCTAAGGCGACGACTTCATCGGCGCGGGTGTTTTTGAGTTCATCGTGACGCGCGCGAATGCGCTCTTCGAGTGAGCCGAGTTTTTTCAAGGCTTCGGCACGGTCGTAATTGGAATTGCGCAATTCGCGACCGAGCGCCGCTTGCTCTTTGGCAAGCTCGGCGGTCACGGTTTCGGGCGGCGTGAATTTTTCAATCTCGGTAGAATTCTTTTCCAATTCTTCGCCAGCCGTTTGAATCTCTTCGCGCATCTCGGCCATCGCTTCGCCGCCGGGTAAAGATTTTTGCGGAATCAAAAGCGCCAGCAGCAGCGCGACCATCGCCACCCCGCTGAAGGCATAAAACTTCTTCACACGATAGGGCACAATCTGCGCCGCTTGCGCCGCTTCAACTCGTTTTGCGGCATCATCGAGTTGGGCTTCTTCGATGGCGTTCTGGGGGTCGCCTTTTTCAAGGATTGCCTGTGCAGTTGCGAAACGGTCTTCAAGCGCAAGCGCGCCGTCAATTAAAAATCCGGCTTCCTTTTCGCTGCCTCCTTTCACCTGCCAGCGAATAGCCAAGGCGCCGAGACTCAACACAAACACCGAGGTCACCACCAGCCAGACCGGGGTTTGCAAGGCCTGCGCTTTCACATAGAGCACCAACCCGGCCGCACAGAGTCCTGCCAGAAGAACGCCAAGCGCGAGGCTGTCCTGTAGCGCCAACCAGCGTTTGCGCCACATCACCTGACGCGCCAATTCCTGAATTCGCAATACCGATTCCATTACAACCACTCCCTTACTTTATTCAACCGTCTGAGTCCTATCAAAATGCTTAAAACCGTCAGCACCAGATAGAATAGCACCTGCGTAATCCACACCGGAATAGAGTGCAGAAAAACCGTATTCGGCGGATTAGGGGTTCCCGGAATCATCAAATAAGTGATTGCCGCAAACGGATTGGTTCTGAGCATTAAAAAGATGATATTCAAAAAGCTTGTTGAAGGCCCATTAATTAATTGCCCGGCAATGGCGCTCAACAACAAGGCCAGCGCCGGCATCGCGGCCACCAGAAAAATCACCGTAAAGATGCTGACCAGTTGAGCCAGCACGCCGCGACGAATGATGGTGGACCACATAAAACTGAGCGAACAAAAGGTAATTCCTGCGACAATCATCACCAGATAAGAGAGCGCAATTTCACTGAGTCCCACGCCGCCGAGCGAATAGGTCAAGGCAATCAACGGCAGCGAACCGAACAAGGTCAGCAACAGATAAGTCAGCGCCGCGCCGAGTTTGCCGGTCAGAATTGTCCAAGGTTTGGCGAGCGTAGCCACCAGCAGGCCAAAGGTTTCCTGTTCGCGCTCCGATGAAATCGCGCTTGCCGAAAACGTCGGAGCAATCAAACAGACCAATCCGAGCTGCACATAAATCAACACCGGCGACAAAATTCGACCGGCCGCGCTACTGACAGAAGCCGGCGCATTGGCGCTGATCGCCCAATAAATCAAGCCGATAATCGCGCTCAAAATCAGAATGTAGCCGGTTAAAACCACGAAGGCGCGTTTGCCGCGCATCCGCGTTCGCATCTCTTTCACTAAAATCGGATTCGATATTTCCATATTTTTTTTAACGATGAAGGATGAAGGATGAACGATGAAGTTGGATAAGCAACCGCTCTCTGCTTAGTTCATCGTTCATCCTTCATCCTTCATCGTTCCATTAAGCGACCACGCCGCGGGTAATCTTCAAGAAAATGTCTTCAAGGTCGGCTTGCGAACGATTAAAGCCGAGCAAGCGAACCTGACGGGTAATCAGATATTCAAGCACGTCGTCAACATCATCGGCATGGCCGGTAAATTCGGCGCGGATGATGCGACCATCACAAGTCGTTTTGCCGATGTCCGTACGTTCGGCTAATACCTCAAGCGCCCCCAGCGGGTCGCCTTTTACGGTGATTTCCAAAAGCACATGACCGGACAGTTGCGCGGTAATTTCATCAATGCGACCGGCGGCTAAAAGTTTTCCCGCCTCGACAATGCCAATCGAAGTACAGAAATCCGCAAGCTCGGTTAAGATGTGCGATGAAACCAAAACCGTTTTGCCCATTCGACAAAGCTCACGAATGAGTTCGCGAATTTCAATTCTGGCGTGCGGGTCAAGCCCTGATGCCGGCTCATCAAGTAAGAGAACTTCCGGGTCATGCAACAGGGTTTTTGCCAGACACAAACGCTGCTTCATGCCGCGCGACAAACTCATCACCTGCGAATTGTACTTGATCGTGAGGTCGGTCAGTTCCAGCACATCCGAGGTTGCTTGTTTGCGCCGTTCGGGCGGCAGTTTATAAAGCGACGCAAAGTAATCCAGATATTCCCAAACCAGGAGGTCTTCGTACACGCCGAAACTATCGGGCATATAACCGATGATGCGGCGCACGTCGTGCGGCTCTTTGACGACATCGTAACCGCCGATGTGCAAATGCCCTTCGGTTGGCAACATCAAAGTCGAAAGCATTTTAATGGTTGTGGTTTTGCCGGCGCCGTTCGGACCGATGAAGCCAAAGACCTCGCCGCGCGCAATTTCAAAACTGAAATCGTTGACCGCTTGAAAATCGCCATAACGCTTTGAAACGTTCTCAAGCTTAATCATGCTCGATGGTGGTGTTGATGGTGGTGGTGTGATGGTTTCCTGATTTTCGTTCATTGCATCTCATTTTTCAGTTGGGCGCTGGCCAACTGTTCAACTCTTGTGCATCGCGGTCTAATAGACCGCGATGATTAGGGGGTCAAAGACCAATAACCTTTCAACATCCTGACGCTACAAGTAGACGACATAGAGCGATTTGCTGCGCCGTTTCGAGGCGTTGGCAAAATCAATCGTCGTGGCGTTCTGGTTGGCGAAGCCAATCAGTATCGGGCGTTCGATATTTTTATACACATTGTTCATCATTTCATTTTCCAGAAACGCTTGCAGGCGGGTCTTATTCTTCGCGCTGCCTCTTAAAAGCGAGCCCGCCAGGCCATCGAACATTTCATTTTCGCCGGTGTCTTGCGGAAGTTGCGCAGCGTACCAATCGGCAAAAGGCAGCGATGGCGGATTATTGAGGGCAATCTGTTTCTCTTCGCCGGCAGCCAGAGTAAACAAATCGGAGATTCCGGCATTGCTCACAAAGACAGCATTGGTGATTTCGGTTTCGCCCAGATTTTTAATCTTAATTGAATTGGCATTGGCCTCCCTGGTCGCAATCATCTGCGGCTGGGTGTCGCTGATGGCGCGGGTCGAAAAATAACTGGCTGCGCCATTCGTGGTGGGAATGCGCAGAGCGAAATTTGCCGATTTGCGCTCCAGTTCAATCGCTTCGCCAACCGGCGGCGGCCCGTTGGTGTTGTTATCAACGGCGAAGGCGGATTTCCCATCCAGGCTGATATTCTGCGTGCCGTTGGAATCCGAACGCAGCAAAAAACCACCGCGAATATTTTTGATGCCGTCGCTTTGAAAGAGTTCGACCAGGGTGCCGTCGGCGGCCACCGCATCGGTCTTTTTAAATTGCGCGACGCCGATACTGATCAGCGTAAAAAGAATCGCGACGGCGGGAATCGTCAGCCAGGCGAGGTCGAGCTTCTTCAGCTTTTTCAAGATCAGGTAATTGACCGGGCCAACAAATAAAACATAAGCCAGCAGAAAGAATAAAAAGTAGCTTGATGACGCAGCTTTGATATCGGCAAGGCTGTAGAGATAATCGGAAAAATTTCCGCGGCGGGTAAAGTAGGTGCGGGTATCAATCGCCGGGTTCAGCAAATCCGCCCACAGGTAGCGGCCATTATTCCAACTGCGATAGGGGTTCAATTTCGGATTGAAAGCCACAAAGCGCACCAGTCCGTTGCCGTAACGGCTCTCGGCAACAAGCGGTTTTTCATTGCTGCCAAGAATCACTTTTGCACCATTGCGCGCCCGCCCGCCCATCACCAGCAGGGCGGCCGGCGTATCGAATGCGCCATACAGGTCTGTGAGTTCCGCAAGCGCCGGAACCGTGATTGAACCTTGCGCTTCGACCGGAATAATTTCATCCAGTTTATTGGCGCGCAGTCCCGCCAGGTCTGCCCCTCCCGTGACAATGAGCAGGCCGCCCGACCCCACCCAACCCTTGAGGGCGCGCGCCTGGTCTTCGTTTAATTGATTGAGCGGCGCTTCACCCAAAACCACGACGCCGAGAGGTTGATAAGAGATAAAATCGCGCGGCAAATCTTCGGGAGGAATCACCACCGGGTGCGCGGAAATGTCGCCATTACCGAAAAACCGCGGGCCTCCTCTTCGACGATTGGATTGCGCCCCACCGGGCGGTTGATTGGGGTCATCTTCCTGCTT
>JBIOWC010000074.1:0-2351 GCA_044868105.1 Blastocatellia bacterium
CGCGCGCTCACCAGGCTAAGGCCGACAGATACAGAATATGCTTCCGGATCACGATGGTTCCGAGCACCGAAAGGGTCCGACGGGAACTCGGCTTAATCCAACGCAACTCAAAAGCCGGTCATTATCATCCGCGACCTTGAACTAATCTCGGAAATGCAAGATCGAATTTGTGTTCACTTAATAATAAGGAGCGATAAAGATGAAGTCTCGCCCGATATGTTTGGTGCTTTTGCTCGTTAGCCTTGCCATCTTTGTTAAGGCCCAGGAAAGGAAGATGAAAATCTACATCTCCGCGGATATGGAGGGAGTTGTCGGCGCTGTTACAAACGAGCAATTAGGGCCTCAAGGCTTCGAGTATGCGCGATTCCGCGAATTCATGACCCAAGAAGTCAATGCCGCTATCGAGGCCGCATTCGAAGCCGGCGCGACGGAAATTGTCGTCAGTGACTCACACGGCAATGGGCAGAACCTGCTGATCGAGAAACTGCCGAAGAATGTACTGCTCGTACGCTCGTGGCCGCGCCCTTTGATGATGATGCAGGGCATTGATGAGACTTTCGCCGGCGTCATCTTTATCGGCTATCACACTGGAACGACTAATCAACAAGGCGTGCGAGCCCACACGATTTCCAGCGCTCGATTGGCGGATGTTCGGCTGAAAGGTGTTTCTGTGTCGGAGGCCGGTCTCAACGCGGCAATTGCAGGTCACTTCAACGTGCCGGTGATCATGGTCTCCGGTGACGACGCAGTGGTGAAAGAGACAACGGCACTATTGGGCAATATCGAAGGAGCGGTCGTCAAGTGGGCATCGGGTTTTCATTCGGCGAAGACCCTGATGCCCGAAGCCGCGTACGAATTGATTCGCGAAAAGGTAAAGACGGCTATCGGCCGGATCAAAGACTTCAAGCCTTACAAACTCGCGACGCCTATTCAGTTGGACGTGCGTTTCAAAAATTACCGTCCATCGGAGTTGCTGGGGTACCTAAGTATCGTGGAGCGGACCGACGCTCACAGCATTAGATTCACTGGCAAGGACATGATAGAAGTGTCGAAGTTCCTGGAGTTCATCATGACCTACGAACCATCGTTGGAGCCTTAATCATGCGGCCATCCTCCCACAGGTTCAGAAAAATAATACAAACCTCATTTCAGCACATAAAAACTTTCTGACTGCCTAGCACATACAGCCCAATTCGTTTGGGACGCCGTTGTGTGAAGTACAGATAAATAGACGCGGGGTAGGATTTAAGTCCATAGAGAAAAACGTTTAAGACCCTCGGAAAATCGCCATGGCTGCAACCTCTGTCTAGTCAGCCAGTTAATAAAGAGCAGAACCTCGTTCGAAATGCGGAGGTCTGCGCTTGTGCATACGGACTGACAACGATTCATTTTATTAAAGGCTAAATTGTTTCCGAATTACTCCCTCTTCTCTGCTCGAACAACTACTATGTATTTCGAGCAATACGTCACTAGGGACGATGGTTGTTGTAAACTTGCTGTAATCTTCCTTGCGCTATATGCATTCAAGTGCTTTATGTTCAGCTCAAACGACTGTTTCTCCGCGGAAAATGGTTGCTCATTCTTTGGAAGGTACTGTATGCAGGTGTTGAAGTAGTATTCATAACCCCAAGGTCGGCGGTTCGATCCCGCCCCCCGCTACCAATATCCTCAATAAATTCTAGACTTACAACAAATCAGAAAAAGGAGCTCACGACGGTTGTTGTAAAGTTGCTGTACTTCTCCTAAAAACTCCACCCTCGTTCTAATCGAATATTCAAAACACACAGCTTTTTAAGTGTCACCTCTCTTGCGGTACTTGAGAGCACCAACCCCACGGTCGCCCGAACCGACGCCGAAAAGGGCGGTTCCGTGGATTTGCGAGCAGCAGGCGAGCTACCTACCAGTCGTTTAGGATTCCAAGTAACTAATACCTAAACAAAATAGATCAGAATGAAAGAGAATGCTCTCGGTGTAGATGTGGAGGGTGAACGGAGACCCTGATGTCAAAGCCGTGAACGATTGAGTTTGACCGGTGGAACTAAGAGGCATGGCACTGGCCAATTCCCTTCCCGCTCATGTCCTGCTCCAGCTCTTTTGATATTGCTTCGAGGAGAAGCAACCGGTACGTATCAAGAAAAAAATGATCGCCGGGCAGCATTCGCAATACGAAAGGCCCGGTCGTGTGCTCGCGCCAGCCCTCAAGACAGTGACGGGCGACGCCGTGGTCATCGAGCCCGCCGAAGGCCGTGATGGGAAAAAGGAAAGGCGTCTCAGGAGTGTAGATATATGATTTGCAAAGGGCCAGGTCTGCACGTAACACAGGTAACACCAACTCCCTCAACTCAGGATTT
>JBIOWC010000075.1:0-3628 GCA_044868105.1 Blastocatellia bacterium
ATGTGATGCAGACCGATATTTGCCGTAAACCACTGCAACACTTTTGGCAATTTGTAATAAGAACTGCCGAGCATCCCGGCGTTGAAATAATCCCATTCTTCTTTGTACTGCCAATAGGTCCCGTCAAACTGATGCTGCACGTAAAACAACCAGACGCCGGCCGTTGCCGCCAGCGCAATAACCGGAAAATGAATCAGAAAAAAGGCGCGAAACCCGACCGCCCAACAGAGTAAACCCGCGACTGAAAGTAACATGAGGTTAGTCGTAAAGACGCTCACCTGTTCTCTTCTCCAGGCACGCGAGAAGGCTTTCGGGATACGCTGTTGCACCAGGAAATGAAATAACGGGGCGACGCCGAAAAGAAAGAGCGGATGGCGATAGATGCGATACCAAATTCGTGCCATGAGCGACAGTTTTAAATACTCTTCAACCGTATAGGTAACGATGTCGCCATAGCCTCGATTATTCAAATCGCCGGATGTGGCGTGATGCAGGGCGTGATTTTTTCGCCAATGATGATAAGGCACCATGGTAAATACCGGAAGAAAAATTCCGACCAGGTTGTTGGCCCAGGTGCGTTTGAAAAAGGCCCCGTGTCCGCAGTCATGTTGAATCATAAAGATGCGCAGGAGAAGCCCGGCTGTCGGCACGGCTAAAAGCAGGGTCAGGGCGTAGGAATAGCTAAGGCTAACCCACATCAAATACCACAGTATGAATACGGGTATGACAGAAGTTATTAACTGCCAAAGACTTTTCGAGACTTTTGGTTCGCGGTATTTCGCCAAAATATCTTTGACTTCGGAAAATGGTGATGGCTTAGTTTGTGAAAAATTCATTGTACAATCATCTCAACTCTTGAAGCTGTTTAATTCGCTCTTTGAATGTCTTTACGTAAAGCGCGATTTCTTGTTCATTAAAATTGCCGGCGCGAAAGGCATCGCGCAATTGCGCGTCGGAAAGTTGCGCGAGCAGACTGCCTATCCAACGGGCACTCTCAACGTGCACCCCTTTGAGAATTTCCTGACAGCGTTTGCGTTTGCTATAGAGCAACACCTGCCCGTTCTCGGTGCCGGTTATGAAGGGTTCGGCAGTGAACGCTTCCGGGTTCCCTTTCGCTTCCTCATAGTGAATGGCCCGGTCAGCGGGAAAATCTTTAAACAGACCGATGTCGTTGAATCCGGAACCCGTGTTGCCGAGCGCCGCGCCCATATCAGAGACATAATAGATCAGTCTATTCGGGTCGCCGGACTTTTTGCCCGGACGCACAACTTTGTTATTCAAATCCTTTAAGTCCCAATTCTTGATGAGCGCCATCATCACTTTTAATCCTTCAAATTCGCGTTTGCCAAGCAGCGGGTTTGCTTCCCACGCCCACCGGCCTTCGTTTTTAAAGCCATCGTCGTCGCGTTCAAAGCGCACATTCTCAACATCGAATCCGCCGCGTCCTTCAATATGTGCCAGTTTAACAAAGTAATCCTGGTCGGCGTGATAACCGATGGCCCACAACAGGCGCGTTGCCGAAACTTCGGCGCGCACTTCGGGACCGAATTTCACCACCCATTTGCGCCCCAGATTATCTTCGACATCCATCTTTTCGGAAGTGCCTGTGGTTCGGCGCTGAATGAACTTAAAGGTGTTGGCAAGTTCCGGCGCTCCGCCTTTGCCACCAATTCCATAATATAAATCCCGACTCTTAATATCCGCAGGCGCTTCCCACATCACATGCGTTTTTGGCTCAGTTGACGATGATTTTTTATCGTCGTCTTTGCCTTTCTTCTTGTCCTGCTTTTCGGCCGATTCTCTATCCTGGGAGTTGTCCATCAAAGGATAGCCGAAAGCTGTTGATACACACGGCGCGCCGAGGCTCACGAGTATCAACAAGGACAAAATTTTATGCTTAACCATTGCAGATTTTTCTCCCTGAGAATGTAAAAATCAAACAGAATTGTTCCCGGATAACAGTCTGAAGATTTTGCATTGAAGTGTTGTTGATGGGGCAAAACGAATTTACAAGTTTCAAAGGCACTCCCTGCTGATTAAGCGACCGGAAAACATATGAACCAGACCACTCTATCAGCAGGAGCACCAGACTTGATCGGTCAAGAAAATTCCCTTTAAGCTAGTCAATCAGCAACTTTTTAGAATTTAGTGATGCTGATATCTTGTTCGCCCTCTTCCTTAAATTTCTGGAAGAAGTAGATCCCCCAGCACACCACCGACACAACGAACGCAGCAATTGCCGTATAAAGGCTGCTGTAGCCTTCTGTCGCTGGTGTGTACATATACTTGTAGAGGAAATACCCTCCGGCAAGTAACGAAATCAGTCCAACTAACATAAGCACATTTTTCATGGCTCCCTCCCGTATTCTGTTGACAAAGAAACAAGCCAAAATCCTCGCATTCATGTATGCGGCTTCTCTAGCTGACTGCGCCGTGATTATAACTCAACTTGCAAATTTAGTGTAAGCCTCAATCCACGCTTTGACAATTCAGGAATCACCTCATCACCGTTTGAGCAAGGAGGCTGTGCGTCCCGCTTGAATTAGTTCGCTGGCGGTTTCAAAGACCGCCTCTGTCGTCACCCGCGACAGTGATGATGAGACAATGACCCGATGGTCCGCCCCTTTCGCATAGGCCGACGGCGAATCGGCAATCTCAATCACCGGCGCATCAAAATCTGCAGCCATTTTAGCAACCCCGCGGTCATCGGTTATGACCAGACTTGAACGAGCCATCGCCGCAGCAAATTGCAGGGCTGTAGGAGCCGTTAAAACCACCGACTTCGGCGGCAATAAATTCTTTATGGCGGTGGTAAATTCATTGGCAAACGGCTCATCCACAGCAACCATACGCGCTTTAAAATTATTCGCCAGCCGATGTGCGATTTCGACAAATTTCTCTGTGCTCCAGGCGTCCGCGCCGCTGGCTTGCGACGAATAGCACACCACGATGGGCTCGCCATGGCGCGCCTCTTTACGAAAAATCAGATCTTCAAACCTGAGGCTCTCTTCATTTGAGAGCGTCAGCGCAAAGCGGGGTTCGATGTGGCTGATGCCCACCTTCTTTAATGCCGATGCACATGCCGAAAGATGGTCGCTGGCCGATTGTCCATCGCGCTTGAGAAACAGGTCAATGAGGTTGGAAAGTCGTGAAGGTGTGATGTGACGCGTGCGCCAACTGAGACGTGAAGCGATTTGGGTTTCCAGACGCGGCGAAAAATCTATTGCCCAATCATATTCGCGGCGCGTTTTGGTTACTAAACGAAATAGCCGCTTGAGGGCGCTGCCATAACTTTGTTCGGTTGGTTTGATGATGCCTAAATCAACCCCTTCATCTATGAGCAGGCTGGCGCGCAACAAATCACCCGTCCCTTTGGCGGCGGCTACTGCAATAAAAGACTCCGGATATTTATCTCTGAGCGCTTGCAAAGCAGGCAACATCAACAGCGAAGTACCAAACGGTACGACATCAACGACTAAAATTGCACGCGGGTCATACGCCATAAAAAGATTATAACGATTGCCCGGTCATTAAGTCATTGCTGTTTTTTGTTAGCTGAGTTTATCCACTCAGGAACCTCTCGGTTTATTTGGCGAAAGCTTGATAATAGTAAGTAAATCAATCTTCA
>JBIOWC010000076.1:0-14776 GCA_044868105.1 Blastocatellia bacterium
GCAACCCGATATTTTGAATCAAACATAAGAAATTTTTCTTCCATGATTGTCACCTTAAAATTTGCTTACCAGCTATCTGTCGAGCCGCCACCGCTGAAATCGCTGCTGCTTGTGGAATCGCTCGAACTGGCGCTGCCTGAATCGCTCCAACTGGAAGCGCTGCTGGAATCCGTCAAGCTTGTACTGCTCGCGGAATCGCTGAAATTCGAAAACGTATGACTCTCGCTCCAACTCGAATGATTGGATTGATAGTCATTACTCGGTTGCTGATTGTCGGTGGCGATAAAATGATTGCGGGTTGGGTTGCCTGCCCCATTTCCGCCGCCGTTTAGCTTAGAGATGGCGCGAATAAAAACAACCGCGATGAACGAGATGATTAGCAGCGGCAAGCCGATGATAAAGATTAAAACGGTTGAAAAAGACCAGGCCTTATTGGGTGGGTTTTGATGATTTGCCGGGTTGCTTGGCGAAGGCAAGGTCGGTTGATAGGTAGCCGTCGGGGTGCCATTTTCAACGCGCACGGCATCCTTCGACGTGGTTGCCGCCGCGCTCATATCCAACCCTTGAGTTGAGATGCCGCGCTTTTGTGCGAGGGTGAGAATGAGCGTATGCACGCCTTTGGTTAAGGCTTCATCAAAAAGACCGCGTTTCAACTCACTGCGAAATTGCCTGATGATCTCACCGGCCAGTTCATTGGAAATATCTTTTTCCAGTTGGCGACTCACTTCTAATCTGGTCGCTCCGCCATAGGTCCCATCGGCAGCTTTCGATTTAATCGCCACGAGTAATAGCAGCCCTCCTGCTTTATTACCCACCCCCCACTCGCGCCCCAGTTGTAGCGAATAAGCTTCAATTGGTTGGTTGGCCATAAACTCAAAAGGAACCGTGACGACAGCAATTTCAATGTTGCTGCGATGGCGAAAATAAGTCAGCAAATTTTCAAGCTGTTGTTTAGTTTGTGGCGTGAGCTTTCCCGCAAAGTCGTTTACCAGTCCCTGCGGCTTGGGTATTTGCGATTGCGCAAACCCGGCAGAGGCAACGAGGATGAGTATTGCCGTAGCCCGCAAAGTTTTTAAGAGCAACTTAAACATCGTCAGCTCCTCTTGAAAATCCCAGCTCAAGTTCTTGATTTACCACTACCAACTATCGCTCGCGCCGCCGCCGCCGAAATCGCCGCCGCCGCCAAAGCCGCCCCAACCGCCGCCCGAATCCCCGGAACTGCTGCCAGAGCCGCCCCAACCGGAACCGCCTCCGCTCCAAATCATCGGACCCACCCACCAATCCGAACCCCGCCGGCGACCGCCGCCGCCGCCACGTCCGCCGAAGCGGCTTAATATGGACATCAAAATGAAAAATATAATAACCAATGTGAAAATGGTTGATGCCGAGATGCCTTTTGACGGGCGGCGCGTTTGCGGATGATAAGCGGCACTGGTGTCAATGCCCTCCATTGAAATGCCGCGTTTTTCGGCAATGGTTGCCACAATGGTCTGCACGCCGGTCATTAAGGCGTTATCAAAATTTCCTTTTTGAAAATCGCTTCGCAATCGGCGAATGAGTTCACCGGCGAGACCATCGGGCACATCGCCTTCCAGATGACGACTGATTTCCAACCGGGTTCCTCCGCTATAAACCCCGCTGCTATTGGGCGGTTTGATGGCCACCACCAATACGGCAGCCGGCCCATTAGCGCCTTGCCCTACTTTCCAACGCCGGCCGAGTTCCAGCGTGTAATCTTCAATCGGATAGTCGTTCATCATCTCGAAAGGAATGGTGACCACCGTCACTTCAATGCCGGCTTTGTCACGAAAATTGGTCAGCAGGTTATCGAGTTGTTGTTTGGTTTGGGGACTCAACTTACTGGCGAAATCATTAATGAAACCACTGGGCTGGGGAATCTGCATCTGGGTGAATTGCGCGGGTGTCGCAAGGGCGATAAAAAGTATCAGCGTTAATGATTGCAGTGTCCGTTTAATCATTTGATTCATAATTTGACTTCTTCAACACGTTCAACAGTCTGACTTCAAGTTATCATATTTGCGCCAGCTTGACGAAGGGTGGCGCACTCGGCTGACGCCCAGATAAAAAAGTTTTGGGTTGTGAGGCCGGTTTACTTGAGCTTTGCCAAAGGGCGCTTTTGTCAAACCAAATTTTCGAGTTGTATAATCGCCCACGTCTGCAAACACCAAATCAATTGAAAGGGGTTCCATGCGATTCCCTAGACTTAGCGGCGTTCTCTTGCATCCGACTTCGCTGGCCGGGCGTTTCGGCATTGGCGATTTAGGCGATGAAGCCTATCGCTTTATTGATTTTCTTGCGGCAAGTGGACAGAGCCTCTGGCAAATATTGCCTCTCGGTCCGACGGGCTACGGCGATTCGCCTTATCAATGCTTCTCGGCATTTGCCGGCAACACCTTGCTCATCAGTCCTGAAAGACTGGTTGATTTAGGGTTGCTCGATAAAAAAGACTTGCGCGGCGTTCCGAAATTTCCTGTTGAGAAGGTGGATTTTGGTTGGGTTATTCCCTACAAAAACGCTCTGTATGAAAGAGCTTATGAAAATTTCAAGCATTCAACCGACACCGATTTGCGCGCAGAGTTTCTCGCCTTTACACAGGAAGCCGCCGCCTGGCTTGATGATTACGCGCTCTTTCGCGCCCTCAAAGACCTGCACCAGGGCGTTGCCTGGAATAAATGGAAATCCCAATTTGCTTTACGTGAGGCTCAGGCAATGCTTGAGGCTCGCGAAAAGCTGCACGATAAAATCGAAGCCCAGCGTTTCTTTCAGTTTCTCTTCTTCAAACAATGGGGGGCGCTTAAAAATTATTGCCAGGCAAACAACATCAAGATAATCGGCGACCTGCCCATCTTTATCGCTTATGATTCAACCGACGTGTGGCGCAACCCCGAACAGTTCAAGCTCGACGCCAAAGGTCGCCCGCTGGTTGTTGCCGGCGTGCCGCCGGACTATTTCAGCAAGACCGGTCAACTCTGGGGCAATCCGATTTACAACTGGGAACGAATGCGGGCGACGAAATTCGCTTGGTGGATTGAACGCTTGCGCGCCATCTTCAACACCGTTGACCTCATACGCATAGACCATTTTCGCGGCTTTGCCGCAACCTGGGAAGTTCCGGCGCGCGATAAAACTGCCAGGAACGGACGCTGGGTTGAGGTGCCCGGTAAAGAGCTGTTCACCACTTTAAAGCGCGTCCTGGGTGAACTGCCCATCATCGCCGAAGATTTAGGCGTTATTACGCCCGATGTCGAAGCCTTGCGCGACGGGTTCAATTTTCCAGGGATGCGGATTTTTCAATTCGCTTTCCGCGATAGAACCAATATTGATTTGCCCCACAACTACGCGGCACACACCGTCGCTTATACCGGAACCCATGACAATGACACGGCGGTCGGTTGGTTTAATAGCCGAGCCGGGGAAGGCTCAACGCGCAGCCCTGAACAGATTGAAGCCGAAAAGAGATTCTGTATGGCCTATTTGAATACCAACGGCCGGGAGATTCACTGGGATTTTATTCGCGCGGTTCTCGCTTCGGTTGCCGACACCGCAATTATCCCCATGCAAGATATTTTAGGATTAGGCTCGGCAGCGCGAATGAATCTACCGGCCAGCCAGCAAGGCAACTGGCAATGGCGTTATCAACCGAATGCGTTAAGCGAAAGATTGAGCGCGCGATTAAAGAACCTGACTGAGCTTTATGTTCGCAATCCTAAATAAGAAGTCATGAGGGCTTTTTGAACCATGAAGGATGAACAGAAGAAGTAGATTCTTCTTCATCGTTTTGCTCATATACCCATCACTTTCTGTTGAATCAATACGCGGAAGTTGTCGCTTACGCCGCCGGGTACGAAAAGATTTTTTAAGGCCAGACGTTTTTGCAAATCATCAATCGTGTCGCTTGCTTCCATCGCCGCGATGCGCTCAATCAACCCATAGCGAAAGAGAAACTGGGTTTGTCGTTCATAGCTTACTTTTTCAAATCCATAATCCGCGCCGTAGTCAATGAGGGCAGAAAAATTGACGCTTGCCGTGATATCCTGCTCGCCAAGGCGGGCGAGCGGATTATCGGTCATGGTATGTTGATAAAAACATCTGAGCGTCCCTTCGCGTCTGTCCAATGAATAGAGATGGTGTGCGAGGTCGCCATAATCAACGGTCACCAGGAAGCCTTTTTCAATTAAGTAAGCCAACTGCTTGAGCCACCCGATAGCCTCGAGGTTAATTTCAATCATCTGTCCGTCAAAAAATTTTGCTTCGCTGCGCTTCAGGTAATCTATGAGTTCAGGCTTTGATGGTTTATCCCAGACCAGGGTGAGTCGGGGTTGGGCCATTGATGCATCGCCTTCTACGGTTAGATAAAGCTCTTCGAGGGTTTCACCCGTAAATCGCAAGCGATGAACCGGTAAGGCATCAACCAGTTCGTTCGAGAAAAAGATGGCCGTCTGGGGTTGTAATTCACCAAAGTCGCACCAACCAACCTGCCCGTCAAAATCTTTCAACATCGCTTCCTGGCGGGCTCGCATCGCCGGGCTTTGTTCGATAATGGTATAACGGGTTTGCGCAAAGATTTCCCTATGTTCCTGGCGCAAGGCGCTGAGAACATCGAAGGCGAGTTGACCGGTGCCCGCGCCCATTTCAACCAGAATGAAGGGCAACCTATTTTCGTTATCCAGTCTCTTCCACAACTCCACGAAGGCTTGCGCGAGCACGGCACCGAACGCCGGATGAACATTGCTCACCGTGTAATAATCACCCGCCGCGCCGATCTTCAATCGCTCGGTGTTGTAATAACCCAACTCTCCGTCATAAAGCGCCGCTTGCATAAAATCGCGAAAGGTCATGGCGCCCCGACTTTCGATTCGACTAATCAATTTTCTTTCGAGTGCGGTCTGTGCCATCGCTTCACAATAAAAAAGCGCAGGCCCATATCCTGCGCTTTCGATTTCAAAATGGGTTGTTAAATTAAGCTTCCACCAACTCTTCGCTCTCAGTGGATTCTGCTCCCTCAACGTCTTCCTGACTGACATCGCCTTTGAAGAAGATGTAGCGCGTCGGGTGTTCCTGCATGATTTTGTCCTGCAAACGCATCAAGCCGTAAATCAAGGCTTCGGGGCGCGGCGGGCAACCGGGAATGTAAACGTCCACGGGAACGATGCGGTCAACGCCTTGCAAGGTCGAGTAGGTTGGGAAAGGTCCGCCCGTCGAAGCGCAAGCGCCCATGGCGATGCACCACTTGGGTTCGGGCATCTGATCCCAGACGCGTTTGATGACCGGCCCCATCTTGAGCGTCGGCGTGCCGGCAACAATCATTAAATCGGATTGTCGCGGACTCGGACGAAACACGCCGGCGCCAAAACGGTCGAGGTCAAACCGCGATGCGCCGGTCGCCATCATTTCAATAGCGCAACACGCCAAGCCGAAGGTCATCGGCCAAAGCGCCGACGAGCGCGCCCAGTTGAAGACAAAATCAACGGTCGAAGTAATCACGCCGCTTGAGGATTCTACGATTTCTTCTCTTGTCATAAATATTCCTAAATTATTAGGCCCACTCTAATGCGCCTTTGCGCCAGGCGTAATAATAGCCAACCACAAGAATGCCAATAAAAATGAGCATTTCAACCAAGCCGAAGAGCGCCAGCTTGTCATAAATAATTGCCCAGGGAAAGAGGAAGACCACCTCTACATCGAAGACTAAAAAGAGCATGGCAACGATGTAGAAACGTACCGAAAAGCGGTCGCGGGCATCGCCAATCGGGTCAATGCCGCATTCATAGGGCATCAGTTTTTCGCGCCCGAAAACCCGCCGGTGCAACAGCCGCGACACGAAGAGTAAAACCACGGGCAATAAAAGCGCGATCACAAAGAAGATAATAATCGGAATATAACCATAAATCGGCGGTTTGCTCGATGAGCTTTGCGCTTGCGTTTGCAGCAATAAACCGAGTGCGTTTGTCATTTGGTTTACCTTTGAATGGTTGTAAATCTGTGATTTGCTAACAGCGACTTCATCTTATTTTGCGCCTATTGGATTGTCAAACTGAAAAACTATGCAAGTAGGCTGAGGCTCACCTATCGCAGGCCGTTTGGGTTACGAACCCTTCGGGGGCTGCGGGATTGGCGCGATGAAAAACCGAGGCTCCTCAATCGTAACCCGGATAGCGCTGTTTTGCTGACGGCTTATGCTGATGGCATAAACCGGGTACAGAAAATTTCACCAGCAAGAACGCAAAATTCGACTTGCCACTCGTCACTTGCCACTTGTTACGATTATTATGAATAATTGCTATTTTGATTTTTTCATTGTGCGCCCGGCGGTCATCACCTGAGGCGTGTGTGCTTGTTTGATTATGACTTTATCACGTTCCATGTTGGCCATCTTGCTTTCCTTCGCCCTGGCGGGCGCGGGACTTGCGCAATCGTCAAAGAGCGCCAAGGCGAAAAACTATCCGGTCGTCATCAAGGCCTCCCCGCAGCGCCTTTCACAAGTTGAACGCGACTGGCAACGGTTGCTGGAAACCTATAAGGTAAAAGAGACGCAGCCGGAATTTTATCCCATTATCTATACGCCGCGTTCATTTTCGCAGGTGCAGGGCGCCATCAAATTGCTGGAAACCACGCCACAACCGCAAACCGATATGACCATCGCCATTCGCGAAGCCGCAAAACGATTTGTTGAGCGTTGGCGCGACCTGCTTGGCGCCGAACCGACGATGGTTTCTCTGATCAGTGCCGATAGTTCAAACGGCGCGCATCGTTTAAGCTACAAACAAGCCAACTATCCGTTTCCGATTGCCGGGCGGTACGGCGAGTTGACCCTGGTGATTAGCGGTGATGGTCGAATTATGCAACTCGACGACCGCTTTATTCCGTTGGTTGAACTGCCGTTTAAGCCGGCCGTTGACCGTCAGACAGCAGCACAAAAATTAGCCGGCCGCACCTTGACCTATAAAGACTCGGAAGGCCGTGACCAGCAGACGAAAATCAATAATGTGAACGAAGTCAATGTTAAAGGCTTGGTCATTTTGCCAATCGAAAAAAAGGATAGCTTGGAAGTTCATCTGGCTTGGGAAATCGCCATTGGCGCCGCCTTATCGCAAACCATCTATGTGGATGCGATAGATGGCGAAGAATTGAAACCGGAGCAGAATTTGAATACCTGAAGGCAGATGTCAGATGTGGGTTTTGAAATCGAAATTTTAGATATTCAGTTAACCTCCAATATCTGATCAGTCACTGACCTCTACCTTCTAACCGCTAACAGCTGAATTTATGGAAACCATCATCACCAGAGATACCGATATTATCAGGGAATATTTAGCTGCGCTTGATGAGAAAGAGCGTAGCCTTTCACCCTTTGCCAGACTGGCAGCTATTGTCAAATTGGCGCGACTGCGTGAAGAACTCGCAACCCCGCAACTCGAAACCACCGACGAAGATTTAGCCGGACTTAAACTCGAAATCGATGAGCGTTTGACGCGCACCTTCTGGCGGCGTTTGGCGGCCTCGAAATGGGGAGCGCGAATTTCGCTTTTTCTCCTGCTCATTCTCTTTCAACAACTGGCGCTGGTGATTTGTCTGCTGGCGACCTGGTTATTTGCAATTTATGCTCCGATTCCTTCGTGGTGGCCCAAGACCATCCCGCACGAAGAACTGGTTTCTCTCTATACTTTTGTCTTTTTATTTTTTTTCCTGACGCCGGCGCTCGCGGTGGCCGCGGTTTTCAGCGGTAGATTTTTTCGCTCGTGGCGCAAAGGGGTGCCCATCACGCTGCTCATCCTGGCGCTTTCTATCGGCTGGACGGTCTTGATTTTCAAGCGTGACATAAAAGAAAAATACCCGGTTCAACTGAAATCTTCGCTGGCGCAGTTTGCCAAAGACAGAGGCACAACCGAACAAGCCTATCGTGACGCGGTCAAAGATAACTGGCTCTTTTCCGACGCCAAATTCCAACACGATTATGAAACTTACTTGCGCAACGGTCCCGGTCGTTGGATAACCTCGAAACTCAGCGCCGATGACAGTGCCTGGCGCGGCGGCTTGGCCGTGATGGCCGAGTATCTCGATAATGGGCAAGACCCGGATGGGTTCCGCGATTGGCTTACCTATTATCTTGACCGCAATCGTATTTATTCCGAAGACCGTGTTGAACAGGAAGCGCGGGTCATTGCCACAAACACCACAGAGCTTGGTATATGGCAGGTTGAACCTTTTCTGCGTGAGCGCGATGAACATATTTATCGCGCCTACCTCGGCGAGGTGAATCGTTCGATGCGCAAGTGGGGCATCGTCAATCTGGGCATCTTCGTCATCTTGTTCTTAATCTACTACTTGATTGGTCCGCTCCTCTCGGTGTTTGAAAATGCCAAAAGTCGTTCGCGTCGCGTAAAATCCGTTCAAGAGGTAGAAATGTTTACCCCCGAAGAAGCGGCCGCCGAAGATTTCGCTCAACCCCGGCATGCGTCTGCGCCACCCCCGAAAAACTTTGCCGAACAATTCAGCGAGCGCTATCACGCTTTTCCTGAACGGCGCGATATTGTTTCAAAACCCTTCTTCGATGAGCCGTTCAAATTAATGGAACGGGCGCATCGTTCGTTTATCGCGCTGGCGGTTTTAACCAGTATCCTGGTGTTTTTATTCTGGGCAATCACTTACGCGCTTGCCTTGCACAAGGGCAAACTGAACGCGCCTTCGCAGGTCGCCTTGATGCGCAGCCATTTGCTTTTCGGGGGTGACGCAGACCAAAGACCCGATGCCCTGGTGGCCGCCGAAGACGCGCAACGCCAAGCTTCTGCACTGGCCAGCCGTCAACCTGCATCGAAGGATAGCGCCAGCCTCAGCAGCCTATCGGAAATCGGCGATGAGATAGACGAAACGCAGTACCGCACCAACAAACGATTCAAAGAACAGTATAAAACTTTGCAGGCCCAAAACCGCGAAATCCGTTCGCTCAAAGGGCTGTCCACACAACTCGAAGAGACCACTTCACAACTGCCCAATCAAGTAGCTGCTGTGGATTCGCGCGCGGCCGCCGCCGAAGGTCGCGCTTCATCGGCCGACGCGCGCGCCGGGCAAGCGCTCGGCGCCGTTGATGCGACCAATCAAAAGGCCGATGAACTGCAAAAGCAACTCGGTTCAAAACTCGGCGATGTCGAAACCCGCGCTTCACGCGCCGCCGACCAGGCCGGCCAGGCCGCTGAACAGGCTTCGCGTTCTGAGACGCGCACCGAAGCGTTGGAAAAGGAACTGGATCGTCGCGCCCGCCAGGTCGAAGCCCGCACCGAAGAACTGGGCGACCGAACCACTGCGCTACAGGAACGCGAAGAACGCCTGGTGCGTATGCAGCGCGCCACCATTGCAGCCGTTATCGCAGACCTCAACGCCGAAGTTGAAAATCTGGACAATCGCCTTGAAGATGGTTTTTATAAATCCCTGGCAAAAGGCGCCGCCGCGCGCGAAGCCAACACCTTGCGCGATAGAATCAACGCCATCGAAAAAGAGCTGAAGGAGATTGGTTCCGAGCCCGCCAATCAATTCATCGCTCAACTGGAAACCATCAAAAACCGGCTCGCTCAAGTTGCCGCAAAAGCCAAATAGTTCGTCGTTCACCGAAATGATTTGGAAGAATTATTAACCGAAAATATAGCCGTTCAAAACACCGCGCCATCGCGTCTTCGCCAGGCCGCGCAAATCGCGACGGCCTTTATCTTGATCAGCGCCGTCATGGCGCTGATTCAATTTTCCGGCAACGCCATATTAGATAATGACGGCTACTATCATATCCGCTGGAGCCGGATGCTTAGAGAATCCTTTCCTCATCTGCCAGCCTTCAAAGCCTTGCCGCTGACGACCCTCAACGAAAAAGAGTATGTTGACCATCACTATCTCTTTCATCTGTTGCTTTCCCTCTTTACCTACGGAGATTTGCGCACGGGCGCGAAACTGGCTGCTGTAGCCTTTTCCAGCCTGGCGCTCACGTCACTTTTTGCCCTGCTGGTCATCTATCGCGTGCGCTTTGCCTGGCTCTGGCTCATTCCTCTGGTTGCCAGTTCAGAGCCTTTTCTCTATCGAATGAGCATGACGCGCGCCCCCGCGCTTTCGATTATTCTGATGAGCCTAGGGATCTATTTTCTGTTGGAGCGTAAGTTTACTTTGCTTGCGCTTCTGGCTTTCGTTTTCGTCTGGGCCTACAGTCTCTTTCCTTTGATTCTCGTGCTGGCTCTTGCGCATTCGGTGTGCCTCTATCTTGCCGAACGAAGAGTTGATTTTCGCGCCCTGTTATCTGCTGCCGTCGGCATCATTGCCGGGTTAATTATCAACCCGTATTTTCCGACCAATCTGAAACTTTTTTATGAACATTTGATGATGAAAGTCACCGCAAGCTACGCCGTTGACGTAGGTGTCGAATGGTATCCGTATGACTCTTGGGTATTAATCGGCAGCAGCAGTGTTGCCTTTATCATCTTTTTAGTCGCCTGCGCGGCCTTCGATTTTCGTAAACACGTCGAAGACCTCAAACCCTTATTCTTTTTGCTGGTTGCCGTAGTTCTTATGCTCATGGTTTTTAAATCGCGCCGCTTCATTGAATACTTTCCGCCTTTCGCTATTTTATTCGGCGCCTTCACCATCAAGCCAAATTTTAATAACGCCGAGTTGGCAAAAAAACGCGATGTAATTATTGCGTCGGTGGCGGCCGCAGTGGTGGCGATTATTCTGCTGGCGACCTTGATGATTAACCTCATTCAAGCAGGCCGAGACATAAAAAGCGAAGCCGACCCGCTTGCCTATCAGGGCGCCAGCGCGTGGCTCGCAGAAAATACGCCCGCCGGTACTTTGGTATTCAATACCGATTGGGATGATTTTCCGATGCTCTTCTATTACAACCCCGATCATACCTACATCGCCGGACTCGACCCGACCTATCTTTATGACAAAGACCGTGAACTCTGGCATCTGTACGCCGACATCACGCTGGGCCGACGAAGCGATGCGGCGCAATTGATTCGCGAACGCTTCGGCGCAGAGTACGTTTTTACAGACAATCAGCACACCAGCTTTCTGGAGATCACCGAACGCAGCAGCAAATTCAAAGTCGTTTATAAAGATGATAAGGCGACCGTTTTACAACTCGTCTCGGTAGACGGCGAAGCGGACTTACGGTAGCGAGAAATGGAGCGGTTACCTTTCAACTAGGTGACAGAAAACCCATCTAACGTAGGTGACAGGAAATTATCTCAAGTCGGTGGCGGAAAACCATCGGGTTGATTGCCAAAGCCGGTTTCCCCAACGATTTTGCAGATGCGTCAGATAAACGCAGATTATCCACATCAATCTGCTAAGTCCGCAAAATCGGCGGGGAAATTCCTATCAAAAACCCGCCCGGTCGTTTTCCATCAAGCCCCTCGAATTATCTTCTCTTGCTTGACCGCGCTTCACGCGACACGCAATCATACAAACTCACTTATGGACACACTCGAACTCACCAGACAACTGATCAACATCGAATCCATCAGCGGCAATGAAAAGGCGCTGGTAGATTTTCTGGCAAATTATCTTGAAGGCCTGGGCTTCACCATTGAGCTACAGGAAGCCGAACCCTATCGTCCAAACCTCTTTGCTAAACGCGGCGAACCCGATGTCGTGCTGTCAACGCACACCGACACCGTGCCGCCTTATGTCGCGTTGCGCGAAGATGACCAGTTCATCTATGGGCGCGGCGCCTGTGATACCAAAGGCTTGATGACCTCGATGCTGAAAGCCGCCGAGCGCCTCATTGAAGACGGCGTGTCGGATTTCGGCATGTTGCTGCTCGTGGGTGAAGAAAACGGCAGCGTCGGCGCGAAAGAAGCAAACAAATTAGCAAACAACTGTCGCTTTCTGATTAACGGCGAACCGACGGAATCGAAACTTGCGCTCGGCTCGAAAGGTACGCTGAGAGCCATTTTGAAGGCGCAAGGGCGGGCGGCGCACTCGGCCTATCCGCAGATGGGCGAATCGGCAATTGAAAAATTGCTGGATGTATTAAATGACCTTCGCCGGATGCACTTGCCCGAAGACGAAACGCTCGGCGCGACGACCTTAAACATCGGGTTAATTTCCGGCGGCGTGGCTCCCAATGTCATTGCGCCCGCTGCGCAAGCCGAAATCCTGATGCGCGTCGTAAGCGATGTTGCGACGCTGAAAAAGATTTTGGAAGAAACCGTCGCCGGTCGCATTCCGATTGAATATGGTTTTCAGTGCGAGCCGGTCTTTATGGAAAAACTCGATAATTATGAAACGGCTGTGGTGGCATTTACCACAGATATTCCGGCGCTGACCAACTGGGGGAAGCCTTTGCTTTACGGGCCCGGTTCAATTTTGGACGCCCACACGGCAGGCGAAAAGATTGCCAAGCAAGATGTGCTTGATGCCGTCGGCATTTATTCAGAGATGGTGAAAATGCTGAAGGCAAAAATCTCTTAAACCAAATAGGCGCCGCCGTCGGCCCTGAAACTCGGTTCTCCGGATAAATGTTTACTCTCCGAATCGCTATTGGGAGTTACAAAACCCTAAACGCTTTCAAGCGCTGAGGGCTTCTTCCAGGCGCTTTGACCAGTGCAGCGAAGCGAAGCGCGCCACCTGATGCCCAACCTCTTTCACCCGTTTTTCCAAATTACTGTTTTTCATCTTTCCCGCAGCGTCGAAGACTTTCCAGGCTTCGGGAATCGCCGCTTGTTGAGGGATGACCCAGGCGTGCACTGAGCGGGCAATACTGCGCAATCCGTTCAGCGCCTCAACACCGCCGAGCGCGCCGCCCGATACGCCAATCAGTCCAATGATTTTGCCATTCAGGTCTTTGCCTTCCAGATGATCAATGGCGTTCTTCAACACGCCACTGAAACTGCCGTGATATTCCGGTGTTCCGAGAATAATCCCCTGCGCCTCGCGCACCGTTTGGCGCAACTTCACGGCGTCCGCGCACGCACTGGTTTCCCCGTCACAAAAACCGAGTTGATAATCTCTCAGGTCAATAAGCAGCGTTTGCGCGCCCGCTTCCTGCGCGGCTTGCAAAGCGAGTTTTACGGCTGCGTGTGTATGACTTCCCGATCGAAGGCTGCCACAAATGCCAACCACCGTAATGCGATTTTCGTTATGTTTATTCGGATTCATAGTCATTGTTAAATTAAATTTGTCTGAACCTTTTCAAAGCCCGGCCTGAGTCTTCCTCCAATTCCACTATACCGAGACTCGTTCATATTTTGGCGAAGTTGTTAATATATTGGCAGGAGGTTAATAAATTAGAATGAAAGACCCGATTTCAGGATATCTTGCGCAAAATGTTAAGGCCTTGCGGCAAAGTCGCAACCTGACGCAGGAACAACTGGCGCGGCTTTCCGGCGTCCCCAGACCCACGTGGTCGAATCTGGAATCCGGTTCAGCAAATCCGACCATCATTGTGCTGGCGCGTATTGCCGCGGCGCTTCAGGTGCCGCTCGAAGAGTTAATCAGTCCGCCGAAAGCCATCGCCAAATTTTATCCGGCAGATTCGATTCCAAGGAAACGCCGCGGCGGCGTATTGATTCGCAATCTGTTGCCCGACCATCTGCAAGGACTTGAACTCGAACGCCTTGAACTGCCACCGGGTTCAAGAATGATTGGCACGCCGCACCGACTGGGAACGCGCGAATACCTGGCATGCGAAGCGGGACAGGTTGAACTCATTGTTTCCGGCGAAACATTCAAACTCCAGCCTGGCGATGTCATTGTCTTTCGCGGCGACCAGAAACATTCGTACCTCAATCGCAGCGACCGGGTGGCCGTCGCCTACAGTGCTATCGTCATTCCGTAATGTAGGTAATTGAAATTGAATGGTTGTTTTGCGGGTTGGTCTGTTATCTCGCAAAAATCAATCACCCACCAGCGACAGTTAAAATTTATCCTCGGATTGGGCGGAAGAGGTGGATTTAATTGATCCGCATTTTCCGCCTCATCAGAAGATAATCTCATACATTTACACACGACCAATTCTACTTACCGAAAACTGAATGACCGCCGGAGATTTTATAGGTCTTGAGAAAATATTCATTAAACACTTCCCTATTTCAAAAAACCTGCGCTATAATCGCGCAACTTCACGGAAGTTGGTTTTGGAGAACGGTATGAATTTACGAGGAGAGTTTAGAAAATTGAATCTCTACCGCGCGGCAGAAACTAAATCTGCATCTATGACCACGCTTTCCAAAACCTCCAAACGATAGCTCTGACTACGATACCAGTTGTCAGAGCGACTAATTCACCGCTAAGCTATTTCACTTAAATTTTCACAATATCCGATTCGATTGCTGCATCTAATGCAGCGTATTATCGAATCCCTTATCATCGAGAGAGAAAACGTATGAGCAATAAAATCCCTGTAGGCATATTGGGCGCGACCGGCGCGGTCGGGCAAAAATTCGTTAAGCTTCTGGAAAACCATCCATGGTTTGAGACCGCGGAACTTGCGGCTTCTGACCGTTCAGCGGGAAAAGCCTATAAAGATGCGACCAACTGGCGGCAATACACCCCGATTCCTGCAACACTCAAAGACCAGGAGGTAAAACCTTGTGAACCGAACCTCAATTGTAAAGTTGTCTTTTCGGGACTCGACGCCTCGGTCGCAGGCGAAGTCGAAGAAGCCTTCGCTCGCGCCGGTTATATCGTTTTAAGTAACTCAAAAAATCATCGCATGGATGAAGATGTGCCTTTACTGGTTCCCGAAGTCAATTCCGAACATCTCGGACTG
>JBIOWC010000077.1:0-20553 GCA_044868105.1 Blastocatellia bacterium
CGGTGAACATCGTGAACTGTACCATCACCGGCAATACGGTAATCGCCGCCACAGGATCTGGCGGCGGCATTGATAATGCCGGCAAGATGACCATTACAGACTCTGTCATCTCTAACAATACAGCGCCTAACGGCTACGGCGGCGGCATCAATAATTTTGGCAGCGGCAGCGACGGAATGACCCTGACCAACTGCACTGTCTCGGGTAATTCCGCCATCAATGGCGGCGGCTTTGAAAATGATGGGACATTGACGATTATCAACAGCACCATCTCCGGCAATTCGGCTAATTCCAGCAGCTTACCCATTGGTGGTGGCATCGATAATACCGGTGGCTCTCTGACGGTTATAAGCAGTACCATCTCCGGCAACTCGGCAAACGGCAGCGCTAAATTACCGGGCATCGGGGGCGCTGGCGGCGGCCTCGCAAGTCACGGCCTGATGGCTAGTATGAAGTTGATAAACAGTACCATCTCCGGTAATACTGCGAGCGGTTTTATCGCCGTCGGCGGTGGCCTAGACACAGAGAGTTCCACCCAGACAACGCTCACCAACTGCACCATCACCGCCAACTCCGTAACCGGCAGCGAAACCGATGGTGGCGGCGGCATCCGCAACGGCGGCACCACCAACGTCGCAAACACCATCATCGCGGGCAACACCGCCAATCCAGGCCCGGACTGTAGCGGTGTTTTCGGCTCACAGGGGTTCAACCTCATTGGCAACAGTAGTGGGTGCATGGGGTTTAACCAACCCGGCGACCAGTTAGACAAAAACGCCCAGCTCGCCTCGCTTGCAAACAACGGTGGGCCGACCCAGACACACGCCTTGATGTGCAACAGCCCGGCTATTGATGCGGGGAATAACGCGCTTGCCAAGGACCAGAACGGTAACCCGCTCGCCTCAGACCAGCGCGGCTTCCCGCGCATCTTCAATGCCCGAGTTGACATCGGTTCATTTGAATCGCAGTTCTTTTCATGCCCGACCAACATAACCGTACCGAACGCGCCGGGTCAGTGCGGTGCCATCGTCAATTTCGCCCCGGCCTCTGACCCCGGTTGCGGCACCGCTGTGTGTTCACCGCCAAGCGGTTCGTTATTCCCCATCGGCACAACTACGGTAACTTGTCAGAGCAGCGCCGGACCGAGTTGTTCGTTCAACATCACGGTGGTTGACACACAGCTTCCAACCATCACCTGCCCGGCTAATGTCACAGCCGTTACGCCGCAAAATATTTGCCCGTCGTCAAATTGCGCCATCGTCAACTATCCGGCACCGGTTGCGACTGACAACTGCGCCACGGTAGTTATATGTAATCCACCTTCCGGGTCTTGCTTTCCTCTCGGCATATCGGCGGTTAACTGCACGGTGACGGATCAGTCAGGAAATACCGCAGCTTGTAGCTTTTCGGTGACCGTGTTTGATGTCTGCCTGCAAGACGATAGCAACCCGGGCACGGTGTTGTTGTTTAATTCAACGACGGGCAGCTATCGCTTTTGTTGCGGAGGTACGACCTACACGGGTACAGGGCAGGTGCTCAAATCCGGTTGCCAGCTCACCCTTCAACACAATCCCAGAGACCGGCGCGTATTGGGGAAGATTGATAAGAGTGTGTTTCGCGGGACGGCCAGTTTACAGTCGCCATCGGGTACAACGCTGTGCACGATTATGGACCGGGATAGCAGAAACAATAGCTGCGCTTGTCAGTAAGCAGGTATCGCTTGCACCGAGCAGGCCGCGCGAAGATTGGCGCGGCCTGCGTTTAACTCGATTGCCTTACAGACTTCAGTTTCACTAAGGAGAAAAACCATGAAAACACAGTTTATCTTTTTCACGTTCTATTTAGTTTTTGGCGCGACCGTGTTGGCCCAAGAACAGATGCCCAAACCACCCAAGTTCCTCGCGGTCAAAGCTCTTCAGCAAGATGCCAATTATGTCTTACAAAGCAAAAATCCCGATAAGGTTTTACAGCAAGAGAAGATTGATGACTACGATTTCCAAACGATTGCCGCCGTTCAAGAACGGGCCGCCAATTGTCTGCAAAAAATCAAGCACCTGTTCGATTCCGGCACGCCGGATACCGAAACCATCGAAGTGGTGACGGGCACAACGACGCTCGGAGAGCTTTCTGAAAAGATGCTCGACATCAACCGTAAAGCGATTTACATCGAAATGATTCATGCGCTGGAACAGAGCGCCATGCGCACCAAAAACTGGGTGGAAGATGTCGGACAGCAAGGCAAGCTGAAGTACGACCAATTGAACGTCGCCGCTTCGGAGGGCGAGAATCTGGAAAAGGTTGTCGTCCAGGCGCAAAAGCTCGGTTTTCCCAACGACTACAAGATGAGTTTTTGGGGAAGCAGTTATACGCTGCCGGAATTGAAGGAGATGGGGCATTATGTGGCGACCGCCGGCGGTCAATTGAAGAAAGAGATCGAGGCTCAACGCGCGGCCAAAGACGCGCCGTATCTTACTCTGTTAAAGGGTGACAAGCTGCGCATTTTCAAAGAAGAATTTGCCGGGCAAGCCGGAATGTTTGAAGTCTTGACCAGCGGCGGGCGGGGGCTTGAAACGCCTGCCGCCATGAATGCGGCGACGGTTTGGTACACCTGGGGCAATAGCCGTGGGGTCGTTGACACCTGGCACATTACGGGCTGGCGATTTCAAGGCGACAAACTCGTCGGCAATGCGTCAAGGAGCGGTTTTGGATTAAGACCATCGGCTGCCGCCTTTCGATAAATCACAAGGCAGCGTTACACGCAAAATCGGTTTACCAACAGGAGACCTCTATGAGTCCCATCGTCCAAGTCTTTTTAATTCTGGCGTCGTTGATCGCGGCGGTTGTTTGGGTAGCGATTTATTTCTTTCTCATTGAAGCTTGGTTGAAAAAACAGGTCGGTTCAATATTCAGCGTGACCATCGGCCGTACCAAGCTCATGGAAAGACGCCACAACGCTAAAACCAGTTTTTATGTCAGCGGCTGGCGTGTCGCAGAGCCTCAATCTACCGGTTGCCTCTTTGATATGTTCATCTGGGTCATCGGCGGCGTTTTACGTTTGCTCTTCATTGGTGTGCCGGCTAGCGCTTTACTGGCAACCGCGCTCTATCTAGCTTATCGGGTTACGCGTCCTTAAATATTGGCGTCAGGCGCCTCCTGCGCGCACCAAAAGTAAAGCCGCGAATAATAAATGTTTTTATAGTCTATCTTCCGGTTGGGCGGCTACCGTTAATCAATTGAATCCGCATCATCCACTCCATTTGCCCAATCGGAAGATATCTTTGTTCAAGCCAGGTTATCCATCTCCATTTACCGGCAGCCTGTTGACGTTGTTCTCTTAAAGAACCGGTTTTCTCTTGTACCAAACTCCAACCGGCAATTCTTTTGTGCTACTATTTGCTGGTATATGGATGACTCTTGGAGTTCGGTTCTAATAAAGATTGCCATCGTCCTTTTGGTCGTTTTAGCCAACGGCTATTTTGTCGCCGCCGAGTTTGCCATGGTCACGATTCGCCGGTCGCGCATCGCCGGACTTGCTGAAGAAGGCAACAAATCCGCGAAAGCCGTGCTCCATTTTATGGATAACATCACGGCGTTTATCTCAACCTGTCAGGTCGGGGTCACCATTGCCAGCCTGGTGCTCGGCTGGCTCGGCGAAGAGACTTTCGCGCACCTGCTCACCCCGCAACTTGAAAAAGTGATCCCCGGTAATGCGCCGGCCTTGCTTGCTGCGCATTCGATTGCCACCTTCATTGCGCTGGTCATTGTTACCTACTTTCACCTGCTGCTCGGCGAATATGTGCCGAAGGCCATCGCCCTCGAACGCACCGAAAAAGTTGCCCTGGCAGTGGCGCGCCCCATGGCGCTTTTTGAAAAGGTCTTCAAACTGCCCATCTGGATAATCAATAAATCGGGCGATGTGACGTTGCGCCTGTTGGGTCTGCATAAGCTGGATGAACACGCCAAAGCTTATAGCGAAGACGAAATCCGCCATTTGATAGCCGCCAGTCAACAGAGCGGTCACATCATCGAAGATGAACGCACCTTAATTGATAACGTCTTTGAATTCACCGAAGCCAATCTCGATTCCATTATGATTCCGCGCACCGAAGTCGAAGCCCTGGACGAAAAGATGGCGCCGGAAGAGATGCTGGCCACCTTCGAGCGCATCGGCTACTCGCGTATGCCCGTCTATCGGGACTCGCTCGATAACGTCATCGGCATTTTGCTCTATAAAGATTTAAGCCGCGCGCTGCGGCACGGCGAAGCGATTTATTTAGATAAACTTTTACGTCCGGCGGTCTTTTTGCCCGATTCGGTGAAACTCAATGACGCGCTGGCGAAACTGCGCAGCACCAGCGCTCATATGGCTTTAGTGGTTGATGAGCACGGCGGCGTGGAAGGCCTGGTGACGATTGAAAATCTGCTCGAAGAGATCGTCGGCGACATCAGCGACGAACACGATGAAATGGCGGTTAAACAAATCATTGAGCAGTCGGATGGCAGTTTAACCGTAAACGCCAGTCTTTCGATTAAAGAGGCGAATCGCGCCCTCGATTTAGGTCTACCCGAATCCGACAGTTACAACACCATTGCAGGGTTTATGCTGGCGCGCGCCGGTAGCCTGATGAAAGAGGGCGAACAGGTCGAATTCAATGGCTATCGTTTAATCGTTCAAGCCACCACCCGCAACCGCATCACCGAAGCCCGCATTGAGCGCGTCGAACACGAATCAAATGCCCATTAACTAAATATCGCCTGGTCCGTTTTCGATAAGCGCGAAGCGCCGCCTATTTGAATAATGGATTATCTTCGGATGAGACAAAGAGAGCGGGTTCGCACGATCCGTTTTTTCACTTTTATCCGAAGGTAATTTTTTGACTTTTGCCGGTTAGACTGCGTCTGAGTCGGCAGGTCGTTTTATTAAGTTTTCAGGTGAATCCGGCACACGCAAATTGCCTTCTTTGCGTCTTTGTATCTATGCGCTAAGCTTTATTCATGGCGAAATTCAAAGCATCAAAAACCGTTTACGTGTGCCAGAGTTGTGGCGCGCAACAACCCAAGTGGATGGGCCGCTGCCCGGATTGCGGCGAGTGGAATTCATTTGCCGAAGAAAGGCCGGCGCTGGCCAATCCGCAAGCCTCGCCGCGCGGCGGGATGTTTCGTTTGCAGGAAGCCAAAACCCTCGCTTATCACGAAATCGAGAGTCAGGATGATGCCCGTCAACCTTCGGGCATCAGCGAATTCGATAGAGTTTTAGGCGGCGGCATTGTGCCCGGTTCCATCGTCTTGATTGGCGGCGATCCGGGAATTGGCAAATCCACATTGCTGCTGGAAGTATCCGACAAACTCTCGAAAAATTATGGCAAAGTGCTGTATGTTTCCGGCGAAGAGAGCGCCCGGCAGATTAAATTGCGCGGCGAACGACTGGGAATTAATGCGCAAAATCTTTACCTGTTGGCCGAGACCTGTCTGGAACGCATCTTTGAAGAGATAGACCGCGTTGAACCGCAAGCCATTGTCGTGGATTCTGTGCAAACCGTCTTTTCGATGAAGCTGGAATCCGCACCCGGTTCCGTATCGCAAGTGCGCGAAGTTGCCGGTCAGTTTTTAATGCTTGCCAAAAATCGCACCATTCCGGTCTTTCTCATCGGGCACGTCACCAAAGAAGGAACCATCGCCGGCCCCAAAGCGCTCGAACATATCGTCGACACGGTTCTCTATTTTGAAGGCGAACGCCATCACAATCACCGCATCATCCGCGCCGTAAAAAATCGTTTCGGCGCAGCCAATGAACTCGGGGTATTTGAGATGACCGGCAGCGGGCTTATTCCGGTGCTCAACCCTTCGGGATTATTTTTAAGCGAACGGCCCGAAGGCGCATCGGGTTCTGTGGTCACTGCCTGCATGGAAGGGACGCGCCCCTTGCTGGTCGAAATTCAAGCGCTGGTCACCACCTCGCATTACGGCAACGGCAGACGGATGACCCAAGGTGTGGATGCGAATCGCGTGGCGCTGCTGATGGCCATGATTGAAAAGCGTGTCGGCATGAATGTGCTCGGCGATGATGTTTTCGTCAATGTCGCCGGCGGCATGACGATTGATGAACCGGCTGCCGATTTAGGTATCGTCGTCGCCATTGCTTCGAGTTTTCGCAACCTGCCGATTGAAGCGCACACCGCTGTATTCGGCGAAGTCGGACTTGCCGGTGAAGTGCGCGCCACCAGTCAAGCGAGCGTGCGGGTGCGTGAAGTTTACGCGATGGGCTTCAAGCGCTGCATCATTCCGCAAAGCAACATCCAGGGGCTTGAATATGATGATGGCATCGAAGTCATCGGCGCGCGTCACGTTGCCGATGCCCTGGAGATGGTTTTTTGATCCTGGAAATCACCTGGCGGCATCACAGGATATTCGATGAACAAATTAAAGACCGTGCTCAAGTGGTTGCTCTGCATTTTTATGGTCGGCTCAGGGGTCAATCATTTTCTCAACGCGGAATTTTATTTGCGGATGATGCCGCCTTATTTGCCCTGGCACCGCGAGCTGGTTTATTTAAGCGGCGTGTTTGAAATCGTCCTTGGCGGGCTGCTGGTCATCCCGCGGTTTACCAAACTGGCGGCCTGGGCAATCATCGCGCTACTGGTTGCTATCTTTCCCGCAAACATCTATATGAGCACTCATCCGCAACTCTTTCCCGAATTCAACCCAACGGCACTCCTGATACGACTGCCGTTTCAAGCCCTCTTTATCGCCTGGGCATACTGGTTTACGCGCGCTCGGGCTGCGGGCTTTATTAATCCCCAATAAATTTTTTAATAACCATCTTCATGCCGCCGATTGAATCGTCCGCTGATGCACCTGACCGCCACACTTTTTAATTAACCGTAACCGAAACCCATCAATTCCCGTAAACCTTATTACCCTACGCTAAACCTAATAAATCATTACCAGACTTCGTTGGAGGAGTTATGGAGCAAGCTTCCGAAACCTCATCAATCCCCGTGTCTTTAACTTTGTATGACCTGCTGGGTTACATCGCGCCGGGCGGAGCCGTTTTAATCTCTGCAGTAACCTTCGATTTTCTCATCACTGGCGGGACCCTAGATGCTCAAGGGCAAAGCCAACCTTTCCGAACGCTATTCGGAAAAACTTTTTATTCCGCTTACAGGGTTATTCCCAATGATCACTGGTTAAGTAATGCGCTCTTTATCGTAGCCATTCTCGGCATCGCCTACATCCTGGGGCATATCATCGGCTCACTATCATCACTCACCATTGATCGTTGTTTAATCTCAAAAGGCTACGGCTACCCTTACAGAAATCTCCTGTCCATCGAAGAAGAGACCGATAAACACGGCTCCTATTCGGGAGCTTTTTACCGAGGATTATTTTTCTGGGTGAACTTCGGGTTGACGCTGAAATATTTTGAAATGTGTATTCATCATATGGAGGGAGACAACCTAAAACTCGCGCACAATATTGGAAATTATCTTGCTAAGCTCTCACTATTTTTTATTATCCTCATTATCTTCTTCCGCATAATCATCGGTTGGAAATGGATGAGAGACCTCGGTAAAAAGGAGAGAAACCAGGCAAGGGAGTTAACCAGCGCCAATCAGGAAAAGAGGGTTGATAAAACCCCGGCCGTTGAAACGGGCAAAGAAACTAAAGCCCCAGCTTCGATTGTCGCAAACTCCATTAGCGACAGTGACCCGGTCGAGGACAAGACGGTTTCGTCAAGCAAGCGCCGAAGTTCCTTTCAAAAATTCTTTATCTTTTTAAGATATTTTATCCGGCGATTTTTCATTATTAAGGTGTGGGCCGGACCGTATGACTTTCTCGGGAAATTCCTTTCGCACACCTTGCAGACTCGCAGAGCCTTCAATCCGGAGTTCCGAAAAAAATATGCCGAAGCCTTTGATAAACAATTTGCCGGGATAGATTATCAAAAGGCGGAAACCAACAATTTCTGGTTCAGTTATTACTATGTAGTTGAGAATTCAACCGTGCTGTCAGCCCATCTGAGAAATTGGCGCACGCTTTATATTTTTGCGCGCAATCTTTCAACCGCGCTTTATTGTTCAGCCTTGTACTGTTTTTTTGAACTCATCCTTCAAAAAGACAATTTACATGGCAACATAGACGGCAACAAACCGGCGGCTCTCTATATGCCGCTGTTTTTGTTTACGGTCTCAATCATCATGCTGTTACGCTATTACTACATTTATGTCTGCTACTATTCAAAATCGGTTTTTCGGTCTTTTGTTTTTCTCAATATGGAAAGTGGAAAGGTGAACGGAAAGTCGGAAGCGGATTAGGCAGTTCAACGACGACAGCCAACCGATATTTAGAAATTAAAAAAGGGATGACACAGCCCCCGTTGCGTCATCCCTTTATTTTCTTCTGTCTGTCGCTTCTATAGAAATTTACGATGACTAACGCAGCCCCCGTTGCCTTAGTCATCGTGTATCTTTCTAAGCTACGCAGATAACATTGGCAATGCGTGTGCCACATACTCAGCCCAGGTTAAGTGCTTTAATTTCAGTAAAGCGATGCCCTCAACCCTTTTTCACCTTACAAATCTTGTCAGTCGCAGTGCCGCTTCTTGTGACCCTCGGCCTAGGCCATCATCGGCCATCAGATTTACTCTCTGGCAAAGTTTTCTTGGGCGCTTCTCGAAGGTTATGTAATCCTCCGTTCATTATTCATAGAGTAGTATGCGCTGGGTAGAGTAGTAAAACATCCACCCTTAAGATGGCAATATGTAAACAGGAGTCAGCGCGTGTTAATCTTGTATTGGGCGACCGTTTTATTTCAATTGATCTTAGGTATTGTTTATTTACGCCGCTGGTTAAAATTCGGAAAGCGTGGCGATTTTTTCATCAGCATATTGGGAGTACTCTCTTTCATCTTTTTGTTGATCATCGGCATGATGGGTGGTTTAAAAGTAATCTCCGCCCATTAAACGGCATCCGACAGATTGAACGGGCTGGGGCGAAACCAATGAATTAACGATATGAGAGTTTTACTGGTTGAAGATGAACCAAGGGTTGCGAACTTCATTAGCAAAGGGCTACGTGAACAAAGTTTTGCTGTAGATGTTGCGGCCGATGGCGAAGATGCGCTCTATAAAGCCTGTATCAACGAATATGACTTAATTATCCTGGATGTGATGTTGCCCTTCGTTGATGGATATCGGGTTTGTCGCGACCTCCGGCAGCAGGAAATCAAAACGCCGATTTTGATGTTGACGGCTCGCGATAGCATCGTTGACCGGGTCGAAGGATTAGATTCAGGAGCCGATGATTACCTGATTAAACCCTTCGACTTTAATGAGCTTTTAGCGCGTATCAGAGCGCTGCTGCGGCGCGCCAAACAATTTCACCCGACGACGCTTCAGGTTGCTGACCTGATAATAAATACTGCCAGCCACACCGTGACCCGGAGCGGTCGGGGCATTAACCTCACCGCGAAAGAGTACGCGCTCCTGGAATTTTTTATCCTGCGTGAAGACCAGATTGTCGGGCGCGAGGAGATTGCCGAACATGTCTGGGACGAAAATTTCGACCCCTTTTCAAACGTCATTGATGTTTATGTTCGCAGATTAAGGAAAAAAGTTGATGAAGGTTTTGATAAATCTTTAATCCATACGAAACGTGGAGAAGGCTATATCCTCTCTGCCGACGCTGAGAATAGTGATGGTGAATAGCGTTCGTGTCCGTTTAACATTATGGTACCTCTTTGCCTTTGGCATCTTGTTGATGGGCTTCAGTATTTTTGTCTACACGGCGTTCTCGAATTATTTGTATAAGCGCCTCGACTACTCACTGACAAATAGTTTGCGCGCGATGGCGTCCGGATTTCTAAGTGAGGTCAAAGAGGTTAACGGCAATACCGAAGCCGGCGCGCTTGAAATCTTAGATGAATTACACCTCCCCGGAGTTTATACGGCTATCTTTGAGGGCCCACGATTACTGGCATCCAGTTATCCGGATGGGCAAACCGCGCCGCCTCCGATTGCGACGCTTAACAAGTTACCAGGGGAGATTGTTTTTCAAACCGTTGATGAGTTTGCAGGCGATGGCGGCCGATTTGCCGCCACCACTGTGTCAATTAATGGCCAGGAGTTTATTGTCACGGTTGCCGAGCCACTCCATCCCCTTCGGGAGCAACTTGAATCGGTGCGGCGAATTTTTTATTTCGGATTACCGGCTACTTTACTCGCCGCTGGAATGGGGGGATTTTTATTGGCACGAAAAAATCTCTCTCCGGTTGTCAGCATGTCCAAACAGGCAAAATACATCAGTGCAACTAATCTTGAAGAACGATTGCAAGTTAGTAACCCGAAAGACGAGCTGGGTCAACTTGCCGAAGCATTTAATGAATTACTTTCCAGACTCGAACTGTCGTTTGCGAGTATGCGCGAGTTTATGGCCGATGCCTCGCACGAATTGCGCACCCCGTTAGCCATCATTCGCGGCGAAGCCGATGTCGTTTTGTCACAAGATAGAGGTGCCGCCGATTATAAAGAATCTCTCGCCATTATTCAGGATGAAGCCAAACGACTGTCGCGCATTGTCGATGATATGCTGGCCCTCGCGCGCGCCGATGGCGGACAATACACCTTGAAAGTACAAGAGTTTTATCTCAATGATCTAGTCGAAGAAGTTTGCCGGGCGATGCAGGCTTTAGCCACACAAAAACAGGTGTCTCTCGTACTTCAGCCAACCGACGATCTGCTTTTTTGTGGTGACGAAGATATGCTCAGGCGGATGTTGCTGAATCTCATTGATAACGCGGTTAAATACACCCCTTCAGGAGGTTCAATCTGCGTGAAGCTTGAATCCCAGACTTCGGGGGTTAAAATTACGGTCGCCGATACCGGGGTCGGCATCCCCGCAGAAGCTGCACCCCATGTGTTTGAGCGGTTTTATCGGGTTGATAAAGCGCGCTCACGCGCTGAAGGTGGGAGTGGATTGGGGCTAGCCATTGCCAGATGGGTCGCCGAAGCCCACAATGGCTCTATTCAACTTGTCAGCCAGCCGGGAAAAGGTAGCACCTTTACCGTATCGTTGCGTGGGTAACTTGTTAATGTTCACTTACTTAACTTTCACCGAAAACCGAAACCAAAATTGAGGTGTGCGGCGAATATTAAAATTGTGCTACCATCAAAATTCATCTTCTGTTCATATTGGAATTATTAAGATTAAAGACGGCTCAATCCCTGAGCCGCAGGTTTAGCCTAAATCTAATTTCCGAACTGTAGGATTTTTATGAAACGATCTAACGCAATAGCTAGGAGCGCAATTTTCCTGTGCGCCGGTGTGCTCCTCGCAGCGTCGCTCAATACTCGGGCGGACGAAAAGCCGGTGAAGATGAAAAAACTACCCCAGGCGGTTCAACAAACGGTTGAGGAGCAGAGTAAAGGGGCAACCCTTCTCGGTATCTCGAAAGAAACCGAGAATGGCAAGACCTATTACGAGGTCGAGCTAAAGGTTAATGGTCACCATAAAGATGTACTGATTGATTCGACCGGCGCTGTGGTGGAGAGCGAAGAAGAGATTGCTCTTGAGGCGCTTCCTGCGGCGGCCAAAACCGGAATCGAAAAGCAAGCCGAAAAGGGCAAGATTGTGTTCGTTGAATCCATCACCAAGAATGGCCGTATTGTGGCCTACGAAGCTCACATAAAAACCGGAAGAAAATCTAAGGAAATCAAAGTGGGCGCGGATGGCGAATTGATTAAGGATTGAGACTAACAAAAAAATAAAAATCTAGGATGTGCAAAATGAAAGACCGAAAAAGCAATTTGATTACTCGCCGACAGGCGTTACTCTCTATCGCAACCATCTCAGCGGGGGCGTTTATCAAGCCCGCCTCGATTTTCTGCGCGCCAGCCAAAGACCGTTTACGATTTGCGGTCATTGGCGATTGGGGCACCGGTGACAGTGACGAAACGAAAACCGCCGCCCAACTTATCTCGTCCCATCAAAGTTCTTCTTTGGATTTTGTTATCGCGGCGGGCGACAATGTTTACCCGAATGGCAGCGGGCGTTATTTTGGCAAGCATTTCGAGCAACCGTTCTCGAATTTGATTAAAGACAAAATCAATTTCTATGCGGTGCTCGGCAATCACGATATCGAAGAAGGCCGGCAGGATCAATGTCAGTATCCGTTATTCAATATGGGCGGAAAAAATTATTACAAGCTCGAAAAAGGTGATGGGCTGGCCGATTTTTTCATGCTCGATTCAACCGATTTTGATTCGCCACAGACCACCTGGCTTGAAAACGGGTTAAAAAATTCCAAAGCGAAATGGAAGGTTGCCGTCTTCCACCATCCGATATATTCATCCGGTAAAAAGCACGGCTCGGCGCTCGGGCTACGAAAACAGCTTGAACCGCTGTTCACGCGTTATGGGGTCAATCTGGCGCTCTCCGGGCATGACCACATCTACGAACGCACCAAACCGCAGCAAGGCATTCAATACTTTGTTACCGGAGCCGGCGGCAAATGTCGTCGCGGTGACATCAATCTCAAAAGCGATTTTCGGGCCGTGAGCTTTGACGAAGACAACCATTACATGGTGTTTGACATAGAAGACAAGCAGATTGGTTTTCAAGCCATCAGTGAAACCGGAGCCGTCATTGACAGCGGTTCAATTAAGAGCGCCTAAACTGATTTTTCCGAAACCTCTGCGTCTAACCTAAAAAATAAAATGGCGGTCAATTGACCGCCATTTTATTATTATTTCATCCCCGTACTGAAACCTGCCTGAGCTAAATTGACGAGGTTCGAGAGATTATTATTTAATCTCTGAAACCCTTGCCGCACATAATCCGACAATTAAGGAGCAGTCGTGCGTATTTCTACAGCGGAGAGAAGTCAACTTGAATTCACTTTGATCGGCGCAATCGCTTTTGCGCTGGTGAGCCTGGCGGTCTTTGCGACAGTCGCCTTTGCCGAATCATGGATGTATAAAACACTCGGCTTGTATGGCGCTTATCTCGCCTGGACGCTTCTCTTTATTTTATTAGGCGGTGGGGCGTTCAATATTTTAGTCAAAGAGAGCATGCGCCCGCTCAAATTCTACGGGCTCTTCTGCGCGGCCTTTTTCCTTTATGCCATCGGTTGGGTCGCCGCTTACTTCATTTTGCGTGACGGGCTGGGCGAGTGGGTCGCCTCATTTATCGGCTCGCTACTGATGGCCTTGGTCTTTGCAGCGGGCTTTGGCAAATTGGGGTTGACCTTAAAATTCTCGGCAATTCTTTTTGTCGCAAACTCTGCAGGCTATTTTCTCGGACTGCTTCTCAATGCAACACTCAAAGGCAAAACCGGCATGCTCGCGTGGGGCGCGGCTTACGGGCTATTCTTAGGCGCAGGTATTGGAATGGTCTTTCACCTCGCGCAACAAACCAGCCAATTAACTTCAACAAACCAACAACCAAATTCCCGATGAATCGAATCGAACTGTTAACCAAAGTCTGGATATGGCTGTCCCTCGCCGGGTTCGCCGTCAGCGCCACCACGTTTTATCTTTCACGTGGCCGACGTAAGTGGGACGCGCTGGCAAGACTTGCCTATAGCTTTGCCTTCATTACCTTGATTATTCATGTCATATGCGCTCTTCATCTCTATCACGGCTGGAGCCAGGAATCGGTGTATCGCGAAACCGCTCGGCAGACCGCAGAGGTCTTTGGCCTCAACTGGGGCGGCGGCATGTATGTCAATTATGCTTTTATGTTGGGGTGGTTAATGGATGCTCTGTGGTGGTGGCGTGGCCTTGAAGTTTATCGCCGGCGTCCGAAAATACTTGCCGCAGCCTGGCAAGCCTTTCTCTTGTTTATCATCTTCAACGCTACATTTGTTTTTGCCAGTGGCGTTGTCCGCTGGCTTGGACTTGGGCTTTGTCTCACGTTATGCTGTCTCTGGTGGTTTACTGCTAAAAGTCAAACGCTACACCAGCCAGTTAAACAAACAGGTATTCATTGATTTCACGATTAAAAAACCTAAAGGGATCATTTTATGTATTCATTACCGGCTGAAATACCTGGGCAGACCATTCGTCCGGCGCGGCTGCCCTTCTATTACGGTTGGGTAAATTTAAGCGTTGCGGCGCTAGCCATGGTCGGGACGTTGCCCGGTCGAACGCAAGGACTCGGACTCATCACCGAACCGCTGCTCAAAGATTTACAACTTGACCGCGTCCTGTTTGCGCAAATCAACCTGTGGGCAACCTTGATTGGCGCGCTCTTTTGTATCGGCATCGGCCGTCTGGTTGACCGCCTGGGGAGTCGCATCGTTCTCACCTGCGTATCGCTACTGCTGGGCGTTGTGGTCTTGACGATGAGTCGTGTTCAAGGTGTGGCGTTACTTGCACTATTGATAACCCTGACGCGCGGCTTCGGACAGAGCGCGCTATCGGTCGTCAGTATCACCATCGTTGGACAATGGTTTGTGCGCCGAATCAATCTGGCGATGGCCATCTACACCATTTTACTCAGCATCGGATTTATGACGGCTTTCCCGGTAGTCGGCTCAGTGGTGAGCCATAGCGGTTGGCGCCCGGCCTGGACCGAAATCGGTATCGCTTTATTGTTTGTGCTGACCCCTGCAAGTTGGCTCTTCGTTCGTCGCAGCCCGGAATCCCTGGGGCTGGCGCTCGATGGCGATATCAAACAGGAGAACAAACCAGCCGATGAAAAGGTGGGCTTCACTTTGTGGCAAGCGCTCGCTACCCCGGCATTCTGGGTTTTCGCGCTATCGAGTTCGCTCTATGGCTTAATTGCCTCGGGCATCGCTTTATTTAATGAATCCATTCTCGCTGAACGTGGGTTTGACGCTTCGACTTATTATCGCACCCTGGTCATTACGGCGCTCACGGCACTGGTCGGAAATTTTCTCGGCGGCTGGTTGACTTCAAAATGGTCAATGAAACGCCTGATGGCAATGGCGATGGGACTGCTGGCCGGGTCACTGTTGGCGCTGCCTCACGTTACCACACAAACCCACGTTATTCTCTACGCGCTGGTGATGGGGCTTGCGGGCGGCTTCGTGATGGTCATCTTCTTTTCATTCTGGAGCCAGGTTTTCGGGCGCGCCCACTTAGGAAAAATTCAAGGTGCGGCGCAAACCCTAACCGTCGTCGCTTCGGCAACCGGACCGCTACTGCTTGCGAAATGCGTAGAACAAACCGGGTCCTATGCAATGATGTTTTACCTGCTCGCCGTGGTCGTAGGCCTTTTAGGTTTATGCGCCTGGTTCGTCACCCTGCCTTCTCAAACCCTGGCGGCCGAAAATTAAAGCGGGCATCAGCGCTTTCAGGTTGAAGCGCTCATTATGACACCATCGGTTTAATCGCCGGCCTCCAGTTTATTAACCGGAAAGGGTTCGCTGGCTCTTAACCACCAGGCGCTGGCCGGTTGTGTGAAACCGATTTTCGGATAATAGTTCACCGCCTTCGGAGCCGCGAGTAAAATTAACGTTGACCTCGGACCCATTTTCTCTCGCGTCTTTTGAATTAATTCCGTTCCAATGCCCAACTTTTGATGCGAGGCTCTGACGGCCAGGTCTGACATATATCCGCAATACGAAAAATCGGTTAAGGTACGAGCAAATCCCACCATCACCTCGCCATCCCAGGCGGTCACCGTTAAATTGCCGTGCTGAATCATGTCGGTAATGATTGCTTTATCATCAACCGGCCTTCGTTCGCCCAGCGTTGAGGCGTTGAGCAGTTCAATCACTTCATCAATCTCCAAATCATTTCCATAGCGGTAGGTAATCTGGCTCATCAATTTTTTCTCCAGGTTTAACCAAGCGGTTGTCAGGTTGGTGAGAGAAAATTATTTATATCAATTTGAAGCGAAATTTCTCCGTGGCGTAATTCTTCTTGATAAAAAACCCAGGGGTTTTCCGTTATCAATTTTCCGGCTTGCGTCGGGTTGCCACGTTGTAATGCCGCACTTCATCCGGCAATTGAACATCCGCTTGTAATCGCTCATCGCGAATCGCGTCGTCGGTTTGCAATCTGAGCGGCAGCACCCCGGCCCATACCTTCAATTGGTAATCCTCTTCATCATCAATTGGCGGCCCGGTGCGAATCTTCGCCGAGGCTTCCGTAAGCGACAAGGCGAGTACCGTTGTCACCCGCATCTCCTGTTCATTCGGTACGCGAACCGCATCCCAACGATTCGGGAAAAGATGTTCAGTGAACGCTCTTAAGGCTTCCATCTTCTCATCGAAATTTTCAACCACCATGGCTTTACCGAAAACCACAACCGAACGGTAATTCAGCGAATGATGAAACGCCGAACGCGCCAGCACCAGTCCATCAACCAAAGTCACCGTGACACAAACATCTATCCCTTCGCTCAAGGCTTTCAACATTCGGCTCGCCGCTGAGCCGTGAATGTACAAACGGCCAGCCCGCCGTCCATAGGCGGTGGGAATGACGAAAGGCTGCCCGTTGGCTACAAAACCGACGTGGCAGACAAACCCTTCATCAAGTATTTCATAAATTTTTTCTTGGCTATAGTCGGCGCGTTTCGCTAAACGCCTGACTGTGGTTCGCGCCGTTCGTTCTAACTGTTCCATTCGTTTTGCTCCTGTTCGGCATTTTTCACCCCGGCATTCTAAAAACAAATTGGTATGGATGCCAGAGCCATTTTTCTATAAATTGATAGAGCCAATTTTTATCCCTTCTCGAGGTGAATGAAGATGCCCAAAAGCGCCACTGTCTTACCGTCCTTAACTTTCGTGCTTCAAGCAGAAACCGCTGTGCCCATGTATCGGCAACTTTACGATTGGGTCAGAAAAGCGATTTTGACGGGACAACTCCGACCCGGCACCCGTCTACCTTCAACTCGCGAACTGGCTAACGAACTCGGCGTCTCGCGCAACACGGTGATGAATGCCTTTGAACAACTGCTCGCCGAAGGCTATCTCGAAGGGCAAGTCGGTTCCGGGACTTATGTTTCGCATTCGCTTCCCGACGAGATGCTCTTTATTCGCGCCAAAAAACCGACCGCCCCAGCGATTGCCAAACGGGGTCGGACACTGTCTCAATTCGGGGTCACCCTTTCCAGCACCGCCAGCCCTACGCCGTTTCACTACCGCTTTCCCGAACGGCCATTTCGCCAGGGGACGCCGGCATTTGACGAATTCCCCAACAAATTATGGTCATCGCTTCTGGCAAAACGTTGGCGAAATCCCCCGCGCGAACTCTTAGGTTACGGCGACCCTGCGGGTTACTTGCCGTTGCGTGAAGCGATTGCCGGATATTTGCGCACCTCGCGCGCCGTTCAATGCGAAGCGGAGCAAATCCTCATGGTATCGGGCGCCCAACAAGCCCTGGACCTGGCGGCGCGACTGTTACTCAACCCGGGTGATGCGGCTTGGATTGAAGACCCCGGTTATCCGGGGGCGCGTTCAGCACTCCTGGGAGCGGGGGCAAAACTCATTCCTATCCCCATCAATGATGAAGGGCTTGATGTCGTTGAGGGCGAGCGGCAAGCGGCGACCGCGAAATTGGTCTACGTCTCGCCGTCGCACCAATACCCGCTCGGCGTAACCATGACCCTGGCAAGACGCTTGGGGCTTTTGGAATGGGCAGCCCGCGCCGGCGCCTGGATTATCGAAGATGATTACGAGAGCGAGTATCGTTACACGGGTCGCCCGCTGGCGGCGCTGCAAGGTTTGGATAAAGAAGGCCGAGTGATTTACATCGGCACCTTCAGCAAGGTGTTGTTTCCGGCATTGCGTATTGGGTATATGGTCGTGCCGCCGGATGTGGTTGATGTATTTATCCGCGGGCGCGGCATTTTGAGCCGCTTTACCCCGTCCATTGATCAAGCCGTGCTGACGGATTTCTTAAATGAAGGTCATTTTATTCGTCACCTGCGCCGTATGCGAACGCTTTACGCAGAGCGTCAGGAAATTCTTCTTGAAGCCTTGCAACGGGAATTGCAAGGCTTGCTGGAAGCCAACCAACACCAAACCGGCATGCACTTGATCGGTTGGTTGGCCGATGATTTAAGCGACCAAAAAGCCGAAGCCGAGGCTTTCAAACAAGGCGTCTTCGCGCAAAGCTTATCTTCATTCCGGCTCAAATATCGCCGGTCGCCGGGTTTGGTATTGGGCTATGCGGGCTACGATGAAAGACAACTTCGCGTCGGCGCGCGCCGTCTGGCTGCCGGATTGCAGAATGCCAGGCGAAACGTACACTCTTAAATTTGCCTGTTCGTCTCCAACGCGGATGTTTTAAACATCTGAAAAAGAGATTTATGAACAAAATACATTTCAGATAGAAAAACTTTTTATTTTGGCTATAATGAGGGAGGTTTGGCGTTCATACGCCCGAACGCAAATGGCAGCCATAGCCCGTCAACGCGATTTCAGAATCTTTTTCATGTCTCCTGAAAGCCGCGTCCACAACCTGAACCGTCAGACGATTCGGGATTTCAAGTCGCAGGATAGATTGCGAATGCTCTATTTGCTGCCCGTATATATTGTGGTTGTCACCCACATTAGCTCTTTAACAATTCATTTAAAGTGGCAAAGCCTTAGTAGGAATTCAAGAGTCAGGAGTCAGAAGCCAGAAGTGAAAATGCTTCTGCATTCCTGACTTCATATTGATGAATAATCCTAATGAGCATCATTCATCTATACTGATTTACTTCCATTATAAATTCTGAATTCTGACTCGTGACTTCTGACTTCTAAGCTTGTCACTTCTACTATCACGCAGTGTCGTGTAGCAGGAACGGCTCAACGCGGTAAGTAGACCCTACGGAGGTCCTCATGCGATTTGATGTTACTATCATTCGTATCGTCTTCATCGTGGCCCTGGTGAGCGCAGGTTACTTTCTTAAACCCATCAACGGCTCACCAATCAGTTCCCTCGCCACAGGCGCACTACTGGCTCTGGCGATTATTTTCTTTGAAGCGCGCGTCCGCAAAGCGAGTCTGAAAACTTTAATCGGCGGAGCGGTCGGTTCAATCCTGGGTATCGCAGCTGCGACATTAATTTGCTGGATTATCTCTTTACAACATTCAATCACTGAAGAGTTCAAATCCTTTTTAACCGTTGCTATCACCTTAATCATGGCTTATGTCGGCTTAGTAGTGGGAGCCGTCAAAGGCGATTATCTCGATTTATCCGCGCTCGGCGGCATCTTCGTCGAAAAGGGACAAGGCAAAGCCGCGCCGCTCATTTTGGATACCTCGGTGATTATTGACGGCCGGGTCGCAGATATTGCCGATACCGGGTTTTTGGCCGGCACCTTAATCATCCCGCAATTCGTGCTCAAAGAGTTGCAACAGATTGCCGACAGCGCCGATTCCAATAAACGCAATCGCGGACGGCGCGGACTCGACATCTTGCAACGCTTGCAGAAGAAAAAAGGCACCTATGAAATCGTCATCAGCGAAGCCGATTACCCGGATGTCCGCGAAGTAGACCATAAACTCATCGAACTGGCCAAACAGATTGAAGGCAAGATTGTCACCAACGATTTTAATTTGAATAAAGTCGCGCAACTGCGCGGCGTTCATGTGTTGAACATCAACGAGCTGGCCAATGCGCTTAAACCCGTTGTCCTGCCCGGCGAACTCATGCGCGTCTATGTCATGAAGGAAGGCAAAGAGTATAATCAAGGCGTCGCCTATCTGGATGACGGCACCATGGTCGTAATTGATAATGCCCGCCGCATGATTGGCAAAAATGTTGATGTGGCGGTGACTTCGGTGTTGCAGACAACAGCCGGCAAAATGATTTTTGGTCGCTTTAATGAAGACGGACGCGCGGCGGTTCGCGAAGAGGTCAAAGCGCCTTCAGTCCCGAAACAATTTCGCACCGGTGAGTGAACATAAAATCAACACAGCCATCATTCCCGCAGCCGGCATCGGCTCGCGTATGCACACAGACCGCGCCAAGCAGATGTTAGAGCTTGGCGGCATTCCCGTGCTGGTTCATACCTTGCGCCGCTTTGAAGACGCTCAAGCCATTGACCAGATTATCCTGGTCTTACAACCGAATCTCACTTCAGAAGTTTTGACCCTGCTTTCTAAATATACTCTCAAAAAGATTGCCCGGGTCGTCGGGGGCGGCGCTGAACGTCAGGATTCGGTCTATCAAGGCTTGCAGGTCATCCGTGAAACGAACGCCGGCATCGTCGTGGTTCACGATGCCGTGCGCCCCTTCATTCGTCCCGCAGAGATTGAACAGGTCGTGCAACGCGCCGAAACCAAAGGCGCAGCGATTATGGCAAGCCCGGCGATTGATACCATTAAACAGGTCAAACAATCGACAATTCGCCGGACCCTCGATAGACGCGTGATTTATCAAGCGCAAACTCCGCAAGCCTTTCAATATTCCGTCATCAAAGAAGCCTACGAGCGCGCCAGAGCCGAAGGCTTCCGCGCCACCGACGATTCACAACTCGTTGAACGCATCGGGCATAAAGTCTCGGTCGTCGAAGGCTCGCCAATCAATATCAAAATCACCCGACCGTTTGATTTGAAAATTGCCGAAGTCATTCACGAAGAATATTTTGATTA
>JBIOWC010000078.1:0-31462 GCA_044868105.1 Blastocatellia bacterium
CTAGTGTTGCGACCGGACCCTCAATTTTAAGCTTCCAATGATTGTAATGCTCTGGAGATGTTTCAAAGTTTATCTGTGACATGGTGCCTCTCTAAGAATATCGTTACCCTGATTAAGTATATTACAAATATGCAATATATTACGCTTAAAGAATAAATGCAAGCGAACTATAATGCATTAAAAAACCGGCCAAATTAAAAAAGGAACCCCCGAGAACTGAATTTCGATGTGAAAATGAAACCCAAAATGAGCAACCAAGAGTCTGATAACAACAAAAGATGAGTAATAGTTATTTTGCCTTGAGTGAGGTAGGTAATAGGTAAAATATGGAATTTTATAAATATGATTATCAGACTGTTTGGGAGGATTTATAAATACTTTTGTTAAACTCAGGGTTATCCATTGGAGTAGTAGATAACCTCTATTGTGGGAAATTTCATTTATTTTTGACGACTGAGTATTCTGATTACTGAAGTTCTCCCGATATTGAGACGGCGAGCAATTTCAGACTTACTTAACCCGTTTCCTTGATTAAACAACTTTTTTACTTCAGCGCTTTGCTTAGCTGCAGTCCGGGGCCTGCCATGAGGTTTGCCTTTCTCCCTTGATTGGGCAATACCAGCTTTCACACGCTCGCGTAAGATATCACGTTCAAACTCTGCAAAGACAGCTAGCATGCCGGCAAGCGCACGGCCGGATGGGGTAGTAAGATCAATCGCTTCGGTCAACGAAACGAAACCGACACTCAGATCAGAAAGTTCTTTGAGGGTTGTTACTAAATCGGCAAGGGAGCGTCCCCAGCGGTCGAGTCGCCATACAATGATGACGTCTATCTCGCGCCGCCGCGCTGCTTTCATCAGTTCGTCACGTTGTGGTCGCGTCTTTGCGCCGGAACCCACCTCTTTGACTTGCTGAGTTATTATCCAACCGCGTTTGTTGGCATACCCACGCATAGCCTTCTGTTGGAGAGGCAGTGTCTGTTGATCGTGTGTTGAAACACGGGCGTAAAGGGCGACTTTTAATTGTTTCATAGGGGTGTCCAAAAACCTCTCGAAAAATGCCCATAAAATATAGCGGGTTTACTGGGGTTTTTGAATAAGACGGAGGGGTGTTCAAAAACTATAGTTTTCGGACAGTCAGTGTGTGGCACAAAAAATAAGGTAGCAAATCGCTCCAAGTTTATTATATCGCAAATTGCCCGGGCTTGCAGGATTTATGCCACCAAAAATAGCCCTCCAAAACTTGCTTGGTCTTCCCAACTGTAGATAATTGAGCTCCGTTGATTGCTCAGCTAGAGAGTGCACATCAAAGAAGCAGCGGAGGCTTATGTCAAAATTCGATTATTGTACTCGCCATCGCCCTACGAAGGCCTTGCAATCTCACACACCAGGGGGCGCGGATCCGACTAGCGACAAACCTGCACGGCGCGATAGAACCGACGGGCGTCATCTGCTCGACCGTATTCTGAATACTCCGCGCCTTGAGCAAGTCGTCCCACGACTTCAGCCTGATCTGCTACATCGCCTCATTCAGAACTGCGGGCTTGAGGATTGCGGCGAGCTCGTGGCGCTGGCGACACCTGAGCAGTTGACGCACATTTTTGACCTCGACTTATGGCACGCCTCCCGACCAAGTTTGGACGAGCAGTTCAACGCCGCCCGTTTCGGCCTGTGGCTCGAGGTGCTGGTAGAAATCGGCGCTGCTGTGGCGGCGCATAAGCTCGTAGGGATGGATGTCGGTCTCGTGGTGACGGGGCTCGCACAGCACATTCTTGTATTCGACCGTGCGGCGGTTATGCCCTATGAGACATTGGATGGAGAACAGGTAGACCTGAGTCACGCCATTGACGATGGGCTTACATCTGAAGTCGGTGGCTATGTGCTTGTGGCCAGGCGTGCCGACTCTTGGGAGGCGATAGTTGATGCCCTAATGGCTCTCGATACAGGGCATCCCGACTATTTTCATCAAGTGATGGGAAAATGCCGTTCGCTCTCAGACTCCGGGCGCGAGCTCGATGGACTGGACGATCTGCTCGCCGAAAGTGATCAGGCAATGTTCGATATGGCGGTAGATCGTGAAGGACGCCGTGAGAAGCAAGGCTATGTGACACCAGCACAGGCTCGGGCATTCCTCCAAATGTCGCGCCAGCTTCGGCTCGGGAGCGCTGTCGGGCCACCCGCAAACCCGCTCGCACGCGCATATTTCCGAGACCTGGATGAGGGTACGGAGGTGGACATCCACAGCGAATCTAGGCTTTTGGCGGCGGGGACAGAAACGCTGCCGGCTTCGGAGGATAACGCAGATGACGTCGCCGCGGTCTTCAACGTACTGCTTGAGGCGGGGATCATTGAGCAGTCGCCTCGGGCGTTGCTTGGCCGGCCTGAGGGTCAGTCGTCGCGCCTCGGCCGTATTCAAACCCACATGCAGTTCGTGCTCGACCGTGACCCAGAGGTCTATTTGACCAGGAGCGAAGAACTGGCTTATCTGGCGAACACGCTGATTGCAGGATGTTCGATTCAGGCGCGATCCTTTACGGCGCAAGAGGCGTCCGATGCGGCCGTCGCAGTCTGCAATCTTGGCATGGAGAACTGGCCGCCTCACTGGCTCCCGGTGAACGTGACGGCACTGCCCGGCGACTTTCTTGTTGAACACGATCTTATCAGCGTTTTCCAGGTCGGGTGGGCAATCCTTTATCGAAACATCAGCCTGTATGCGGCGGAACAATTGATGGGAGTCTTGACTCTTATGCAGTGCGCCGACCGCGAAATTCAAGCAGGGCTCGATACGCTGCACATCGAGATGGCGAAATACTGGCAGGCCGGCACGCCGTGGCGCGCTCAAGAGGCGCTAGATATAATTGCGCTCCTGGACCAGCAGGCGTGGGCCGTACTGGTCGCTCTCATTGATGAATGCCCGGTGCTGCATGCGAGCCTCGCGGTACCAAAAGGGTCGCGGCCGTTTGCTACCAGGGTCTCTGATTTCGAGTTCATTTCGGAGAACAGCCAGATCATGTTGGTCCGTGAATTCATGCAGTCGCTAGCGGAAACCTTGCGCTACTGATCAATCAGCAGTCCACCAGGTATGACATAAGAGTTATTATCGGACGGAATAGGTTTCTCTTGAGCCGTCCATTTGGATGGCGATCACGGTTACCCTCGAATTCGCTCTGGCGCTTTTATCTGCTTGAAAATGTTTAACAGCTTGAAAGGATTCTTATCGGTTTTTAATTTTGCTTTTACTACAGAAGCCCCGACGCGCCAGCTCAAGGGAAACTCATCGCCCTGTGGAGCCGTACTGCCACTACTTCCGGCCAATAACATCTGGAATAATCCCCATTCACCGGCCCATTGTTTTGGTTCTCCGCCCGAAGTAGTAGATATTCTTCCGCCTGAAGCGCCGCCTTTGGGTGGCCAATTGAATATCACAGAGGGTTGCGCAGAGTTAATTCGGGCTTCGCCAATTTCAATCACCGCGTCGCTGGACGCGGGATCGAGTATGAGGGTCCCCGTAAAACTTGCGTCCTTCGTTCCATTCGGGAAGAAGGCTTCTTGAATCTGCCTGATATCGTTTAAATACTTAACAAACTCGGTTGATAACGGGAAGGCGCCGGAGTCTCTTAATTTGTACTGCCCGCCCACATCTTCAAAAGAACCGGCGAGTTTTTCTTTGTAAAACTGGGTGAATTTTCCATCCTGCGGATTGAGATACCCGGCAATTTCCGTCAGCGACGCATCGCCTGTACCGGTAAAAGGAAAGCCTCCTTGTATACGCGTAGCCAAGGGGTAGAGTTGGTTTCGCCAGACTTGCGTAATTTGTTCCAACTCGCCGACGTTTCCCATATATCTGATTCTCCCCAGAGGTTGTCTGAGCACCTGCGCTGCGTCAGAGGCTGCAGGGGTCGAAAAAGAGGCTAACAGGTTGCCGACCTTTTGCTCAGCTCTTTGCAGGTTTTCCCCTTCTTTCACGGTTAAAACCGATTTCGCCGGTTCACTAAGCCCGAGTTGCATTTCGGTTAAAATCGTTAGATAAGCCGAAATCGGCGGGGATTCTTTTCCCCCCTCACCCATGGTAAATTTATAGATCGGATCAAATTCCCTTTCGACTTCGCTTACCGCCGCGCCGCTCTGGCTACTGCTGGAAAACCAACTGGTAATCCATCCCCAGAGGCCGCCGCTTGAACCCTTGGAAAGCTTCGTCTGTCGGCTGACCTCTTCCATCACACGCTTCAAGGGAGAATTATTGGCGGCCAGCTCTCTGAGCGTATCTATAGATTCCTGTTTAGTCTTGCTTTCCTGGACATTCAGACCGAGTAAGAATTTCCGCCACTCCTGCGTATAGTCAGAATAATAAAATGACCAGAGCTTTTTCTTCAGCTCTTCATCGTCAATATTTTGATCCTGGGTTTCGCCGCGCACACTGCCCATGACCCAATCTTCTTCCTTAATCTTTTTCGTCGCTGAGGGAATTAAATCTTCAAATTCTTTATAGCCAGCCAAGGTGTAACTGCCGGGCACCAGATAGGAACCCTTTAATGAACCGATGGTTCGCCCTTCAAGTATCGAATCAACCCCCATGTCCTGGATCTTCCTGCTAATGTCACCGATGGTCCGTTTATAAAAGCGATTGCTCGGCGGATAGGAAATTAACCGCTGTCTTGCTTCAGCAATTAATCGCTCATCCGATTTATAATGCGGCGCATCATCCAGTCCCGCCAGCGTCGCGTAGAAACTCAAATGTTCAAGCGCACTCTTTTCAAGCTCGGGTGGCGCATTCTTCTTCCAATAGGGCGCCAGCTGGCCAATTAAAAATGCCGCTTCGTTTTTTCGGGGATAATCCGACAGCATTAAATAGGCTTTCAGTTTATCGTAATAGACCCCTAAATCTTCCGCACCGGCATTTGCCGCACTGGCATTTACCGAAGGGTTTCCGGCGGCTGTCACTGGCGTACGGGTTCCGCCTTTCGCTCCCGCAGTAAAGCTCTGTAAATCGTTCTGCATCGCTTCATAGGTTGGCTTTATAAATCTTTGATGCAGCGAATCAAAATAGATAGTCCGCAGGTAAGGTAGAAGAGAATTCCCTGAGTACAGACCAAACCGATAAAATAGCGGCGGCGAGTTTTTTTCGTAATCTTCCAGTCTGATTAACACATCGCGCAGGTCGTCGAGTTTTTCAAACTCGATGCGCGATTCGAGTAAGGGACGCTGTGAACCGTCTTTTGCGGCATAAAGCTGCACGTTCTTCTCGACTTCGACTCCGGCATGGCCGGCTCTGGCGACCAGTTCGCGATTGTTGAAAAACGAAATCACCAGCGCACAAGAGAGCAGGAAGACCAGCGCCGCGGCCGTCACTAGCCCGATCGTTCGGTAACGATTGGGATTTACCGTCGCCGCTTGAAAAGAGGCAGCAATATCTCTATCCCGATGCAACACATCTTTGAAAAGATATTCGGTAAAGAATCCGGAGCTGGCCATCAGCGGCGCGTCTTGCGCTTGTGGGTTGGCCGGTTGATGCGCGCCGCTGCTCGTGAAATAAAACCCTCTCAGCAAAGGTTTCTCGCTGAATGGATTCGGTCTGAACATCGCCGAAGCAAAAAGTCCCAGCTTGCGCCGCGTTTCGGCAAAGCGTATCGGAAAATCAAAGACCGCAAGCTGTTCAGGTGCGGGCGCCGGTAAACTCAACCGCTCAAGTCTGCGCCGCATCAAGGCGTCATACAAATAATCCAGCTCAATATCGAAAAGCGCGTGGGCATTTTGCGACTGTTCAAGCGGAATCGTCGCCCCCCATACCTGAGCCCGTTCGCCTTCATCAAACGGGCTGAAGAATTCCCGAAAACCCGGCACCGCGTCAGCATTGGTAAACACCAGATAAACCGGGAAACGAACCTGTGTGCGAAGGATCACCTCATCCAGGCGTGCGCGTAAGGTCTTCGAGAGTTGCTCGATTTCATTCTCACTCAAAGAGACAATTCTCGGCAGGCTGACCGACACCACAAAGCCATCAAGCGGACGCGTCTTGCGATATTTCTTTAAGGTCTCAACCAGTGAAGACCATTCATCGCTATCCGGCCCTTCGGTTTGATAACGCCCGGCGGTATCCAGATAGACCGCCGCATCGGTTACCCGCCATTCACAATCGCGGGTCGGACGAATCAAGCTCTGTTCGGCTCGACGCTGACTGGGCAACGCATGATAATCGAGTTTTGCCGAAAGTAATAAAGATGTTTTTCCGCTTGCCGGGGGCCCTGCAATGATAAACCAGGGCAGGCTGTAGACCGGGTCTGTTCCCTTGCCGGCTCCGAGCTTGGTGCTTTTCAGCCATTGCACAACCTCTTCAGCGCCTCTGACGATTTCGTCATAAACGCGGGTCACTCCGGTCGTGCCTTTCTTTGCCACGACATTGCTGCCAGGCGCTTCCGGAACAGCCGTCTGTTCCTCTTTTTTTCTTCGGTAGTGACCAATGATAAGCGCAAAAGGCCAGGTCATCAGCAACAAGGCGATAATGACAATCTGATAAGTAAGGTCAATTCCCAGTTTCGGACCGGCATAAAGCACAATCAGTCCGGCGATTCCGTATAACGAAACAATTGCAGAAATTCCCAGGTAAGATTTTATTTGACTGCCATGATCAGACATAGTTCTAACGTAATCCTCTTGGACGATTTCCTCTTTTCAAATTTCGGCTGACCTGCAGCCGACTGCAAGCCGGCCACCTCTTCAACAAAATGGTCGCGCCTTCACTTGCGTAACAACCAACTCTTTGCTTCATTGAGCTGCAAAATCAGCAAACTGTCGGATAGGAAATAAACGAACAAGACCAAAGCTAATAATGCGGCGCTGGTTATTTTGAACCACTTCGGCAATCCGGAATGCCAGGCAACGATGGGCTGATCGGTTACTTTCCAATGCGGCGAAATGCCTACGGTTCGCAAGCGATTGTTGCGCCGCAAATAATCGGCAACCTGCCCAACCATGCCTTTGAGTTGCTCTTCATAATATATGTTGTATCGCCCTTTGAAGCCGAGCAATAAGCATACATAGTAAACTTCGACCACATCAACGAACGCGTCCCCTTCCTCCATCATCTTTAGCAACCGCTCAAAAAAGGTATTGCCGGCGAGTTGTTCGCCAAAATATTCGAGTTGAAGCGGCCGCTTCTCCCAGTAATCGCGCAAGGGAAAACTTGCCATTAACACCGTCTCGTCAACAAAGGCGGCTAAGGCGAATTTGGCGGATTGAATATTGGCGCTCTTATGCCCGAACCCTTCCGCCTGTTGCTCCATCTGTACGAGCATTGCATTGATAGATTGCCGTAATTCAATTGAAGGGGTCAGCAGACCAGCTCTGACTTGCAAAACCGTTTCGAAAATTGGCGTCGCTAAATTGACCAGATTATTGTCCAACCATGCCGGTTTTTGACTCATAAATAACCTCTCTCAGACCAGCCGATTTGCTTTTCTGCATTTATTTCCGCACGTGGCAATGTATAAATCCTGGCAAGAGAAAGCAAGCCCAGATGGTCGTTCGCGCCATTTCAGGCGCTTCCGGAGTTGCTCGGCCGCCGGGGTTAATATTCCTCTACCTTCGCCCGTCGGTCACAACTTGACTCCGGGTGCGCCCTGCGGTTCTGTTTGCCAATCTACTTTTGTCCGCTCGCCTCTTTTTTGCGAATAATCTCGTTAAGAAAATCCCGCTTTCTTTGTAACTCTGATTGCGACAGATATTTTTCCACCTGCGAAAGATAACTTTTCAAGTGTTTCTCTGCCGCCGCAAATTTTTGCTCGCTGTTATAGGCTCTCGCCAAGGTCAAATGCGCGTCGTAATAATCTTTTAAGGAAGTGGTCTCGGCAACCTTCAAGGCCTGCTCGCCCTCTTTGATGGCGCTTTTTGCATCGCCTTTGCTCAAATAGATGCGCGCGCTGATTTCCAGCAGTTGCGCCACTCTTCTTTTATCGGCAAGCCCCTGCGCGTACCGTATGCCCTCTTGCGTGTATTTTCTCGCTTCGTCATAAGCCGCGTTCGAATCATCCATATTATTTCGGGCTTCCAGCCAGCGCGTCAGGGTATCGGCGGCAATGAAATTTGCTTCGGCCATTGCCGCTTCGTTGATATAGCGGCCCCCGCCAAAAATGACATGCGTGATAGAGAGGCGTTTGAGACCCGTCGCCAGTGACTTTTTCTTAACCGATAATTCATCAAAGAGCGTGACCGCTCGTTTCGCCTGGTCAACCGCCTGCTTCATCTTCTGTTCATTGCCAGTGCTGACGCCTGCGTTAATTAAAACATCAGCCAAAATCATGGAGGCCGCAGGGTTTTTCGGGGTGATTTGCAAAGCTCTGGTCAGTTGCCGTTCCGCTTCGCGCAAATTGTTTTGCAACAGATTCAACTCGCCATAAATTACCCGGGCAAAATCATAATCGGGATGCGCCTGAATGATGGCTTTCAATTCTTTGCCAACCTCTTCAAGGTTGTAATCGCTATCCATCTTGGCTTCCGCAAGCAGAGTCTCAGCCTCATAATCCGAAGGCTTCAACTCCACGGCCTTTTGAAACGACTTCACGGCCGCCTGGTCATCGCCCAATGATTGCTGGGTTCTTCCCAACAACACAAACGCTCTTGAATAGGCGCCATTGTTGGCTTGAATGGCTTTCGTAAAAAAGTCCAGCGCTTCTTTGAAGCGCTGTTTGTTGAACTGCTCGACCCCTTTATCAAATTGGTCTTTCGCAGCGCCGGACGGCTCCTTGTCTTCGGCTAAGTAAACATTCAAATGGTTCGCGGCGGTTTCCAGTAGACTCTCTTCGTCGCCTTCGCTGAACGCCAGATTGACAGTGATTTTCGTCGAACGTCGGGCGCGAACGGTCATCAACCGCGTCACGCTTTTACCGGCCCAGGTGAAGGTGAGTTTGTGTTGCCCTTCGCGGATTTTAATTGACCGCTGCATGCCGCCGTCGAGCTTGCCATCAAGCGCGCTGCCGTCAACCGACACTTCAACCCCTTGCACATCAGGAGCGCGTATGACCAGGGTGCCGACCTGTCCGGTTACCCCGGCGTCGCTCGCATAAGGCACAACCGCAACCGAGACCCTGTTGAATTCCACAGAGGTTGTATTGAAACCCGGATGTTGCTTGTCTTCCGTCTGCTTGGCGACTTCATCTTTTACGTAATTCGCCAGCTCCCAAAATGTCACCTTGCCATCTACGCCGTTTTTGAAATCGCTGCCGCTATCATCATAGACCAGGTAGTCCGCCATGCCGCTCAGTCCGTCAATCAGGCACTGCGTGAAATACCCGTGACCGAGTTCGGCATTTTCCAGCGAAGCCTCCAGTTGCCCGGCCGCCCAGATAAAGCCGATGCCTTCATTCTGAACTTTATTCATCTCTTCGATATAGCGACTGTTGGCATACAGCGAACCGACTTCACCGGCGCGTCCGGCCATTTGAATGCCGCCGCTGTGACAGGTGTCCGTCAAAATTAATCCTTTACGCGCAGGGATTTTTTTATCGCGAAGGAGCTCATTGAAAATATCCATGTTCATTGCCGTTCGCGAGGCGCTGGCGAGTTTCGGTTCGGTATCGTGCAGCAGAAAATAGGGCGCTTGAATGGGGTTATTCCTCGCGTCTTTTTGCGGCAGTAACATGCCGTGCGAAGCCAGAAAGATGACAAAAAAATCATCGGGCTTGGCCTGCTCAAGTTTTTTCAGCGCCAAATCAATTTTAGCCTTGGTCGCCTGTTCATCTTTGAGTAAAACCATATGCCCGCCTTCGCTTTCATCGCGAAAGCCACCGCCTTCGGGGCTGCGCAAGAAATCATATATCGCCTGCGCATCGTCTGCGGCATTCTTTAAATTCCGAATTGAAAAATCGTTGCCGCCGGTGATGTCACCCGTGTCATTGCCATATTTAAAATTCGACACGCCGATGACAATGGCCCACAAACCGACATCATTATTTTTACCCGATTTGATTTCCGCGTCCGTCGCGCCAACAACCTTAATGCGCCGCTGAATCAGGCCGTTCTGTTGCCCTGAGGCGGGCACCGCCAAAAAGTTCAGACAGATTAGCCCGATGCCGATTGAAAGTGTTGCGCTTGATATGCTTTTTTTCACAACCCCTCCCTTCTCTGCTTACGGTTTCACAGTTACGCCGCCATTGCCCAATCCCGGTTGCGGTTGATTATTGTTATTGTTATTGCGAGCGGCGCGCCAGACCCCAACGCCGGCCAGTCCTGCGGCCACGGGAGCGACTTTAACCCAGGTCGGGGTGCCGCTTTTCTGGAAATCAATCGAGCCTTCCCAGCGGACATTCGAACCGCCGATTTCGGCAACTATCGAATCGCTTCCCTGCGCTACGCCACTAACCAGATTGACGCTCGCAATGCCATTGGCATTCGTCGTTGCGGTAATCGAAGCAACGCCGGAACCGAATGCGCCATGCGCCGTTGAGCCAAGGGTGATGATGACCGGAATATCGGGCAGCGGTTTGTCCTTATCATCCGTGACCTGAAATTGCAGGCTGCGCGTTGAACGCAGGCGAACCTGGATTTTGCCGCGCGCGGCAATCGGTCTTCCTCCATCATCGAGCGGCGCGATTTTTCTGACTTCCTGAGCGGCTTGCGCCGCGACTTCGACGCGCCCGTTTAGCTCATCGAGTCGCGCCACTCCCGCAAGTCTTGCCAGGCTGAAAGACGCGCCACGCGAAGCGGTATAGACCGAGCCGGCTGTTTCAACATAGGCCGTCGTGTTATCTCTCAAGTCAAACCTCGCGACTCCGCAAATCAAGGTCGCAATCACCACTCGCCCGTTCGGCTGGTCTTCAAAATGCGACCGCCCCAACGAAACTCTGGCAACGGTTCCCGGTTTGAGCCTGACTTCACCGGCATCATCAAAGGCCAGCAGCAGATTCGCGCTTGCGGGCGCCTGGATGAGCTCGCCGCCCCAAAGCGTTCGTTCGCCTCTGAACAACCGTCCGTTGATGGCCATCTCTCCGAGAGATCGGGCAACGCCAATCGGCGCAAATCCGGTTGATGCGAAAAGTCTGATGGGCGGGTCGTCATCGCCACCCCTTGCCGAAGCTGGTTGCGTAGTCAGACTCAACGACAAAACCAGGATTAAAAGTCCGGTAATGACAACGCCTCTTTTGGTCCTCATACTGATCTCCTTTTTTCCGTCCGCCTGAACGGCTGAAATTAGCGATGGTTCCTCAACGAAGTGACTTTTTCGACAGTTATAGATTGCCCGGTTTGGGGTGGCGAACAAGTTTGTCCGACCGGCACCTCAACCACCCGACTTATTGAACCCGTCGAAGATACGGTTATTCGCATTCTCACACTCTGGGGAAAGTTCTGTGTAGCCTGAGTGATTTCCAGATAGTACCGCTGCCCTCTGCATTTGCCATTGAAGCCCGGCGTAAAGCTTTGTTCATTACCCAATCGTTGCCCCGAATCACTGATGAATTCAACGCTGATTCGTTGTAGTTTTAATGTCGGGTCGAGCACGCCTATGCGGGCAGTGAAATTATTGCCGTCACGTGACGCGCAAATCGGGTCAAGCAGTTTTACCAGGTTATCTACAATGGTGCCTTGCGGTCGGATGTCCAACGCTTTATCGCCGATAATCTGAAAACGAATATTGGTTTTCGTAAAATCGGTCGGCAATACCTCTGCGGCATTCAGCCGGTTGACATTCGCCGGATAGGACGGCAGGAAGGCTCTGAACTGCAAGGTGAAGGTATGGGCGCCCGGCGCCAGAGTCACAAAATTCGTCGGCGCCAGCGGATTGCCATTGGGTGCGATGACCTGGAAATAGGTCGAGTCGTCGCGTTCGGCATCCGTAAGCCCGGCATTGCACAGCGCCACTGCGTCTCTTTGGATATTAAGGAGCTGAACGGTCAGCGGGACGCTACAGGTATTGGTCAGTGTAAAGGTCGCTTTAAACGGTTTCTTCGGCAGTTTCTTGCCTTCAAAAGTAACGGTGCCGAAATTCGGCGGCGTGAAGGTAATCGGATTCTGCTTTTGATTTACTCGCACGGTGGTCGTCGTCCGTGTACAGGCAATATCCGTAGGCGCTTGACCTTCGGCATTAACCAATTGCCAATTAATCACGGTGTCGCCAACAGGATAAGCAGCGTCCAAGGCCTTCCCGTCGCTGCGGGTGCCGATTAAAGTGAGCGGATGGGTACACAGGCTGGTAAATAAAGGCGGCGGCACAAACACAAAAGCCGAATTTTCACCCGGGCAAAGTTGAACCGGATGGATAATCAATTTTGGCGCACAATCAAACCCCGGAACCGGTTCATTCACCCTGGTCGTAACCGAGGCGCTGTTATTATCCGGTTTCGCGTCTTCATTGCCTTCGCCGACGACCCTGACGGTCGCAATATTTTGAACGACGGTTTCTATGGGAACGCAGTTGACCTTGGCAAACAAAATAATCGTCTCTTTTTGCCCGTTTTTAAGTTTTGGAAAGATGATGGCAACACTGTTGCCCACTGAATCACAACTATGTTCTCCGGATGAAAAAGGCTGGCACGTATCACAACTTTCATTCGAGTTCATACAGTACAGCGGATTGGGCGGCAAAATCAGGGTCAGGTTGCTATCCAGCACATCGGCAACGCGCACATTTTGCGCATCACCGGGACCGTGATTGGTCACCTCAATTTCATATTTGAGAATGTCACCGACTTCCGCCTGAGTGCCCGGTAAATTTTCGCTCCCGGATTTCACATTGGTGACTTTTTTAGTCAGCCCTACATCGGAGAGTTCACCAACTGCAACGCTCGCGCAATCGCTGACGACAATATTTCCGCCGGCACCTGACCCGCAATCTTCTGCTGAGGTGATCGCCGATGCGCAATTGACCAGCACCTCGCCTTTCGGAGTATTCGGTTTGACGTTCACGCCGATAAAGAAAACCACCGTATCGACCGGGCCGATGAAAAACTCACAATGGATGCCGCCCATGCCGCCAACCGGGGGCAAATCGCACCCCACAAATGAACTGCTCGGCGGAATATCATGAGTGATTTTGAAAAACGTCGTTTGGGGCGGTAATTCATCATTAAGAATAACGTGTTTGATGGCCTTGGTCAGATTGGTTACGACAATCTTGTAGTTAATCGTGCCGTTTGGCTCAACCAGCAGCGCATCGCCGTCAACCCCGCTGATGAGAACTTTGCCTGGGTTGGTGACCTGAGTAATCGTTTTATCAATGCGAATGGCGGGTTGAACCTGCGTCGCGTTCGTTTCAAAAAGTTGAGATTCCGGGATGAGACTACAACCGGGTTCGCAAACAAATGCCGCGACGCCCACCGTCAGTGTGATGTTCGAGTTAATCGGCGCGTTCGGGTTAACCCGCACGCTAAACGATAGCGCCGTGGTCGTCCCCCCGGACGGCGGTGAGTTGTTCGTCCAACTGAAGGTTCCGGAATTACTGACCGGGGGCGTAAACACGTAGCCGGCAACAGAGGTTCCGCTGCCCGGACAAAAGAGGGTGTTTTGCGGAACTGTCGAACTGACAACAATCCTATCGTAGAGTTGCGTCGGCGTGACCAGTATAGTGTAGTTCAGTACCGTGCCGACGCTCACAGGATTTGGCACCGCTGAAATGGTCAGCGTAAAGAAGGAGTTGGCCGCTTGGGGTTGAATATTCTTTTGAACACTCTCTTTTGCCGGCGCATGGGCGGTGGTGCGATTGATGAGCGAAAAAAAAGAGAGCGCGAAGATGAAGCCCATTAACGGAACAAGCAGGTAGCTCTTCTCAAACAAGTAGCTTTTCTTTTTCATGTCTTCCCTCGTTTATGCTGTTGCTGGCGATTTGTTGTTTAATCAGATAAAACTAACGGGAAATCAGTGCGACCAATAGTTAGTCAATAGGGCAATCACCTCAGAAAGCTGCAGCAGAATTTATTTATCGCTTTTAAGCCTCTGGGGCGGCGCGGCCTCTGAGAAGCGTACGGGTATAGCCTGCTGACGGACGATACGGCTTGGTAGAATGATTTGTCGGAACCCGTTTTTTTAATGAGTTGCTAAATCTACTTTCGCCCCAGGGTGATTAACGTGATGCTTTCTTCGCCGACCTGATATTCGAAGTGCAACGTGTAGGTGTCATAATCGTAACGATCCCAATTTTTTGTCATGCCTAGTAGAGGAAGGACTTCCCCGCCACCTGAAGCCGTCGGGATTCCAAGCTTTGTCCGCACCTCGGCGCGCGGCGTATAAAAAGTTACTCCGTGCGGCGCCTCGCCGGTGTATTCGTCATACCCATCAACCCCCTGCGGGTAGAGTTGAATGGATGACAGCAGGAGATTTTCGTCAAACACTAAATTCATCCCTTTTTTCTTGTAGATGTAGTAAGTGATGTCATAGCTCATAATCTCCGGCTTATCGCCGACCGACGAGAGAAAATTTTGGACCTCCGCATCATTCAAATGTTTGCCGAGAATGGATAACATTGTTTTGTACATAATGGATATCCCTATTAGCCGTTCGCACAGAGGCGTCAATAAAGCCCAAGCATTTTATTTCTCGCGTCCACTTTTGCCAATGCTCCTATGAACTTATTGTATTCCGCCTGGCTGATCTCTTTGTTTAACAGGGCGGCGTCGGCGACGTCTTTGTACGCCTTCATGTCCTTTTGCGCCGCTTTACCCAAATCTTTGGCGTCTTCGGCAATCTGGTCAACGTTATTTTTCCCGCCAAACGTCCGCCCCGCTTTATGAACCGCCGTCGGCAATTCGATACAGGAAGCGTTTTGATAGAGCGCCTGGTATTCTTCCGGCTTTAAATCACGACCGAGTTTCGCTTTGAAATTTTCCCGCAGGGATGCAAAAGAAGGGATGTGGTCATGTTGCATGTCATCACCGACCTGCGCCCTGTCCAGAAGCTCCTTGAAACTGCCGACATCATATTTCGCTACCGGACAGCTCAGCGCTGGAGACGAAGGGATTTTCGGCGCCGATGCCGAAGCCGATGTCGCGGCGGCTTTAACGACCTGCATTAAAGTTGGTGATGCACTCATCATGGATTGTTCTTAGCCCTTAAGATTCCAGGTATCCGGGTTATAATTTTTGGCAACCGCTTCCCAATTCTGCTCGGTAGTGTTTTCCCAAAGTTTGTCTACGCGTTCGTTCGGCGGCACGCTTTCATCATTCAAAATACGTTTAATAATCGGGTGGTCATCGAAATTTGGCGCGGCCACAAAGCGAATCACCGTGTAGGCCCTCAGGGTTGATTGCCAGTCGATGCCATAGGTATGGGCTTTTTGAAAACTATCCCAAACCATGTCATAAATCACATCGTCCGGAAGGTGGGCGACTTTGCATTTCCCAGAGGGCAGTTGCACCACCGTCTCAGGATGCGTCTCGCGCAAATAGGCGACGGTGCTTTTCGCAAAAGCGGCCTCCGCGGTTTCCTGAAAAGCCCCCATCTGTTCGTCGCGAATCTTTAACACGCTGCTTAACCTCCAATCATCACCGTCGGTAGTCCGCTCACAATTACGCCGCCGTGCACAGTCATATCGCCAATGCGCGCGGCCGGCATTCCGCCGATTAAAACGGTCATTGAACCTTTAACAATCATATCGGGTGGGCCGACGCAAATTGCGATATCGGTCACCCGCGCGGCGGGTAACATGCCGATTAACACCGGTACCCAACCTGAGACAATCGGACCGCCGACGTGGGGAACCAGAACCGTCACCATCGGACAGGTATGCATATCGGTTATTCTTGCTGCCGGAGGCATAGGCTTTCTCCTTTATCAATTGGCGCGCCGCACGACGGGCGCGGTTTATTCGTGACTCACCGGAATCTTTTCCTGCTTCAACCCTTCCGCATCAAATTTGAATTTCAAGGCAATTTTCGGGTCTTCATCTTCAAGAAAGAAAAATTCCAGACTGCCGAATAATTTTTCAAGCTCTTCGGGGGTGCAGGTCGGCAAATATATTCTCAGCACTCGCGGGTCATAATAACGAAACAACAGGGGCTTGCCTTTGATGTCATAAACCGTCAGAAATTTGCGAAAGTGTTGTCGCGTCTGCTTCAGGTCGGAGAATGTCACTGCAAATATTCCGTAATGGTTTCCCCATCCTTGTTCAAACAACCAGTCGGTAAAGGCCGAGTCGCGCTCAAGGCGCACCAAATAGGGAGCGACCTCGGCCATATCAGGTTCCAGATCGCCTTGATACAGACAGAGTTGTTCCGGCTCGAATTTAAAAAACATCTGCAATAAATTTTCGATTGATGCGCCGTCTAAAACCGCATACACTTTCGCGCCTTCTTCACGAAACAATCTCTTCTTAATCAGGTCAATTTGGTTTTCCATAGCTTGTTTCACTCGCCGCACCGGCGAAAATTTAGCCGTGTCATATATCGCAGAAAGGCATGGCATCGCGAGCCGCCTTCTTCAAAGTGAGGGCGCCCGCGCTGTAGGTTTGCGGGGTGGGTGGTTGTTTCGGAGGCGGCAACTCCTCTTTCTGACCCGGTTCTGCGGTATCGGCTTCTTTGGGCGACTTCGGCGTTTCAGGGCTCGAACCCGAACCGGCGCCGGCGGCCCCGCCGCTATTAATCAACACCATCGTTCCCTGAATGGCGATGCCAACGGGACTGATATTAATAAAATTGCCGCCGACTTTTAAGGTTAAACTGACACCGGATTCCATGGTGAGCGTCATACCGGATTTGAGATGGATTTCCATCCCGGCATCCATCGCATACTTCATTCCGGCCTTCTCATCAATATTCATGGAGACGTTGCGCGAAGCCGAGCCGCCAATCTTCTCGTTATTATTGCCTTTGACGGTCAGGTGATTATCGGCGCGCACTTCTGCCATCTGATCGCTTTTGACAATCGTATGACTTTCATTGCCGACAAAGGTCTTGTAATCATTCTTGAGGCGAAAGTCCATGTCCTTTTGACCATGAATGAAGACCTGTTCACTGCCTTTCTTGTCTTCGAAGCGCAATTCGTTAAACCCGCCGCCGCCTTTGTAAGAATAGGTTTTAATCGTGCTTTTAGTCTTTTCGTCCGGCAAGCTATAGGGCGGCATGGAGTTCGCATTATAAACTCGGCCGGTGATAATCGGGCGGTCCGGGTCGCCTTCCAGGAAATCTACAATGACCTCTTGGCCAATCCGCGGAATGAACATCGCGCCCCATTGCTTGCCCGCCCAGTTTTGCGATACCCGCATCCAACAGGAACTCTTATCGTCGTACTTGCCTAAGCGGTCCCAATGGAATTGCACCTTCACGCGCCCGTAATTATCAACGTAAATCTCTTCGCCCGCCGGTCCGACCACCATTGCGGTCTGCGAACCATGGACGATGGGAATCGGTGTTACACGAGCCGGGCGATAGGGCGTCGGATGCGGCAAAAATTCAAATTGATTGACGTAGAGAAAATCCTGCCCGCCGCCTTCGCTTCTGTAGGTCGCGCCCAAATCACAGGTATGAAAAACCGAGGTGATGACATAAGCTTTGTTCAAATCGCGCCGGTAGTGGTCCTTCAAATTCATGGTAAAACCCGGCGTAAACCCTCTGCAGATGCTCGACCCGGTGGCCGTCGTAACCGGGGTCTCTTCTTCCTGCATACGGATGCCGGCAATGCGCTCGCCTTCGCCTTTGGTCTTGTATTCGCCAGGATAATCATAAACTTCAAACTTGCGCGCATCCTTACCGGAAACAATCGAAGTCAGGTTCACTTTCGGCAATTCAAAGTTGAAATCATTGACCGTGTATTTGCCTGGACGCACCTCTTGCCCGATTTGAAATTCGGTAATCACATCATTGTCTTCGTCGAGGCCGATGATGGTTTTATAACTGACGCTCGGATGCAGGGTGGAGGGCTTAAATATGCTCGGCGCATCGCCAAGCACTAAGATGTGTTTGTCTTGCGTATGCTCGAAGAAATAGAAGATGCCTTCCTCTTCCATTAACCGCGAAACGAAATTGAAAGAGGATTCGCGGTATTGAACGCAATATTCGCGCGGATCATAATTGCCTTGCAGACGATTCAAATCAAAATCATTGAAGCCATATTCCTGAAATATGGTTTTGATGATATCGGGCACTTTTTGATTTTGAAAGATGCGACAGTCTGTCGTACGCGTCAACATCCAAAACCAGGGAACCAAGGTCGCGTTATAATGATAGAGCATTTTCGGCGTTGTGCCGCCTTCCATCATCGTCGAACCGGCTTGCGAAAACGAATTGATTAAGCCATTGATATAACGCTCCTTGCCATCTTTCAGCATCACCTTGATAGTCGCTTTTTTGCCGACGATTGAATCAAAGGAGATCGAGCGATTTTCCGAGTGCATATTCAAGCTGAATTGAAAGAGGCTTGATATGCCCTCATGTCCATCAAACCTTTGCAACAATAGCTCATCTTCGCCGAGCGGCGTAAAGACTTGAATTGGTCTGAAATCCTGTTTGTAATCAGCCACACCCGTATCTCCTCAAATCAACTTGGTTCTACTTCTTGGCTTTATCGCGGCACTTCTCTATGCGTTTTTGAATCACTTCGCGCGCCTGTTTCGGCGCATCAGCCCATAACCTCAAGCCGTTTTCAAAAGCCTCGGCAGCCTGTCCGAAGCGCCGCGTTGCTTCAAAGCTATTTCCCAATTCAATGTGTGCCAAAGCGTAGCTCGGAGCAATCTTGAGCGCCAGCTTCGCCTCGCGCTCCCCATCTTCGTACTCCTGTTGCAGGTTATAGGTACGCGCTAACATGAAATGCGCGACAAAATTATTCGGGTCAAATTGCGTCGAGATTTTGAAATAGCTCTCCGCTTTATCGTACTTGCCCTTGTTGAAATAATATTGCCCGATATGAAATTGCGGCAAAGACCAGGAAGGCGAAAGTTCGGCGGCGCGCTTAAAGGCATCAAACGCCTTCGCCTCATCCTCTTCGATTTCATAGGCCACCCCTAAGGCGTTAAATGCATAGGCCGAGCGCGGGTCCATCTCGACCGCGCGTCTTAAAATCGGCAACGCCTCTTTGTGGCGCTTCTCTTCTATCAAGGCGCGCCCTTCGCAAAACAGATACTTCGCTTCGTACTGTTGCTCATTCGGGAAAAGCTGCTTCAACAAGCGGTAAGCTTCCGCGCCCTGACGAAAATTATTTTGGCGCAATTGAGCGGCTGATGAGTGAACATAGGAATTTATAGCCGCCTGCCCGACCGCGTTCAGCGATTCCATCACGGTGTCATAAAGTTCATTGAGTTGCGGTTCTTTTGGCGACTCGCGAACCAGTCTTTGCAACAAAGCGATGGCGCCGGTGTTCGGCTCTAAGATGCGCCCTTGTTTAACCGCATCCTTGATTTGCCCGGCGAGCGGCGACACGGTCACCATGGCCGGCGTCGGCACATTGACATTCAAGATAGTCTTTAAAGCCGTCAGCGAAATAATCTGTTTGACGTTTGCCGCGCCCGGCGTGTCAATAGAGATTTCATGGTTGCCGGACTTGAGTTGCTCAACCACCAGAACGCCTGAATCGCGAACTTTCCCGCGATAAACGTTATCCACATAAATTTCGCTGCCTACTTTGCCGCGCACTTCCAGGGTAACCACTTGCCTGGTCGGGGTCGGCACATTGACCGATTCCGTTGCAATAGCGTTTGACAACACGGCGAGCGGCAACCGCGCATCTATGCTTCCGGCAGCGCGCGGAATCTGCAACGACTTGGTTTCGGTCGGCACCACCTCCGAAAGATATTCAAGCAATTCGGCGGCGCGCACCACGCTGTCCTTATCGCGGTCGGCCTTGCCTTTGAGACCTTCGAGCAGAAAGTGCGTAAATACGCCGTGACCGCCGCCCCATCTCGCGTCTTCGTAACTCAGTTGGTCGGCGCGCGCCGCCAGCAACCGGAAAACCCCGCGTCCGCTTTTGCCGATTTCATCAAGGTAACGATTGACCAGAACCTTTTCGGCGCTGGCATCCCGCGAGGTGAGTCCGAGGCGTCCCGAATGACAGGCGTCGGCAATTAAAATCACTGTCCGCGCTTTCACTCTCTCGCTGACGATGCGGTCAACCTCGGCAACCGACATGGCTGTGGCATAAAGGTTTTGCGGGTCTGAATCGTAGGCTAACAAATATCCTTCGGTGCTATTTTCCACAACCCCATGTCCGGCAAAGAAGATCACCACCACATCATCCGGTTCGGCTTCGCGCGGTAGCACGGTTCCCAGGGCGCTGCGCATCGCCGAAATGGTGGCGTCTTGATTGACTAAAAGTTTCAACTGGCTGGCCGGAAACCCGCCGCCATTTGGACTCTTCAAAAATTCCGAGAACGATTGCGCGTCACGATGCGCAAACTTGAGTTGTTGTTCGGGCGACAGGTATTTATAGGTTGAAACCCCAATAACGACCGCCCACAACTTCCCCTTGCCATCAAGCGTCGCGCCGCTGCCAATGGTTATTTTGCGTTCCTGCCCTTGCGCAAGCGCTGAAGAAGCCGATGCTGAAAGCAAGATTAGAAAAGCAAATGCGAATAAGCCGGAACAACGCTTTAAAACATCAACAGACTGTTTAAATCGCCTTCTTTTCATAATTGCCTTCCTTTTTTTCAGACCATCTCAGACGATTGAAAGTTTGCCTTGCCTTCTGAGCCAAACTTTCAATTTTGAATCTCGAAAATCAAACTCACCGCTTTCCAAATTCGAGACTCTTTTATGACTACGTTTCGATTGCGCAGCGCCGATTCAATCTTCAATCCCTTTGAACCGGCGACGCCTAAGCGCGCTAGTTAATTTCATATTTGAAATTACTATCATCACCGACTTTAATTTGAACGCTGGTCACGGGTTGACCGCTGGCCATCCGCGAGAGGAATTCGCCGGACATTTCCGGCAACAAGGTGCGCGTTAAGATGTGGTCAACATTGCGCGCTCCGCTTTCCACCTCTTTGCAGCGATTGGCAATCTCATTGACAACCGCATCATCATAATCAAAGGTCGCGCCGTGATTTTCGTTGATACGCGTCTTGATGCGGCCGAGTTGCAATTTGATGATATTGCGCATCACCTCATCCGATAGCGGATAATAAGGCACAACGACCATACGACCGAGCAAGGCCGGCTTGAAAACTTTCAGCAAATCCGGTCTCACGGCTTCAACGAGCGGTTCCGGGTCGGGTCGGGTTTCCGGGTCGGCGCACAATTTCATGAAGGTATCGGTGCCGGTATTTGAAGTCAGCAGAATCACCGTATTTTTGAAATCAATCTCGCGCCCTTCGCCGTCTTCGAGCAGGCCTTTATCAAAGACCTGATAGAAAAGTTCCATGACATCCGGGTGGGCTTTTTCGACTTCATCCAACAACACGACAGAATACGGTCGGCGACGCACGGCTTCCGTCAGCACGCCACCTTCGCCATATCCGACATAACCTGGGGGGGAGCCTTTTAAGCTGGAAACCGTGTGGGCTTCCTGGTATTCGCTCATATTGATGGTGATTAAATTGCGTTCACCGCCATACAGGGTTTCGGCCAGCGTTAAAGCGGTTTCGGTTTTGCCGACGCCGCTCGGACCGACTAATAAAAACACGCCAACCGGTCTTCGCGGGTCGGTCAAATTTGCTCTCGCCGTGCGAATGCGTTGGGCGATGGCTTCCAGCGCGTGTGATTGACCGACGACGCGTTGCTCAAGTTTATCTCTGAGCGCCAGCACCGTATTGATTTCATCGGTCAACATTTTGCCGACCGGAATGCCTGTCCAACCCGAGATCACTTCCGCAATGGTTTGCGATGTGACACAGGGTTGCATCATTGGCGTTTCGCCTTGTGCGCTTGCCAAGGCTTCATTCAAGCTTGTCAGTTCGGCGCGCATCGCATTGACATCAATTGCCGGAGCAGCGGCGGCGGCGGCGCCATCGGCAGCGCCTTCGGCTTTACCATTCATGGCGTGTTCTTCAAGCTGCGAGCGTACCTCTTTGATCTTTTCAATCAATTCGCGCTCTTTCTCCCATTGCTCGGAAAGTTGAACAAGCCGGTTTTCCTGCTCGGACTTTTCCGCCTTCAACTCGTCAATGCGTTTTTGATGGTCGGTTCCGGTGATGGATTCGCGTTCCAAGGCGCCGATTTCAACGCCGAGCTGGGTGATGCGACGTTGCGCGTCTTCCACGGAAGCCGGGATGGCTGATAATCCAATGGCGACACGTGCACACGCGGTGTCGAGGACGCTTACGGATTTGTCGGGCAGCTGGCGACCAGAGATATAGCGATGCGAAAGACGCACGGCATCCTCAACGGCTTCATCGAGTATGCGCGTGTTGTGATGCTTTTCTAAGGTTTCGGTCAACCCGCGCATCATTACGATGGCCAAATCTTCGCTGGGTTCTTCGACTTTGACGACCTGAAAACGCCGCGCCAGGGCGGCATCTTTTTCAAAATACTTTTTATACTCCGCCCAGGTCGTCGCAGCGATGGTTCGCAGTTCGCCGCGCGCCAGTGCCGGTTTCAATAAATTCGCCGCGTCGTTTTGACCGGCTTGTCCGCCCGCACCAATCATGGTGTGCGCTTCGTCAATGAACAGAATTATCGGCTGGGGTGAAGATTTAACCTCTTCAATAACGGATTTCAAACGATTTTCGAATTCGCCTTTGATGCCGGCGCCGGCTTGCAACAAGCCTAAATCAAGCGTTCGCACGGCGACATTTTTAAGCGCCGGGGGCACATCGCCGGCGGCAACGCGCAGGGCGAAGCCTTCGACAACGGCGGTCTTACCGACGCCGGCCTCGCCCGTTAGAATCGGGTTGTTTTGACGGCGGCGCGTCAGGATGTCTACGACTTGACGAATCTCAAAATCGCGCCCCAGTACGGGATCAATCTTGCCTTCGCGGGCGCGCGCCGTCAGGTCAACGGTGAACTGGTCTAAGGCTTTGCTCTTTCCGGCCTGGAGAGCGGGGGCGCCGGCATCGCCACTCATCACCGGGTGTTCGGCCATTCCCGATGCCGCTTTACTTTCGGCTGACCCGGCCGACAGGCTCGCGAGATTCTCTTTTAATCCTTCAAGGGAAATCGCCGAAAACTCGCGGGAAATTTCGCGCGCCAGTCTCGCTAAATCTTCACTGGCAAGCAGAGCAAGCAGCAGATGACCGGTGCGAACCTTGGTTTCGCCATGTTCAACGGAAGCGATGAGCCAGGCTTCTTGGATGAGTTGCGGGATGTGCGGCGAGAGTGCAGGCGTGCGCGCGTTGCCGGTTTTTAAACGGTCGAGCGCATAAGTTAAATCTCGCGTCAGTCGCTCATTGCTGACTTTGTAATGGCGAAAGATTTTTTCAATGTCGGTGTCCGATTGTTCGATGAGTTTGAGAAAATAATGCTCTACGTCCACATCATAATTGGTGCGTGAAAGGCAAAGACCCGCAGCGGCTTCAAGCGCGTTGCGGCACGGGTCGTTCAACCGGGTGATTAAGTTTTTTAAATTTACATTCATCGCCTACCTCTTTCTCATAGATTTTATTGAGCCACTTTAGAAAGTGGTTGCGTTTGAATCCCGAAGGCTTCAGGGGTTTCTCCTATAATTGCTGCGGCATAAAATTTCGGCACGTACTTGATAGACTCGTTTAAAAACAACCGATCAAATTTATGTTTATTCGGATTGGCTAACATGGACCAAAAAACTCCATCTTTATCGGGGCTCTGGATGGCCGGTTGAAAGTCACGTTGAACGTTTTTCGGGCTGCGCGTGTAACTGAGCACGGAGAGGGTCGTTCCAAATCCATCGCTGCCGAATTCCCCAAGACGGGCTTTCAGATAACGCGCTGCGGCCTGCGCGCTTTTTTGCACATCCCAGATCTCTTCGCCTTTCGTTCCATACATCTCGGCAACCAAGGGCATGAGTTGAAACATTCCCTTAGTATTGGCGGGAGAGGTTAAATTCGCCCGAAATTCAGTTTCAATCATCGCAAGATAGATGCCAATGGCGGCCGGGACCCCTTCGGATTCAAAGGTTCGGGCAATCACCGGCGAATGTTGAAGACCACGCTCAAGCACCAGTCGGGTATCTTCTGCCCACAACCGCGTAGATTGATTACCAGCGCGTTTGGCGTAATTATCTACATAGCTTTTAATCAAATTACTTCCGGCTTGAGTGACGGCGAGCGGCTCGTTGCCGTCTTTGACAAACAAGCCCGACACAAATCGGGCGCGTTCACTGATAAACGCCTGCTGCTCGGCTTCGGACATCGCCGAATATAATTTGGGGGAGACAAAATTTGAGGCGGATTCTATTGAGGAGCTGTTGGCCTGCGCCTGAAAGCTAAGGGTAGTGAGAAAAATTGAAAGGGCTAAAGTGAAAGAAATAGCTTTATTCATGATTTTCTCCTGAACTTCTAATCGCGTTACCTCAATTTTTTTCAAGCCGTAAAAGTCATCTTCAGTGTGAGGAAGCCTATCTGAGAACCCGGTTTTACGTTTATCGAGCGATATGTTCTCTCAAATAGATGGTCTCTGCAAGCGTCAGCGGGGGTTATTGGTAAACGGATTACGGTGTCCGTAGAGCATGAAGATTCGGGGTCTTCCCGGCGAAATTCTCTCGAAAGTTCATTTCCCCTAAGCATTGTTGGGTTATCGTGATTCGCAGACTTGGCAGCAGTCTTAAGGGTTCCGCAAAGAACCTTTACCGCTGCCCATCTGGGTAACCACGCTGCTTTTGAAGAAGACCCCTTGCCCGCAATTCTTCGTTCGTTGCTCAACATTATTGTTGTTTTTCCTCTGCCTTCTTTTAATTCAGACAACTTTCTCCTTCTCGCGTTCATTAGATAACGCAAAAAAATTCGGGGTTATCCCTCAACCAAAGCCAGAAAAAGCGGCTAGAAGGAGAACGCCTCAGAGGCTTACAGGCATTAATGGAAGGGTTAGGGCTACCAAGTTAGTTCTTCACATCAAGGACAACCTGAGAATCGTCATCGCTAAAGGGCTCGGTTTTTAACCAGGTCGTCCAACCCAGCATGGGGCGGCGGCGGGCGTGCGTCGTCATAATACAGGACGGCACTTCATCTTTCTCTAAAACCAGTTGCATGTCGAAATCGAACTCCAAACCGGCAAGGAAGCGGACGATTTCGGCGGTCGGCTTATAGGCCGTATTGACCGGCAGAAAATCGACAAATTCATTTAACTTCAACGGGCCTAATTTGATCCGGAATTTCGATTGCGTATCCCAAATCTTTTCTCCGGCGATGGTGTTGATGCCGAGCAGACTATTGGCCTTGCCCATAAAAGATTTGCTCTCCTCATCAAGCTTAATCCATTGCCCCGTGAAGGGCTCAATCTTGGCCTGGACACCAAAATAATCGCTCAGGATATTGGCAATGGCGACGGCTGAATGTGGACGTTGGGCAATGAGGCCCCCATAGAGCAATAAACTTTCATCCGGGAAACTGAAGCGTTTGCGCAGCCCCAGCGTGCCCAGCCCGACAAGGTCGAAAAGGTATTCGGTAAAGGCATCCTCTTCGCCGCGTTCGTAAGCCACCGGAAAGCGGTACTTTTCCCAGGCTCTGAAAAAGAGCGAAATCGCCCGGTGATTAAAGAGGTCGAAAAATTCCCAGAGCGCCGTGTCTTTATACCGCAAGCGCTCAATCAGCATTTCCGTGTAGTGATGTGGCAGAAGACCCGATGGACCGGTAAGCCCCATAAAGGCGACCAGCAAGGCCGGCGGAGCGTTATTCTCGCCCCGTTTCATCTCTCGGATTTCACTTGGCGGGAAGCTCAGCGACACCAGCGTGCGAAAGCGCGCCACTTCGCGCGCCGGGTTGAAATCGCGACCGACCGGCGTGCGATGTTTGAAGATGCGTTCAAGCAACCGCACCGCTTGAAAGAAATCGAAGCGGTAAGGCTCTTCAAACAATTTCAGACTTAAAGGATTATCTGTTCCCCGGCCCTCGGCTGCCATCGCTTCAAGACTCCTTCGTGATCTTTTTTTCGCGCCACCAGTTGATTGAATGAATTGATCGAGGCATACAACGCCAGAAAGCGCTCCAATACCGAAGCAAAAAGGAAAACCCCGGCGCCGACAAATTTTTCTTCATCGAATTCGATGGTGGTTTCCAATCCGCGCACAAAACCGGTGCCGACGCGCTCGCCGGTCTGGCGCACCACCCGACGACTGCTGACGCTTTGAATGCCTTGTATCTGTTTGCGGGTTGACGAGGTGTTAAGAAAATCGTAAAGCAATAACACCTCTTGCAGCGGGGTGGTGTTTAAACCGTTTGCCGCGCCCTCGACCAGCGAAATGTGATTGAGCGAAAGATGCGATATCAACCGCCAATGGGTCCCGCGCCTGAGCGGCGGACGCAAGGTCTCCGTGGGCTTTTTCAAACAGCGCCCTTTGGTAAGCGGTCCCGGCGTTTCCACTTCAAAATCGCCTTCGCGTCCGCCAAACGGCAATTTGCTCGGCAAATCGCGATTCGTGCAGGTCGTCTCTAGGGTGATGACTTCGACCGGCGGAACGTGCGGGTTAAATCCCAAATCCACCAATGATAAATAGACCTCGGTCCCGTCATCATCCTTAACCTGCGAAGGTCTGCGCATAGCGTACCAGAAGGCGCGCTCCTGTTCGCTGGCGCGCCCGTGTTGATAGGAATAGAAGGCATGAAATTCTTTAATCTTTTGTTGTTGGGGATTGGTCGTAAAGACTTCATTGATTGAATGGACTTCGGAGGCCATCTGCCGGTGCACATCGGCAATCACCCGGTATTCATTCTGTTGTTGAGTCAAGTTGATGGGTTCGGCAATTTTATTAAACAGGTTGATAATCGGCGTGCAGCCCAGTTGAAAGTTATTCGCCGTCACGGTCGCTCGCGGCGGCGTCACATCGTTCAAATAGATGATGATTTCAAAGCGTTCGCCAAACCCTTCGCGCACCGCTTCGCCCAGTCCATCCACATCAAAGAAGAGGAATTTTTCCGGGCAGGCGAAATATTCGGTGAGCAGCCGATAGCCCGGAAAAGAACGCGCCGTGTAAGGCAACATCCCTTCATCCAATTCAAAGCCGACGGTTTTTATTGCAGCGGTATTTAAAATTCTCGTGGACGGCAGGCGTTGCAACCGGGTGGTTTCGGTTCGCGCAATAATCGGGCGCAACTCGACTCGCGCGGCGTTATTAAAAATCATTTCATAAAGCGGATAAACCAGTTGCGGTTCGCCGTTAATATAAAATCGCAACTTTTCAATCGGTTGCTCTTTGCCTTTTTCGCCGACTTTCAGATTGGCAAGCTTGGTCCCATTCATGCATCTGAGGCGTATGCGAATCATCGCTTCATTCCATTTGCCACGGGTATCAACCGGGTCGAGCGATTCCAGGGTTGCGGCTTCGACTTCAAGAGGCCAGACCACTACCGGATACGAGGTGCGAAAACGACAGGGGGTGCCTTGATAAGGCCGCGAATAGAGAACTGTGTTGCGCTCGACCGGATAGCCGGTGGTGATCTTTCCCTGTTCCGGGTCAAGCTCGAATTTAACAATTGACATCGAGGGGATCGGCGCCAGGTAATGGGGATATAAAATGTTGAGCAACGATTCGGTAATTTCAGGGAATTCATCCGAAAGTTTGAGCTGAATCCGCGCCGCTAAAAAGGCGAAGGCTTCAATCATTCGCTCAACATGCGGGTCTTCGCATTTATCGGCTTCCAGTTGCAAACGCCCGGCAATCTTCGGATATTTCTTGGAAAACTCGGCCCCTAATTGCCGAAGAAAAACCAGCTCTCGTTCATAATAACCAAGTAATTCGTCGCGCATTGAATCAGCTTTCCAATCTGTGAATCAAGGTTGTTTATCCCGGCCACGAAAAGGCACAGAAAGCACAAATAAAAGAAGGGCCTGTTTCCAACACCAGCCGGCCCGGCTTTAAATGCAACGCAATTTTTTGTGCTTTTTGTGCCTCTTGGTGGCCGATTCTTTTTTATTCGACGTCTGAAGAGATACCACCGATTCAAGCTTCAAGTAAAGCCATTCGCGCCAGCTTCTGTAAATTTGTTTCAAGCGCGCCTTCGACTATCTGCCGAACTTCGATTTCGCTCGGCGACGTGCCATCAGGCTTTTTAAGTGAACTCTCCCGTAAAACAAAAGCCACCAGTTCATCAGCGAGCCCGCGGCGCCCGCGGGTGCCGTCCAGGAGTTGGAGTAACTTTTGTCCGATGGGGTCTTCCATTTCAACATTTTTGTGAACCAGGGTGCTGGCGACCGCGCCACGCCCGGCTTGCAGTCGCGCTAAGAGGCTGGCAACCGGTTGGGCGCTAAGCTCTGTGACAAAACGCGGCTGATAGGCATGCATCTCGACGAGGCCGGAACAGCAACCGGCAAAAATAATCTGCGCCAGGGTTTTCGCTTCTTCATTCATCGCTTCGTCGGCGCCTTGCGGCAAGCCCTGACTCGTTAAAATCCGTCGTGACACCTGGAACAAGTCTTCAAAACTAACCGAGCGCGGGTAGATTTCGCCAAGATAAAGCAGGGCCGCTTTGGCCAGTGGATAATCGGTTGAAAGCACCGATTTTTTCGCGCCGCGAAACTCTTCCACCGCGCCGGCGCTTAAATTCGGGCGCGCCGAGCCGGGGCGCGCCGGCGAAGCCAGATAAAACGAAGTGAGCCGTTCAGGGGTTATTGAGCGATTGAGTTGCACGTCCGCCCGGCAAAGCAAGGTCTGGCGAAATTGCCGGCACTTTAAAAAATCCATGTACTGTTCTTTGGTTACGATTTGTTCGTCGTCGAACTGCGCTAAGAATTCGCGAATTGGCAGCGGATATATAAAATCCTGCATCTCGAAAAAATCGGCTTCCGCAAGATATTGCAACCCATGCGCAGTGGCGTGCTCCATAAACTGATAAAAATAGAACGAGGTATTGAACGGCGAAAAATCATCGTGATAGATCTGTTCGGGTTTATAACTGACCAGTCGTTTGATTTCCCGGTTAAGCAGAGCCGGATAAACCGTGTCTTCATTTTGCTCGTTGGTTTGAAACCTATCGGTAATAAATTGCAACAATCCGACACCCTGGTTGACGGTTTCATTCGGGTCGCTTAGGCCCCGCGTGTGAAAGCGCATCATTTCGCGCATCATCTGATGAATGCGATTTCCCGGATAGGCGTTATAGCTGATGTAAGCCACGCCTTGCGGCGCCAGTAACTGATTGCAAAGCAACAGTAACTGCTCGCGGACGAAATCAGGAACCCACGAATAAAAGCCGTGAGCGATGATGTAATCGAAAGTGCCCCAACTCTCATTCACCTCTAAGATGTCCCCGACGCGCAGGTCGAGGTTTTTGAGTCCGAGCTCTGCGACCAGAGATTTGCCGTATTCAAGCGGTTTCGGCGCCAAGTCTATGCCGACAAATTGGCTTTCGGAGAGTCCGTAGGCCATTGCAATGAGGTTCGTGCCGTCACCGCAACCGAGTTCCAGGACGCGGCACCGCTCAACCGGCGCGGGCTGCATGCCAAACAGTGTCGCGAGCATTGCCAGTCTGTCCGGGTGGGTTTGTTGAAACGGGTAGCCGACATACCAAATATCATCATAAGCCTCTTTGGTCTTTTCGATGACGCTTGCAGGGGTTAATGGTTCCATAGCTGGATGACCTCGGATTTTAGAGGATGGGTTAGTCTTCTTTAACGATGTATTCGCCGCTGAGCAGTTGCAGAACCGTATCAAAGGTAACCGGTTCGGGAGTCGGTTCAACGCGCAAGTAGGCATCAATGCGAAAGCGCAAGGCGCGCTCGCCTTCGTGAACCGTGGGTTCCAGTCTGACGGCAACATTGGTCAGTCTTGGCTCAAAGATGCTGATGGCGTCTTCCAGTTTTTTCCGCAATTCGACTTGATGGTGCGGGTTTTTCGGGTTGAGCGACGTAAAATCGGGCAAGCCATAAGCGGCGACGGAATTCTTCAATTCCTTCAATCCTTCGGGAACGCCCCCGGCATCCTGGCGGGTGTTGAGGAGCCATTCCAGATCGCGTTTAACCGATTGTTTCAGTTCACGTAGATTCTTCTGGCGCGAAGCCGGAGCTTCACGCGTCATCTGGGGTTCGTAATCAAGCAGCCGGTCGAAGACCGACGGGGTGATTTTGATTTCATTATCAAATCTGGCCATCAGGGTTCTTTTATCACACTTGTTGGCGAAATAGAATCGCTCAGCGGGTTTTGCCTTTGAGCGCCGCAGCCATTGCCAGTGCTCGCCAGTTCAACAAGCCTTCAGGTTGTCGGACTCCGCGGCCCCGAGCAGAGCGCCTGATGCCTGTTTATGCGAAAGCGTACTTACAGCAGCTGGTCAGGCGCTCTCGAACAACACACCTTACAAAGGCTTTGGCACCACCGGAGCCAGCGACACTTTCCACTTCTCGGCTTTGGTGTTGGTGTGAGCAGCGATGCGGTCACGCCAGGGTGCCGCGTTGACATCATCGAATTTCAAACCGTATCCCATAATATTTTCGGCGATGCTCGGCGCTTCGCCAAAACCATAACAGCGGTGCGAATTTGAGCCGCCCTTGGTGGTGTCGTCTCCGGGAGTCTCGCCGGCAATCGCCGTGGTGCAGGCGGTGGTCTTCCTGAGCACGCCGATGTGCGGTTGACCGAGCGCATGACCGATTTCGTGAGGAATGGTGTAGTGATTGATATTCATCACCGCTCCGGTATTGTCTGGAATGTGAAAGACGTGAGCGACGCCGTCCAGGGAATCATAGGTCACGGCATCGGAGCGAAACAGCGAGCTGTCTCCGGCATATTTGTCTGCCAGACGCGCCACTTTAATAATTTTGTTGGCATTTGCCGGGCTCAGCCAGACTTGCACAAATAATTCACACTTGATATTCGGACGATAACGTGTGCGACCGGGAGTTTGAATATCCAAGGCATTGAAGTCATCCGGCGGAATCAACCAGAAACGGTTGTTCCATAAATCACTTTGATTAAATATCTGGCTGCGGAATTCATGCCATTCGCCTTCCGTCCAGTTGCGAATATCAAATTCATTGCCGCCGAAATCTTTGAATTTAGCCGGCGGCGCCGAGATTCGTTGTAAACATAATCCTAAGTAGATTTTCAAAACATGGTTGGTGGCGCCATCGGTTTTAAGAATAATCTCGGATTTAAACAAGGGTTCTTTAACTTCCATTTTTACCATTTACACATCCTCCTGGTGGTTAAGGAAAGGGTTATCCGTGGTGAGATTTTAAGGTTGCCAAAAAAGAGAGCGGCTCCTTGCGCCAAAGTGCGCTTGGCACTTTGTCACTCGGAGCCGCAATGTCAAACAAGATCGTTGCTCTTAGCGAGCAGGTTTCAATCGTCTCATCAAGCAGCGGGTCTAAAGACTTAGACTTGCTTGTTTTCTTTGAGGTTGTAACCAGCCTTGATCGGACCAGCCAGGGTACCGTCGGCCTTCTGTTCCTTGTACTCCCACTCAATCTTGGCATAGTTGAGGGAAATCTGGTCGGTCGGAATATCGGAATGGGTCGAACCGCCGGTTTGGAACGAAGAGACCAGAAGGTCTGAAAAAG
>JBIOWC010000079.1:0-4572 GCA_044868105.1 Blastocatellia bacterium
CCGCCTTCGCCGTAACCGGCTCCCGGCACTTTCACATCTATGGGCAGCAGTTGGCAGGGTGGTTGCTGCGGCAACGCCGCAGCCGCCGGTTCGGCAATTACCAACGATTCATGCGCCAGGCTTGTACGATTATTAAAATACAACATCGCGCAGAGGGAGAGGCCTAGGAGGGAAAGAGATAAGACACGGATTTTGATTGTAAGGAGGTGATTTCTCATCTTGATATCCTTTCAAAGAGTCGGGCATTAAACTTGTCTCTATCTATTACCCCCGCCTTTGGTTTGGGTTTCCCGAATGCGCAGGATTGAGGCGCGCATTCGACTACTGAACGAGTTATGCGACTAGCCAACGAGTTTGGTGATTCCCTGCTGGTTCGTATCTGCAAAATCAATAGACGAAAAACGGCTTGAAAGCAATGCACAATCGAAAATATTTCTTAAATCGTAAAGCTTCAAATCGGCTTCACGACGGTGCTTTTGTAATGGTAAATTGTCGAGTTAGATTTTCGTCCCAAAAGAAAGACACACAGACTACATGAAATTTAGAGTATTACATCACGACCATTGTTTTGACGGGTTTGCCTCAGCCGCGGTGTTTGCGCGCTTCTTGAAGGAAAAGCTGCCGGATGCGGAAATTGGCTTCAGAGGGTTGTCGCATCAACCCAATCAGAAATTTATTGAAGAAGAGAATTTTGATGGCGACCAAAACGCCATCGTGGATTTTAAATACAGTCCGACGGAGAGGCTGACCTGGTGGTTCGATCATCATCAAAGCGCTTTTCTCTCGCCGGAAGACGAGCGCCATTACCGCACCCATCAGTGGGCAACCAAATTTTATAATCCCGATTACAAATCCTGCACCAAATTTATTGCCGATACGCTGGCGGAAAAATTCGCTTTCGATACCAGCACCCTGGGCGAATTGATTAAATGGGCCGACATCATTGACGGCGCGCAATATGAAACGGCAAAAGTCGCCGTCGAGTTGAACGAACCGGCGCTCAGACTGATGATGGTCATTGAATCGAGCAGCGATAAAACCTTGATGCACAAAATCATTCAGGGCATGCAGACGAAATCGCTGGCCGAGATTGTTGCCGACCCGGATTTTCAAAGCGAGTTTCAACCGCTGTTTGCGCGCCATCATCGGATGGTTGATTTAATTCGCGAAGCGGCGGAGTTCGATAAAGGAGTTCTCTATTTTGATTTGAGCGCTCACGACGCGGTCGGCTATAGCAAATTTATTCCTTACTATCTGTTTCCCGAATGCGTCTATTCCGTAGGCCTCAGTCTGACGCCGACGCGCTCGAAAGTTTCCGTCGGCTTCAATCCCTGGAGCCCTCAGCCGCGTCGTCACAACCTGGCGTCAATCTGTGAACGCTATAACGGCGGCGGTCACGCCGTTGTCGGCGCCATCTCGTATCGTACGGATGAAATCGCGCAGGCTCGCGAAGTGGCGAAATCCATCGCCGAAGAGTTGCGCGCCTAACCTCAGGATTTAGGATTGGAAGATATAGGATTTGGCTAAGCTTTAGCACCCGTCCTGCATCCTCCATCCTAAGTCCTATTTCCTGAACTTCTATGCCACAAACACTGTTTGAAAAAATCTGGAACGCGCATGTCGTTCACCAAGAAAAAGACCAGCCCGCGCTGTTATACATAGACGGCCATCTGGTTCATGAAGTCACCTCGCCGCAAGCCTTCGAAGGCTTGCGACAAGCCGGGCGCAAGGTTCGGCGCGTAGATTTGACCTATGCCACGGTTGACCACAACATTCCGACAACCGACAGGTCTTTGCCGATTCTTGATCCCGTAGCCAAACAACAAATCAGCACGCTTGAATTAAACTGTGAGGAGTTCGGCATTCCGCTTTACGGTTTGGACAGCCCCTTGCAAGGCATCGTCCATGTCATTGGCCCCGAACTGGGCATCACGCAACCAGGGATGACGATTGTTTGCGGCGATAGCCACACGGCAACGCATGGCGCATTTGGCGCACTGGCGTTCGGCATCGGCACCAGCGAAGTCGAACACGTGCTGGCGACGCAGTGTCTGACCCAGGCGCGTCCGAAAACTTTTCGCATCAATGTCGAAGGCAGACTGGCGCGCGGGGTGTCGGCAAAAGACCTAATCCTTTATATCATTCGTACGATTGGCACGGATGGCGCGACCGGTTATGTGATTGAATATGCGGGCGAAACGATTCAGGCTTTAACCATGGAAGAGCGCATGACGGTCTGCAATATGTCCATTGAAGCGGGGGCGCGCGCCGGCATGATTGCCCCCGATGAGGTAACCTTCGCCTATCTCGAAGGACGCCAATTCGCGCCGGAAAATTTTGCTAAAGCCGTCGCCTATTGGAAAACCTTGCCAACTGATGAGGGCGCGGTTTTCGATAGAGAGCTGGCCCTGGATGTCACCAATCTCGCGCCGCAAGTCAGTTGGGGAACCAGTCCGGGAATGGTCACGGATGTTACGGGGTCGGTTCCCAATCCCGATTCAATTGACGATGAGAATTTGCGCAAAGCCGCCCGCCGGGCGCTGGAGTACATGGGGCTCGAAGCCGGAATGCCGATCGCCTGGATAAACATTGACCGCGTCTTTATTGGCTCGTGCACCAATTCGCGCATCGAAGACCTGCGCGCCGCCGCTGAGGTGATTCGCGGCAAGCGCGTCAACGCGAAGGTTCAGGCGATGGTCGTACCGGGTTCACAACCCATCAAAGCTGCCGCCGAGCAGGAAGGCTTAGACCAGATATTCAAAGATGCCGGATTCGATTGGCGCGAATCCGGTTGTAGTATGTGTTTAGGCATGAACCCGGATATTTTAAGTCCGGGCGAACGCTGCGCTTCAACTTCAAATCGTAATTTTGAGGGCCGCCAAGGGCGCGGCGGGCGCACCCATTTAGTGAGCCCGGCGATGGCCGCCGCCGCCGCGATTGCCGGCCGCTTTGTTGACATCAGAGATTGGGAGTGAACTTGATGATTCCATTTATTAAACATACCGGACTGGTTGCGGCGCTCGACCGCGTTCACGTTGATACAGACCAGATTATTCCCAAACAGTTTCTCAAACGCATCGAACGCACAGGCTTTGGCGAATTTCTGTTTTATGACTGGCGCTTCGATGAAGATGGCGCGCTCAAAGAAGGTTTTGAGTTAAATCAACCGCGTTTTCAAGGCGCGACCATTTTGGTGGCGCGCACCAACTTCGGTTGCGGGTCGTCACGCGAACACGCGCCCTGGGCTTTGCAGGATTACGGTTTTCGCGCCATTCTGGCGCCGTCGTTTGCGGATATTTTTTACAACAACTGTTTGCAAAACGGCTTGTTGCCGGTGCGCTTGACGGAAGGCGAGGTCGAGCAAATTTTTCAAGCGGTCAATACTCAGGACAATTATCAACTCACCATTGACCTTGAAAGTAAGACCGTTGCGGATAATCACGGTTTGCATTTTACCTTTGAGGTGGATGATTTCCGGCGCCACTGTTTGTTGAAAGGGCTGGACGATATCGGCCTGACCTTGCAACACGAAGACCAGATTCGCGCCTATGAAGCGCAGCATCAACCACCAAAATAAAGAGCCAAGTATCAGGTCCCCCTGAACTGCGGTATTTTGAACCGTTGCTGCGCGGCAATCAACGAATGTGCTAGGCTGTTTGGTGGAAATATGATTTACCAATCAGGAGGCGAAGATGATAGAAAATTCTCAAACAACCAGCCAGAAACGCTTCGTGCAACCACCCATCACGCAGTTCGCTGACCAGTCGGCGCCGGTCATCACGGTTGAACTTCAAGCGGATGAAGAGGTCGAATGGTTGTGGACCCATTATCCGAATGGGCAGAGTGTGGTGACCGGTTACGAAATCATCCAGAAAGACGGCAGCAAAAAACAATTTAATGTCAAAGAGGATTAAGCATGCCCAATAATCAAGACCCGATAGTTGTCGTCTCCGGTCTGCCGCGTTCCGGCACCTCAATGATGATGAAAATGTTGGTCGAAGGGGGCCTTGAACCCGTCATTGATAACATTCGCACCGCCGATGAGGACAACCCCAAAGGGTATTTTGAACTGGAAAAAGTGAAACAACTCGACAAAGACAACGCCTGGCTCGCCGACTGTCAGGGCAAGGTGATTAAAATCATCTCCATGCTGCTTAAACCCTTGCCGGTTGAGCACAACTACAAAATCATTTTCATGCGGCGGAAGATGGAAGAGATTTTGGCCTCGCAACGCCAGATGCTGATTCGCCGCGGACAACCGACCAATACGGTTGCCGATGACAAGATGGCCGAGATGTTCAATAAACACCTGAAAGATATTGAACAGTTCATCGCCAGCCGACCGAATATGGAATCTTTATATATCAGCTACAACGAGGTGTTGGAAAACCCGTTGACCAACATTGAAAAAATCAACGATTTTCTGGGCGGCCAGTTAAATAAACAAGCGATGTTTGAGGTTGTTGATAAGACGTTACATCGCCAGCGGCATGAACCGGGAAACCCCTGGTAGTTAAGAAAGATTTAACATGACCCGCGTTGACGCCCGGTCAGACGGTTCTTAGAATCAAA
>JBIOWC010000080.1:0-6830 GCA_044868105.1 Blastocatellia bacterium
CGCGACGCTCTGCGGGTGACGAAGTCTCTTTTACTGCCATCGTTCGGCTCTCCAATCAATAGCTGAAAGGTTGGCTGGCTTATTCAAAATTCCATAAGGTTAGGTTCGCGTCATCTTTGATGAGCACCTGTTTATTCGAGATGAGCGGATGCGACCAGGTTGGACTATCGGCGACGCTGTAACGCGCCAGCGGTTCAAATCCTTTGGGGCTTTTTGCAGCAACAATCAATTCGGCATCATCGGTGAGCAGGAATAAAAAATCTTTTGCCGCCACCACCACAGCATTATTGGCATTGCGCCCTTCCGTAACCCAAACCACTTCGCCGGTCTGCGCCTTGAGGCAAAAGAATTGCCCTTTCTTCAAGGTTGACAGCCCGTATAAATAATCGCCATCAAGCACCGGCGAACTCATATACATCGCGACTTTCGCGTTGCGCCAAAGCTCGCTTGCCGTCCAACCGTCTGCGCTCCTGGCAATCTTAATGGCGCGTGTACCTTGTCTGACGCCGGAAATAATTAAGCTCGTTTGATAGCGCACAGGCGTAATGATGTTTTCATTCCATTCGTCGGCGTGGGCAAACCGCCACAACAGTTTGCCGGTGTCGGTGGCAAGGCCGACGACCGCTTTATCCGTCAGCGTCACGAACTGGCGGGTGCCTTCGAGGTCAACGAGGATTGGCGACGCATAACCGGGGCCGTCGCCTTCCCACTTCCAGCGCTCTTTTCCGCTCGCCGCATCGAAAGCGACAATCCAACCTTTGCGGTCGTCGCCCACATGAACGATGACCTTGCCGCCCTCAGCCACCGGCGACATCGCCGTTCCGCAAAAGAGCTTCGAGGTATCAACAAAGTGCGAATAATCTTTGCGCCAGCAAAGCGCCCCGGTCTTTGCATCAAAGCACGACAAGATGGCCGTCACCCCCAGCGTATAGAGCTTGCCTTCGTAAACCAGCGGCGTTGCATTTGGCCCCTTGCCCATGCGCACGGCATATTGGTTTTTGGCAAACGGCGCGGGGTAACGTTGACTCCAGATGATTTTTCCACTCTTCAGGTCTAAGGCGGTAACCATCTCTTGTTCATCGCGACGCGTGTGAACAAAAATGCGCGACTCGGAAACCACCGGCGATGAATAGCCACTGCCCACCGGGGTTTTCCAAATCTGTTTAAGCGGCGCAGACCAATTTGTTGGCGCCGCAAAATTGCTCACCGTGCCGTTGCGATTGGCGCCGCGCCATTGATTCCATTCCTGGGCGGCGGTCGGAAGAGCGTGCGCGAGCAGAAGCATCAAAAACAGCCCTACGGTGATTTTACGATTCAGCATTTTTCTCTCCTTGCTCCTATCGCGTGTTGCTTATCGGTCAGGACGATTTAATTTTCGCGGCAACTGCGGGCGCGCTGCTTAAGCTCCATTGTGATTCCAGCTCGTTCACCCGGTTTTGCTTGTCGCGTTTGAAGCGGATGGTCGTATCGCCTTCGCCAAGCATAAACAGATCGGGCGAAATAAAATGCAATTGTCCGCCCAATTCGGCAACCCGAAAATAGTAGAGTTTGCCATTTTTCAGGATGACGCTTCGCCCGCCCTGGTAGTCGCCCGCATATTGCCGCAAGGCTTTTTCCGACAGTTCTTTTTCCGGGCTGGTCTTTTCGAGATAGGTAATATAGTTGTCGAATTTTTTCTGTTGCCCGACATCGGTCGTCTTTTGCCGCAAGGTTTTTAAGGCTATGAGTCTGGCAATCCTCACGGCCTCTTCAGCCGGGCAAACAAGGTCAACCGGAACGCCCGTGCCTTCCCAATTCGTTCCGGTGACCACATGCGCGCCGTAACGGTTTGGAATAAAGGCGGTGAAAAGCGGGTTGAGCCGCGTGATTCGGCCGGGATTGGCGGCTCCGGCACTGGTTTCGCCAATCACCTTTGCCTGTTTCAAATATTTCAGGTGATAGGCTAATCCTTCAGCCGCTGAAACCGTCGCTTTGCTGGTCAGAATATATAAATCCATATCTGCAAGTTGTTTCTCTTTTGGTTGCGGCGAAATGAACTCCTGCTCTGTGGTATCGGTCAAGCGATTATAGGAAGTCCCGGATAGGGTCCGCTCTTTGAAAAAGAAACCGGCCAGATAAGCAACCATTAACCCGGAGCCACCCCCGTTATCGCGCAGGTCAATAATCAAGGCATCGGAGTTTTTGAAAAACAACATCGCAGCATCGGCTACGGAACCGGAATATTCGAGATAAGAATCGAAATAGTCCAATTTCAAATAACCGATGTTGCCGTTTAGAAATTGCACCTGTTTGAAGCCGAAATTCATTTGCCGGTTGAAGATCGCAATCTGCCGGGCGCGTTCTTCGGGCGGCGGCGCGGGCGAATTCGCGGGGGTTGCGTTTGCCGTTTGTGGATGGTAATTGAGCGCCAGGTGCCTGTCGCCATTCAAAGAGCGCAAATCATCGGTTACCGCCAGACTAAAATCTTCGGCCGAAGCGACGGCGTCATACTTTCCGGTTTTCAGATTTTGCTCAAGCAGGTGCTGCAACTTCAGACCGATTTCTTTATAGGCGTAGCGCTCGGCAAGCAAAACCGTTAAATCTTCAATCGTCTGTTTTTTCACCTCGGCGGTTAATGTCCGCTGTTGGCCGAAGCCGCCTGGTGCCGAGATGAAAAGATAGAAGATAAAAAGCCAAACTATTTTCCTCATCCTTCCCTCTTCAGGATTTTATTTCCGGCTTCAATTCCCACAGCACATTGATAATCACCCAGCGCCCGTTGAATTTCGCCATATGCATGTAATCAATCCAATCGGACATCACCGCTTTGACGCTTGCCGTATTGCCGAAAACATCGAGGATATAGACCTCTTTTATCTGTTTTTCTTTCGGCGTATTTTTGCCGCCCCCGCCGCGCACCCCCAACACCAGTCCCAGGGCGCTCATCTGGTCAAGGCGGCTGCGGCCGCTTTTGGGGTCGGTACGCACAATGCGTTTAGCCAAATCCGGGTGCAAGGCTCTTTCCATGCGTTCGCTGTTGCCTTCATACCAGCCTTCGACGTAATCGAGCGCCGTCTGTTTGATGGCCGCAAGGTCGGCCTCGCTGGCGTTGACCTTCGGCGCTTCGGATTTCGCCGGGTTCTGCGCTACGGCCGACGCCGTCAGTAAAAATAAACCGACCATTAAATAAACCACCGCTGTTGTTCTCATACTCGCTCCCTGATGAAATTCAAAATTCTAAGACGCTAAAGCTCTAGCGGCAGGATACGCCAAAGGTTTTTCCGATGGCATTCAAATTGGGCGAACGGGAAAACCCGGCGGGCGAGTAGACTTCTCTATCGGGTGAATGGTCGCTCACTTAAAAAGCGTTTTCCAAAAAGCGTTGTAGTTTGTCGCGATAGCTGCGGCTTGACGTCAGCTCCTGACCATTTGCCAGCTTGATGACATACTCGCCGTGAAAGAGCGGTTCGAGTTCTTTAATGCGCGCCGTGTTGACGATGGTCGAGCGATGAATGCGCAGAAAGTGTTCAGGGTTCAATTTGTTCTCTAAACGATTCATGGTTGCTTGAACCAGATGGGCTTGTTTGCCGACATGCAGGCGAACGTAATTATCGGCGGCTTCTATCCAATCAATCTCTTCGGTGTTAATGAAAAAAATCTTGCCGCCGGATTTGACGACAATGCGCTCAAGGTAAGCCGACGGGGCTGACGGTTGCCGCTGGGAATCGTGAATGAGCGCCAGCAATTTTTGACTTGCGTCGTCGAGGTTCACCTGTTGCACCTGTCGCTTTGCCCGTTGCAAGGCATCTTGAAAGCGTGCGCTATTGAAGGGTTTTAAAATGTAATCGAGCGCGTGAATCTCAAAAGCCCGCAAGGCAAATTCATCATAAGCGGTCACAAAAATCACCGTCGGCATGTGCTCAACGCCGACGCGGTCAATGACCCCAAAACCATCCAGCTCAGGCATCTGTAAATCGAGAAAGACCAGGTCCGGTTTCTGCTTTTGAATGGCGATTACGGCGTCGCATCCGTTGGCGCATTCGCCAATGATTTCCATCTCGCGTTCGCGCTCAAGTTCGCGGCGAATCCCTTTGCGGGCGATGGGTTCATCATCAATGATGAGGACGCGAATCTTTTTCATCGCTGGTTCTCCACCTGTAGGGGTTCGGTGTGAAACGGGATGGTGATGTTAACCTGTACGCCGCCTTCGTCAAGCGGGGCAATTTCAAATTGATGACGCTCGCCATAAAGTTGCGCCAGCCGCGCGCGGGTGTTTGAGATGCCCACTCCCGGATTGGCGGTTTCGCTCCATTGCGGCGCAAACCCTTTGCCATTGTCGCGTACTTCGAGGCGCAGGTTGCCGTTGATTTGTTCAGCGCGAATGGTAATTCGTCCCGGTCGGGCGCGCGGCGCCAGGCCGTGGCGAATCGCGTTTTCAACCAGCGGTTGTAAAATCAAATCGGGCACACGGGCGTCGAGGGTTTTCGGGTCAATCGTCATCTCCACGCTCAAGCGGTCCTGAAAGCGTGTCTGTTCAATCTCCAGATAACTTTTCAAAAAATCGAGTTCCTGTTTGAGCGCAACTTCATGGGCTTTATTTTTATCGAGGGTAAGGCGCAGTAAATCGCTGAGACGAACGAGAATCTCGCGGGCGGCTTTCGGCTCTTCTTCCATTAAAATAGAGATGGTGTTGAGGGTGTTGAAGAGAAAATGCGGATGCAGTTGTTTTCTGAGCGCATCGAGTTGGGCTTGCGAAAGTTGAGTTTCAAGCTGTGCCGCTTTGAGTTCGCGTTTTTTATATTCGCGATAGTAATTCAACCCGTAATAGATACCGACGATGGCCGCGTAGATCAGCACACTGGCATGAAATTCGATAATCAGCAGATTGCGAAAGGACGTCAAAAGCGGCGGCGCGCCTTCGCCGCTGAAAAACAGATAACGCAAAGTTGAATACATCAACAAAACAAAGGCGGCAAAGGCAATGGCGGCAAGCGCATGAATCAATAAACTGCGGCGCCAGGTCTGTTTGTTAAATTGCAGCCGACTGGCAAGCAGTAAAATCAGCGGCGTCACCAGGGCCCAGGAATAAGCGCAGGTCAACCAGATACCGAGCGCCCGCAGCCAACTGGGATTTCTATTGAAATAGGTTTCGCTGATGTAGACCTGACTGGCGAAGAAAAAGCCATAAAGCGTCCACGCTAAAAAAATGACCGCGATTTTAATCCACATCTCTTTTTTGTGGCTCAGCAAGTTCATCGAGTCATCACTCAACCATAGGCGACAAATAAAATGCAATGAATTTTTTATGAGGTCAGATTTCGCTGCAACAGTAAACGCCCGCAAATGAATGCATAAAATGAATCTACGAATCGGGCGCAAAGGACGAATAATTAAATCCGTGCCGAGCCGTCTGAAGCCGTTTCATCCGAAGATTAACCTGGCCGGTTGTCAGGCGAACCCTATTTTAAGCACAAGCCGGTTCGCAGGCCGACAAATGGCGCGCCATCCGTTGGCGCGCATCTTTGCCAAGTGGACTCGCACGTGAAATAATTTTTGCGAATGAATGACCGGGCATAAGCCGTATAGGTTTATTGAAGGAATGGAGAAAAAATTTTGCACTATAAATCAACAGGGGTTTTTCTATGGGTTGCCATCTTGTTCAGCGGCCCCCTGGTTTTCGGACAAGATATGAATCAACCCAGAGTGAAACGGGAGCGCACATTAGAGGATTACCAACCTGCTACGTTGAAAGAAATCTCAAGGCTGCACACCGATTCAACGCTGCTCCCTTTGCGCGTACAAGCCACCTATACAGGATTGACAAGACCGCTCTCACAATCCGCAAAAGATTTTTTACGCAACTGGGCGAATCGTTATGCGGGCAGTGTTGAGCATTACACGGCGCATTACAAAATTGAAATGCAGTTCATTGAAAATGGCGTCAAGTACTGGTTGGCGGTAAGCGCGAAAGCGCCTGAGCTATTTCAAACGCAGATGCAGAAAGGTCAATCGGTAGATTTATACTTAATTCGCATCAGTGAAGCCAAATCTGACCATCCATCCTCCTGGCTATTACTGCTTGAAAAATTCAGCAAATCAGAATAATGCAAAAAAGATGAGCAAAAACCGAAAAGATGTAAAACCCGGACTTGAAGTCAACATTGTTTTGAAACAAGACCAACGCAGTGGCAAAACCACACGCGGCGTGGTCAAAGATATTTTGACCAAATCTGCTTTTCACCCGCACGGCATTAAGGTGCGCCTTGCAAGCGGTGAAGTCGGCAGAGTCAAAGAGATTGTTGATGATCGTTCAAAACCACCAAACGACTGAGTAAAATCGCGTTTATGGAACCGGCGCGGCGCTGATGGTGTCGCACCGCGCATCGCTATATAAAAAACAACGGGCACCGTCAAGATGCCCGTCGTCTCTGAATAATCAGCCAAAAAGTTTGAAAAATCGTCTGTTTTACAAGCTCCAGCCTTTGCGATATTCGCGCTGTAGAAATTCATTGGCTTCCGGTATGTTCGTCACTTTTCCGGCTTCTCCGTCAAAGTAAATCCGTTTGCCCTGGCCGGTGCGCAGCGCCACGATGCCAAGCAACATGGTTTCCGTAAGCGGTCCCGCATAATCAAATGGCGTAGAGGCTTTGCCCTGCCCTTTGGCGGCTTTTGACCAGTTGAGTTTGTGCAGCGCGTCTTTGCGTTCATTGACGTCAACGCGCTCGTAACGTTTCGGTACTTTGAGCGCCGCTTCCATCAAGGATTCAGGATAAAGTTTCGGATTCTTGCCGTAAGTCTCGTGCATCAGAATGCCTTTTTCGCCGACGAAGATCACGCCGCCACCGCGTTCG
>JBIOWC010000081.1:0-5997 GCA_044868105.1 Blastocatellia bacterium
TCAGCACGGCAACTAAGACCAGACCCTTTTGACTTTCGGCTTTGTTTTCAAACATCATCAACTGACAAGGATATATATAGCATAGAATATATAATATATCAAGCATAAAAGTTATAAGTATGCAAAATATTTTGCTTGCAAGATATTTTGCGAAAGAGTATATTCTGTGGTATGAATAGCAGCATGGTTAAAACACGAATAGAAGAAGTGCTGGCAGATCGTGGGCTATCGCTCTACTGGCTTGCAAAAGAATCGGGCATTACCTATGCGGCTCTTTGGAATCTGAAAGAGAGGCGCACGGATGGAATAACGTTTTCGCTATTGGATGCGATATGTAAGGCGCTTGACTGTCAACCGGGTGACATCCTTGTGAGAGTAGAAGGCGATCACCCGCCATTTGAAAGTAAGCGCAAGACAGGAGCTTCTAAAAAGCAAACTCCCAAAGGCAAAAAAGCAGGAGGGTAAGGAATGGCTGAAAAAGAATCGAAGAAGAGAAAGCGCGGACAAGGTGAAGGTACAATTTATCCACGTAAAGACGGGCGATGGGCTGCTGCCGTGATAACTGGTTATAAAAATGGCAAGCTACAAAGAAAAAATTATTATGGTAAAACTCGCGCAGAGGTTGCAAAAAAATTAAACGATGCGCTCAATAAACAAGAACACGGTTTGCCCTTAGTTGGAGAAACCCAAACTGTTAAGCAGTTCCTATTAGAATGGGTTGAAAACTCTGTGAAACCGGCGACGCGCCTTAGCACCTTTATCTCGTATAATCAGCAAGTCGAACAACACATCATTCCAGAAATAGGGCATATCAAGCTCGCAAAGCTGTCACCTCAAGACGTGCAAAGAATGATTAAAAATTTGATGGCTAAGAATCGTCAGTCAAAGAAGAAAGATGATAATGAAAGGCTTCTTTCAAATCGGACTGTGAGCTATTGCGTCACTGTCTTGCGTATGGCGCTAAAGAAAGCCGAAGCCTTTGGACTCGTCTCCCGAAATGTTGCGAAGCTAGTTGAGCCACCAAGAATCGAACGCAAAGAAATAACCCCAATGGACGTAGACGAAGCGCAAAAGTTTCTAAAATTACTCGAAGGTGACAGGCTAGAAGCCCTCTTTCGCGTCGGTCTTGCGCTTGGCTTGCGACGTGGTGAAGCCTTAGCACTCAAATGGTCGAATATTGACTTTGAAGGCGCTACGCTGCGCGTCAGTGGTTCTCTACAGCGTTTGAATCATGATCTGTTAATCTTACCACCGAAAACGAAAAAATCTGCTCGTCAGATGAGTATCCCGAAATCTTTGTTGCCCATCCTACGAGAACACCGAACGCGACAGCTTGAAGAGCGGTTGAAGGCTAAGTACTGGCAAGACCATGATCTTGTATTTTGCACAACGTTAGGAACGCCGATTGAGCCGCGCAATGTTAGGAGGAAACTTGATGCGCTGATGAAAGATTCCGGGATGAGATATTTTCGCCTTCACGATATGCGCCATTTCTTCGCTTCCCTTCTCCTGGCTCAAGGCGTGGAGCTAAAAGTTGTCTCCGAACTGTTAGGACACGCCAGCATTCAAATCACCGCCGATACTTACGCTCACCTTTTACCGAAGATCAAAGAACAAGCAATTGATTTGCTTGATGCCGTCCTTACTGGCACAAAATAATCCGGGTTGCTGTCAAAGTTGCTGTCAAACAGAAAAGGCTACCAATTACGGTAGCCTTAACTTATTGAAAGTAATGATGGCCAGGGACGGAATTGAACCGCCGACACCGTGATTTTCAGTCACGTGCTCTACCAACTGAGCTACCTGGCCTTTTTTGATTGCCAATTCCCTCAAAAGCGAAGTTTGGATGATAAACAATTCCATTTCCGACTGTCAATTGACTTGAAAAATTTCTCTCACTCTCGTCCACGCACATAGTAAAAATAAAACAGTGCCCATCCGAGAAACGCCAAAGCACAGGCGATGCCCATTATTAAAAACAAGACGCTGTTGCCAGAGAAATATTTGTAGAGATTGAAGGCCCCGAGAAGCGCAATCAATACCCAATATTGTAAAAAAATTCTCAGTCCTCGTTTGCTCTGTTCATTCATCTGTGAATTCATGCCCCTTGCTGTTATGATACCCACTCGCATTCGACAACCCCTCATCCTTAAGAGTGAAGTGATTCGATTTCCAGGCACTTTGTAGTACCATTCGCAGCACTATTTCACAAGGAGATTTTTTCTTCATGTCAATCTGGTACGCGATTCTTCTCGGTATCATTCAAGGGTTAACGGAATTTCTTCCCATCAGCAGCACGGCTCATCTGACCATTGCCGGCCGGCTTCTCGGACAAATCAGCCAGGAAAATCCCGAAGAGTGGACTGCCTTCATTGCGGTCATCCAGTTGGGAACGCTGATCTCGGTTATCGTTTATTTCTGGCAAGACATTATGCAAATTATTATCGGATTTATCAGGACCAATCTGGCGCTGGTTAACAAAACACCCGTCAGTCAGTTCGATAAGACGAACGCTTTTCTCGGTTGGCTCGTCATCATTGGGACCCTTCCAACTGCGGTTGTCGGCATCCTCTTCAGACATCAGATTGAAGGGGTATTCACGAAGGATTTGCGGGTGATCTCCTGGGCCTTAATTCTTCTCGCCATCGCTCTATTTATTGCCGAACTCACGGCGCGCAAGGAAAGAGATGTCCGGCATCTGAGAATTTCTGATGCCATTATTGTTGGCATCTCGCAAGTCTTTGCGCTGATTCCCGGATGCTCGCGTTCAGGCAGCACAATTACCGGGGGACTTTTTGCCGGATTGAAACGCGAAAGCGCGGCACGTTTCTCTTTTCTCCTATCCATTCCGGCAATCGGAGCAAGTGGTCTGCTCGAACTTCCGAAAGCCTTACAATCAACTCACACCAGCCCGACAACGCTTGCGGTGGCCACCATCGCAGCTGGTATCTCCGGCTATGGGGCAATCGCATTCTTACTGAAATTTTTGCAAAATAACAGCACCGTCGTTTTTGTGATTTATCGAATACTTCTGGGTGTAGCTATCCTTGTCCTGCTTTATCAGGGAAAAATAATATCTTGAGAGGTCCGCTGATGGCGGCGCGCTTTCGCCCAGATTTTTGCGTTGCTTAGGGGTGGGGCTCTAAAGAGTGTTGGTCGCAGTGGGTTTGGAGTTTCTGGGTGATGCCACTTAACCGGTTCTTGACGTTTTGAAAACAATCCGGGCAGATACTGTTGCTGAATTTTGTAACCAGCTTTTCACTCATATATTTTTCTAAATCCTGCCAGTAGTACTTATCGTTTCTTACTTTGCTGCAATAAGTACAAATGGGAATTAAGCCGTTTAAGGTTCTAATTTCAGCCAGGGCAGCTTGAAGTTTGCTGACCAACTCTTCGCGTTCCAGTTCGGCAATCTTCTTTTCAGTTATATCAATCAACACGCCTTGTCGGCAGAGCGGCGTTTTGTCTTTTCCAAAGACTAACCGGCTCGCCTCTTGAAGCCAATAAACCTTGCCGTTTTTACCATAGACCCGATATTCAATCGTCATAATTCCCTGCTCGTTGTCTAGATTCCCAGCTTTTTCCAATACCCATTCTCTATCGCCGGGATGAAGTATCGTGGTGCGAAAATCGGAACGACTCAACCATTCGTCTGCGCTATAACCCAAACATTTGGCGTTGACCTGTAGATGGATAGTGGCAAAGGGTGGTTCCGGTTTGGCAAGGTAAATAATGGCTGGCAGAGTCTCGATGAGGTTGTCGTACAGCGCTTCGACATCCTGCTGAGAATAATTATCAAATAAAAAACTCATAACCGGAGCATGTATCTCCCTAATTTTTTAGGGTCGGAGAAGAGGATTGCAGATTGGATTAAACAGGGGCAATACAGTTTTCAAGAAGAGAATAAATTACCGATGCCGCAACTTCAACACTTTATTCTTTAGTCCAGAATTTCAAGCGTTTCCAAAAATCGCGAAGCCAGATTGAAAAAGAATTTTTCGGACGCGAAACTTTAATGGATTCACCGGCGCGTTCGATATTCTTGACACGCCCTAATACTTTATCCATCGAGACTGAAAGGTCATTATGTGAAGAGGCATCGCCGCGAGTCGTGATGGTCTTTTCACCTGCTGTGCGTTCAATTTTTATGACCCGGTGAATGACCGCCGTATCATATCGGCTTTGGTATAAGACCACATCACCCTGATTGATTTTGCCGTCAACAATCGGCTCGATGGTTACCACATCGCCATCTTCGATTGTCGGGCGCATACTGCCACCACTCATGCAGATTTGTACGGAATTATTTTTGGCAAGTAATTGACGAGAGCGTTCGAGAAAATCCGGCGATTCTAAATGAACCCCGCGCTCTGCCTTTATACCATCATAGGCTCGCATAACTCCTGCTCCCTTGACCATCTCGTGAATTGTTTTTTTGTCGAGCGGAATGAAGCTCTACAAAAACTTTCAATCACTTTAGCAAATAATAACGCAACCTGAGTGATGACGAAAAGTCTTAAAAGGAAAATGTCGCCTGGCTAAGGAACCAGTTCGTTAATCTTGATATTTTTAAATCGCGCTTTGCTCTTTTCTCCCCAAGCGCCGGCGCCGCCATGAACTTGTAATCCAATATAGCCTTCTCGCGGATAGCGGTCTTTGGTGTCCGTAAAATCAATGGTTTTTACTTCGTTCAACCAGGCCGTGAGATGCGCTGGTTGTCCTTCAATTCGTGCGCGCAACTTATTCCAGCCCGCTTTTTTATAAGCCTTTTGCCAATCCGCATACTGCACCAGAAAATTACCGGCGGCCGGCGCATAAAGACTGCCGACAAATCCGTCATCGCGGTAATCAATGGTAATTTGATAGCCCATGCCGTCCTCGCGGGTGCGCAGGAAGAGTCCCGTATCAACCGGATAATCGGCTTGGAACTCCAGTTCGATTTCAAAATCGGAATATTTTTTTTCTGTGCCAATCAACCCACCCGTGTGGTCTTTGTCCTGGTCAGCGACCAAGGCGCCATTTTCAACAACCCAAATTCCGCCGCGTCCGCCGTGGACCGCCATTAATCGCCACCCCTTCATGGTCTTCCCATCAAAAAGTTTTTGCCAGCTGCGAGCACTAACAAAAGCGATCAGCAAAGTAAAACTAAGAGCCATTGAGAGCAATTTACCGGTCATTTTTTCAATCCCTTCTTCGATTAATCGCCGACTGAATCATTGACTGATACGTCGAAAAACCGCCGTGTTGTTTTTATCTGAAGTCAGTTTGAATTCATTCCCGTCAGGGGAAATGGAAAACTTATGCCGTTTTTGAACCGCCGGTTGTTGAATCTGTTTGTTCGACAACACAATTTGCAAAATCAAGGTATCGCCTTCGATAGCATATTGCCCGCTGTCGGTATGGTAAACCCTGCCATCCTTTTTTGAGAGGCGCGAAAAAGAGGCGGGCGGTTTGAAAACTATCTCCGTGGTGGTGTCGGCTTTAATCATATCAACGATGCCTTCGTGATGAACTTCGGCAATCGCATAGGTCCCCTGTAAAAGCCATTGCGGGGAATCCTTGGCCACTCCGGCAGTTTGTCGCTGTGAAGGCGTGACCATCGGTGGAATCTCCGCATTTTGATTCGCGTTACTGTCCTGAGGCTGCGGGTTGTTGGCATTCGCAGTGGCTGGTGATGGTGTACTTTTACCACCGCTTGAATCTGCGCCGCTTTGGCATCCTATTAAACTACAGAATGAAATTGAAATAAGAAGAATCAGGGCGTTTTTTTTCATAATCATTTAGACAAATAAAGTAAGCTGAAATCTGACTATACACGAAAGCTTATTGAAAAGTCATTTGAACCGGAACCGGTATCCTGGTCAATTCTTACGTTGATTTTCCGATTGTTTGATGCGCTCCTGGGATTTGATTTGCTCGATTGAATTAATTGCGGCATCACGAACATCTGAATTCGCATCCGTTTGGGCAACCCGCTCAAGCACGGGAATCACCTCT